>JBGOSW010000006.1:0-49192 GCA_041476145.1 Binatia bacterium
AACGATGCGAGTGCCCCGCCGCCGTCATTCCCAATTTTGCCATCCACGATTCGAGGCATCCCAAGGGTGAGAATCGCTTCGATACGGGTCCGAAACGCCGTGCATCCGACTGCCCTGACAGCGCGCGAACGTGGCATCGACCTTGCTCGGTACTCCAGCACACATGAGCGACGACCTCGTCATCGGCATGGCAGGCTCCGGGGGTGATGGCATCGTGTCGGCGGGCGAGTCGTTGCTGACCGCCGCCGCGCTCGAGGGCTACCACGCGATCATGACCAAGAGCTTCGGCTCGCAGATTCGCGGCGGCGAGTCGTCGTGCCGTCTGCGCATCTCGACGCACGAAGTGTGGAATTCAGGCGAGACGCTCGACGTGGCTGTTGCGCTCAACTGGCCGGACTTCATGAAATTCGGCGCACAGCTTCCCGTGGGCGGCCGCACGATCGTGATCTACGACGGCAAGGCGGAAGGGACGTCCCCGACCATCCCGCTCACCGGAGTCACGCCCGCCCAAATACTCGCAGTACCGATCACCGAGATGGCGAAGCGAGCGTCCGGCGGCGATCGGGCGAAGAACACGCTGGTGCTCGGCCTCCTCGCCGGCTGGTTCGACATCGCGCGCGACGCGATCCGCGCCGGGATGGTGAAGAAGTTCGCACGCAAGAGTCGCGAGGTGCTCGACGCCAACGAGCGCGCATTCGCCGCCGGCCTCACCTACGCCGAGACGCATCCGCTCACGACGAAGCGCGTGATGCCGCGCCCGCAGGCGGCGAGCACGACGAAGCTCATCGTCGACGGCAACGAGATGTGCGCCGCCGCCGCGATCATCGCCGGCTGCGAGTTCTTCGGCGGCTATCCGATCACACCCTCGAGCGAGATCATGCAATTCCTCGATCGCGAGATCTGGAGCTATGGCGGCACCATGCTGCAGGCCGAGGACGAGATCGCCGGCATCGGCGCCGTCGTCGGCGCCTCATTCGCCGGGAAGAAGGCGATGACGGCGACCTCGGGACCGGGGATGTCACTGAAGACGGAGATGCTCGGGCTCGCGAGCATCGCCGAGCTTCCGCTCGTGTGCGTGAACGTCCAGCGAGGCGGGCCGTCGACCGGTCTGCCGACGAAGAGCGAGCAAGCCGACCTGTTTCAAGCGGTCTTCTCGGGCCACGGCGATACCGTACGACCGGTCCTCGCGCCGACCAACGTCCGCGATACCTTCGAAATGACCGTCGAAGCGTTCAACCTCGCCGAGCAGTATCAGACCCCGGTGATCCTGCTCTCCGATCAGGAGATCGCGCAACGCAAAGAAATCGTCGATCCGCCCGATCTCGCCGCCATTCGACTCGTCGAGCGCCGCAGGCCGACGGCCAAAGAGCTCGAGCACTACCAGCGGTTCCGGATGACCGAGTCCCGCGTGAGCCCGATCACCGATCCGGGAACGCCCGGCGGCAACTATCTCGCCTCCGGCATCGAGCACGACGAGCACGGCTCGCCCACGGCCAGCGGCACGATGCACGCCCAGATGAACGCCAAGCGGCTCACCAAGCTCGATCCGCTGCAACACCGGCGCGATCTCTTCATCGTCACCGGGGACGCCGACGCCCCGGTCGGCCTCATCAGTTGGGGCAGCGTGGCCGGCGTCGCCATGGAGGCGTTGCAGCTGGCACGGTCGGAGGGCCTGCAGGTGAAGCTGCTCGTGCCGAAGCTCCTCTACCCCGTGTCGCGCGAGGTGTATCAGGACTTTTTCGCCTCGGTGAAGGCCGGGCTGGTGATCGAGCAGTCGCATCAGGGCCAGCTGCACAAAGTGATTCGCATGTACGCGGACGTACCCGACGGCATCGAGTCGCTCGCGAAGAGCGGCGCCAATCCGATCCTCGCGAGCGAGGTGGTGGAGCGCGTGCGTCAGATGGCGCTCGCCCTTCAGCGCAAACAGGTGCCGCAGTCAGAGCCGCGGGAGTGAGGATACATGGAGGCAGTCATGACCGGTGCCATCGCACACACTGAACAGCACACCGCCAAGGAGTACCAGAGCGATCTGAAGCCCATCTGGTGTCCGGGATGCGGCGATTTCGGCGTTTTGACCGCGATGTACCGCGTGCTCGCGGCCATCGGACGTCCGCCGCACGAAATTGCCTTCGTCTCCGGCATCGGCTGCTCGAGCAGAATCCCCGGCTACACGACCGCGTACGGCTTCAACAGCGTCCATGGGCGCGCCCTGCCCATCGCCCAAGGTATCAAGCTCGCCAATCCCGACTTGTTGGTGCTCGTCGCCGGCGGGGACGGCGACGGCTTCTCGATCGGCGGCGGACACCTGCCACATGCGATCCGCCGGAACGTCGACCTCACCTACGTCGTCATGGACAACCAGACCTACGGGCTCACCAAGGGCCAGCTCTCGCCGACGTCGCCGCGCGGCCGCAAGACGGCATCGTCGACATACGGCAGCCTCGAGAACCCGGTGAATCCCCTGCTGTACGTCCTCGCCTACGGCGCGGGATTCGTCGCGCAGGGCACGCCCGGCGACATGGGCGGCCTCACGGCGATGATCGAGGAAGCGATCCGCTTCCCCGGCTTCGCCTTCGTGAACGTGCAGTCGCCCTGCGTCACGTTCGGGCCGCCCGAGTTTCAGCTGAAGGCGCACAAGGCGTCGATGAAACCGCTCCAGGCGCTCGGGCACGACCCGGCCGACCGCCTGCGAGCGATGGAGCTGGCGCAGGCGTACGGGACGGAACTCCACACCGGCGTCTTCTACCGCAATCCGGATCCGGCGCCGACCTACGACGACGCCGTGCGCGGCCGGCGGGAGCAGCTACGCCGTACCGCGCGGCCGAAAGAGCGCCTCCTGGAGCGATTCATTCCCGAGTCATGATGCCTGCGGAGGACCGATGCGACTTCCGAAGCTGGTGATCCGCATCGCGAACGCCGCCACCAACCTCGCACTGCTCACCGGACTGCCACGACCTCCGTACACGCGGAAGAACGCACTCATCGTCGAAACGACGGGCCGCCGGTCGGGCAAGCGTCGCCGCGTTCCGGTCGGGTATCTCGATGACGACGGTCGCATCGTCGTGGTCGTGGAAGATGGCCTCCGCGCGCACTGGGTCCGCAACGCACTCGCACGCGACAGCCGCCTCCGAGTTCATTTCAAGGGCCAGTGGCGGTCGGCTCGGCTCCGAGTCCTCGACGGTGCCCCGGAGAGCTATCTCGAGCGAATGAACCGAGTGCATGCTGCGTTCGTTCGCAGTCACTCGAGCACTCCCGGAATCGTGGAGATCGTTCTCGAGTCCGATGCGAAAGAGAGTGCGCGCCCGAGCGCTTCCGCCTGAACGCGTCTCCCCGCTACGGCAGGTCGTCCGGCTCCGACTCGACGAGCAGTGACGCCAGCAGCAGATTCGCCTCGTCGTGCGACCGCTCGCGTACCATGCGCACGAGCGCCTCGTGGTGTGCGGCGGTCTCGGCGCGGAGCGCCGTCGCCGCGTCGGACGAGCGCGTGATCACCGAGCTCCGCAGTAAGGTGGTGTAGAGGGAGTCGAGTTCGGACTCCTCGAGCTTGAGTGCCAGCGCGAACGCCTCGTCTGCAGACGCGCACCGCCACGCCTCCGACCGCGTGTTCCGGAGGAGGATCTCGATCTCGCGGATCGCGTCGGCGAAGCCGCTCGCGACCGGACGATGCTCGGGGACCTCGGCGGCGACGAGCGCGCGCCACGTCTCGAGCTTCCTTGCGTGCTCGCGCTCGTCCTCCGCCATTTTCCGCCAGAGGGCGCGAAGGCCGGGGTCGTCGGCGAAGCGTTCCGCCAAGATCGCATAGACGTCGCCCGCCCCGCGCTCGAGGGCGCCGCAGCGATCGAGGATCTCGAGAATGTCCATCGCCCGCTCTGCGGAGCAAACGACGGGCCAGCATCCGTCGCGGCACGCATGGCACCCGCCGAAGGCGCTACGCGAGACCCGAAGCGCTCATGCTCTCCCCAGGATCCGGAAGCGACCGGCCTTGCGTTCCTATCAGCGGGAACCGTAGCGTGGGGACGAAGGGAGAGCGCATGCGTACGCAACTGCTCGGTGTGACGCTCGCAATGATGCTGGGTTCGATGGGCGGCGTGGCCGCGGCCGAGACGTCTTCCACCGCGCCGGGGCATGGCGAGCAAGTTTACACGGAGTTCTGCGCGAGCTGTCATGGACGATACGGACGGGGTGATGGGCCGCTCGCCACGGATCTCAAGCGCACGCTGCCCGACTTCTCCGACTCGAGCTGGATCGCCGGGCGCAGCGACGAGAAGATCACCAAGGCATTGATCGGGGCGTCCCACGGGCCGATGTCGGTGGCGAGCGTGCTCGAGCCAGAGGCCCTCGAGGCCGCCGTCGGCTACGTCCAAAAGCTCTCCGTTCCCGGCAAGCACGTGAGCGTGCAGGCCGGCCGGGACATCTACAACGCAGCGTGCTGGGGATGCCACGGAATCGACGGCGGCGGTCGCGGACCAGTGGCGAAAGCCTTGATCGACCACCCGCCTCGGGACTTCACCTCGCCCAAGTTCGTGATCGAAGGTCGCGAGGACGAGGTGGCACGCTCCATCTCGCTCGGCGCCGACAAGGCGTTCCACGGCTCGAAGTACATGCCGGAGTGGGCATCGCGGCTCAGCCCGCAGCAGATCCGGGACGTCGTCGCCTACCTAGGCACGTTCAAGAAGCACTAGCTCCGGAATGACGTTGGCCCCAGCAGGCGCCGATGAGCATGAGGGCCGTCGCGGCGGAGAGCACGAGGCCGAGCCGAAAGCTCGCCGGCCGATACTCGAACCGCACCTTCGAGGTGCCGGGATCGAGGCGCACCGCGCGGAATAGATAGTTCGCGCGATGGATCGGAACCTCGCGGTCACCGATGAACGCCTTCCAACCGGGGTAGAGCAGATCGCCGAAGACGAGAAAGCCGGGTGTATCGACCCGCGCGGTGATCACGACCTGCTCGGGCTCGTAGGAGTCGATCGTCACCTCGCCCGGCGCCCCCGATGCCGTCGCGTCCGCGGTGATGCCCTCGACGGGCTCCTCCAGCAAGACTTCGGTTCGCGGGTCGAACGTCGGGCTGTCCAGCGCCGCCAGCACCTCGTCCTCTCGTTCGAGGACGCGTGCCCGCCGCACGAAGGAAGCGCGCGGCAGCACGTTCGTGCGCGCGAACACCCGAGTTTTTCGTCGTTGAAGGACGACCCGAAAGTCGTTCGGGTTGCCGATCATGAAACGGTCGCCGGGCTCGTCGACTTGCATCACGAAAAACTTCGTGCCGGTGAGATCCATGAGCCGCCAGCGTGACCCCGGTCCCAAGTCGTACGCACCCGCAAATGGATGGTAGGCGGGCGAAAGCCGATCCGGCACTCCCTCCATGGACACGGTCTCGAAGAATTGCTGATAGCGGCCTACGGCAAGCGGCTCGTAGTCGACCGACACCGGGATTTTCCGCAACATTCCCTGCTTCGCGGTGAGTCCGGGATTGAACCAGAGCGCCGGCGACAAATAGACGCGCGAGTCGCCGAGCGACGACTTGATCAAATCGAACACTTCACGACGCGTGTCGTAGAGGTGCGGTTGCTGCAGTGGGCGCTGATACGTATTGCCCGTCGTCCAGAACACGTTGGCGCCGTGGAGCGCGACCATTCCGACGACGCAGGCGATCCGCAGTGACCGGCCCGACACGATTCCGAACAGCAGCAGCAACCCCACCATGGCCGGCCAGTACCAATTCGTGCGTCCGACCGAAGCGAGCCAGAGCGTGCCGGCGCAGCCGATCGCCAGCGCCAGGAGCCAAGACCAGTGGCGCAGCACCTCGCGGCGATCCGAGCCCCCCCACTCGCACAAGCGGTCGATCGCAACTCCCGCAAGCAACGCCTGCGCAAATCCGTAGATGTCGAGAAACTTGAAGGGCCGCCTGAAGAGACCGCCGACGATCGGAATCTCGTAGTACAGCCGATAGACCGCTCCCCCGAACACCAAGAAGGCGGCGCCGACCGCCGCGACCAATCCGAACGTCAGGACCATCCGCTGCCGCTTGAACCCGAGCACCAGCCCGAATCCGATGAGCGGCAGCACGCCGACCGATCCGAACCCGAAGTTCTGGACCGCTTGCTCGAGGAAGCTGTACGGTGGAATCCGCCCCATCAATGACGCCTGCTCCCACGTCAGACTCCCGGCAGCGCGACTGCTGAGCCGTGTCAGCTCGATCGTCGGCAAGAGCTGCGGGCTGGCGAGCAGCGCCGCGGCCGCGATGCACACGAGGAGGAGCGCACTGCGCCGCAGCGCCGGTATCCACACGCCTTTCCCTGCGAGCTGCACGAGCCGGCACACGGCAAACAGTCCGCCCGCGTACATCGTGTGCAACGTGACCTCCATCGCCCCGAGGAGGAACTGGCACGCGAGCGCGGCGATCAGCCACATCCAGGCCTGACGCGCGCCGAGGAGGACCCGATCGATCATCAACACCGTGAACGGCACCCAGCACATGGCCTCGAAGAGCATCGGCAACGTGTTCTGGGAGATGATCCACCCCGACCACATGAACGTGAGTGCGGCGGCGAGACCACCGAGGCGCCCGATGCCGACGTGGCGCGCGAGCCACCACATGCTCAGCCCGCCGAAGAACATGTGCAGGACGAACAAGATCTCGACCGAGGTCGGAACGTCGACGAGGAAGCCCACGAGATGCGGCGGATAGAAAAGCGCCGTGTACGAGACGGCCATGAAGGGCTCGCCGCAGAACTGATAGGGATTCCAGAGCGGAATCCGTCCCGACTCGAGGGCCTCGAACCCGTATTGCACCGTCGGGACGTGCGAGATGTAGAGATCGACGGAGACGATGTCGATCGCGGGGCTCACCCCACTGTCGAAGATGCGATACTTCCAGAACGCGACTGTGAGAAGGAACAACAGGAGCGCGGCGAGTACGGCGGCGAGTCTGTCGGACCCCGACCATGCAGGAGTCACTTGCATGCGTGGTTCGTCAAGGTGATCCGCCATAGCCGCCCTCGTACTGGGCGTCAACGGCGTTCCCACGCCTCTTCACTCCCGTCGATTCGCCCTCACGGACTGACGTCCAGGAGCTCCACGACACGCGGCATCTCCGTCTCGATCATTTGCTCGACTCGACAGGTGTGCCGGCGCTCGAGACAGGTGCTCACGTCGGCGAGGGAGCCGAGTGACGGCACGCCGAGGGCCGCACACTCGCCGCCGAGCGCCGCGAAGCCGAGACCATCGTCCTCCAGCAGATCCGTGAGCGCGAGCGGCGCCTTGGTGCAGCTCTTGGTGATCGCCGCGGCGAGCTTCGCGGTGGCGCCCTTGCCGGGAGCCGTGAGCTTCGCGAGCTGTTTCCTGCACGTCGCCTCGGCCTTGGGCCGGCACTTCGCGTCGGTCGTCTTCACCTGCACGCACACGTAGACGGCGCTCGAGCACTTCTGCGTGAGCTTCGCCTTGACGGACGCGAACTTCGCGCCGGCCTTTCCGATCGCTTTCTGACATTTGACGGCGAGCTTGCCCTTCGCCGTGCCGAGATCAGCGCCGGCTCCGTCGGCGCCGGCGGCGAGGCAGGGGAACTCGACCGTCGGGTCGCGGCCGGCGAGGCGGAGCAGCTCGACCGCGCGCGGCACCTCGCTCGCCACCAGATCCTCGACCCGGCACCCGTGCTCGGCGACCAGGCAGTCCGCGACGTCGCTCGCCGACGCGAGCGTCCCGACGCCGCGTTCTCCACAGACGGCAGCCTCCGTTTCATAGCCGATGCCCGCCACCGACCGGAGATCGGCGACGTCGACCGACGGAGGCGCGCATCTCTTCAGAATGGCGCGCCGGAGCTTGCCCTCATCGCTCGCAGACTTGGCGAGCCCCTTGGCGCACGTGCTCTTGGCCTTTGCGGCGCAGACCGCGTCGTTCGGCTTCCGCTGCACGCAGACGAACGCCGCGTCGACGCACTTCTGGAGATGCTTGAGCTTCGCGGTGGAGAACTTCGTCCCCGCTTGCCCGAGGGTCTTGGCGCACTTGACGATCGCCTTGGCGCCCTTCCCCGGACGGCTCAAACCGAGCTCCATTCCATTGGCTCGCAGCGGGCAGTCCTCGTCGTCGCGATCGATCTTGCCATCGCCGTCGTTGTCGATGCAGTCGTAACAATTCTCCGGGGCGGGCGTGCGCGTCGGCGCGGGCACGGTGAACGACGGCGTCGCCGTTGGCGTCGATCCGGAGGTGGAGGTGAACGTCGGGACGGGTCCGGTACCGGTGACTTGCACGCAGTTCGAGAATTCCGACGTGTTGCCGTTCGGATCCGTCGCCGTCGCCGTGATGAACTGCCCGACCGCGACGGCGGGCTGCACCAGCGCGCCGAAGTCGAGATGCTGGGGCGCGAACACATTGCAGGTACCGGCAGCGGTCGTGACCGTCGTCGCGCCGATGAAGGTGTGACCCTCGCCATGTCCCGACTCATCACAGACCGGGCTCGAGAAGAACTCGATGCGGAAACTGCGTCCCCGGCGTGCTGTCCAGAGTGGCCGCAATCGTCGTCGCACCGGCGGCGTCGTCGGCGGTCGTGAGCTCAGGGTAGTTCTGCCCACCATTGGGGCCAACGTCCGCGTCGCACGGATCGTTGCCGGTCACCCGGAAGCCGTCCTCGGGGGATGATCCCGTGAGATTGATCCCGAGTCCGCCCGAGATGGCCGAGAGCCCGCCGTTGGAGAAGAAGGAGTTGCCGAGAATGGTGACCGGACCGGTGGGATCTCCCCCGACGTTAATGCCGTGGCGAGCGTTGCCCGCAATGACATTGCCTTCGCCCGGGTGCGTGCCGCCGATCGTGTAACGCGTGGTCGACACCACGGTGACGCCGATACCGTGGACGAAGTTGGGAATCAGGGTGACGCCGTCGCTGCCCGTCCCGATGAAATTGCCCTGCACCACCGCCGGCACGACGGTGGAGAGCGCAATCCCGGCACTCACGACTTGTTGCCCGTTCAGTCCATCCACCCCATTGCCGGAGATGACGTTGCGCGCGCCGGGTTGCGGGCCACCAATGACGAGCCGGCCGACCGGTCCCCCGAAGATGCCGCCGGCGAAGATGCCGCCCGAGGCATTGCCGATTGCCGCCGTGCCTTGAGCGTTGGTGCCGATCAGATTGCCCTGGATCGTGACGTCACCACTCGCGTAGATCAAGATCCCGAACCCACCGCCCTCGGTTTGGTTGCCGGAGATGAGGTTCCCCGCTCCCGGTTCCGTCCCTCCGATCAGGGTGTTGGTGACCTTCAAGTCATTGATCTCGACCCCCGGCCCACCGTTGTTGATACCACCCACGTTGAGCGCGGCTGAGCCGGCCGCGTTCGTACCGAGGTAGTTGCCCTGAATGCGCGTGTCCGCAACGCCGCGGTAGACGTCGTTCCCGACGCGGATCCCACCGAACTCGCCATTGCCGACGATGACGTTCCGCGCCGCCGGCAGCGTGCCGCCGAACCGATTGTTCGCGCCTGAGATGACGTAGATGCCGCCCTGGACGAGGCCGGCTTCGTCGCTGTTCGTGAAGACCGGGATGAGGCGACTGTCACCGGCGGCATTGGTGCCGATGAAGCAGCCCTCGACCACGTTGTCGTCGGAATCGACTAAGATCCCCACGTTGCGGTAGCGATTGATGACTATCCCGCGCACGGTGCTGCCGCCGGCGCCTCTGAGAACGAAACCGTACCCTCCCGGGACGTCGGGGGCGAGCTCGATCAGCAACACGGCATCGTCGCCGACGGTCTGCGTATTGGGGGAGGCGCCCGGCTGCGTGTAGCCGTCGATCGTCACCGGGTCGGTGATCCACGGCAGCGGGAAGGCCACCGGCGCGATGGTATGCACGCCCGCACCGGGAATGGCGAAGGTGATCACGTCGACGCCACCGACGGGATTGGCTTTGGCGTTGGCAGTCAGGATCGTCTGCCGGAGCGATCCGGGAATGGGGTTGGCGTTGTCGCCGTTGTCATTCGTCGTGGTGACGACCAAGCCCAAACTGGGTGTCGGCGTGGGGGCTGGCGTCGGTGTCGATCCGGGTAACGGCGTCGCAGTCCGCGTCGGAGTCGCGCCCGGCGGCGGGGTCGTCGTCCGCGTGGGGGTCGGAATCAGGGTCGGCGTCGTCAGCGGCGTCGCCGTCACGATGGTGCCGTCGATGACCTCCACGTGCTGCAGCAGCGGCACGAGGTTCACGTGGCCGTTGCTGTCGGTCACCGTGACACTGGCGAAATACTCGCCGGGCAGGTTGTAGGTGTGGGGAACCGTCGTGCCTGAGCCGGTGGTACCGTCGCCGAAGTCCCAGGCCCAATCGACAATGGTCGCGTTGACGGCCGTCGAAGCACTGCCGTCGAAACCAACCAGCAGCGGCGCCGGGCCCGCTTGTGTCGAGACACTGACCACGTCGAGCGGAGCGACCAACTCTTCTTCGAAGACCCCCGCCGGCACTACGTCCAAGATTTGCTTCAACGTCGGCTCATCGTTCGCCGTGCTCAGTGGCTCCGATGCACTGACTCCGAGGCCGCCTATGCTGCCGCCTCCATCGAAGACAATGGCGGGCCAGTCGTTGAATCCCGTGAGCACGTCCGGTTGCGCGAACCCGGGCAGGTGCTCTTGTGCGTCGTCACCCGCGGCGATGGTCTCGCAGATTCGGTTCGGGCCCGACATGATTCTCCCGAATACCTCGACGTCGTCACCGCCCGGCGTGGAATCCGTGATGAGATTGTCACCGAAATTGATACATGCTCCATCGCCATTGATATCCGCCGCAACGGGAATCGGGTTCTCGATGCCGTCACAATTCCAATCGAGTCCGTCGGTGGGGAAGAACAACTTGAAATAAACGCTGGGGTTCGGGAAGCAGTGGTTGGACCCCTCAGGGATGTCTGGGCGCGTACGCGTGCTCCAGAACGTCAGGTGCATGGCCGGATCATTGATACCCACGAACTCGTCGAGACTTCGCTCATCGAGCTGCGGAAGCAGCGCTCTCGAGTAGTCGAAGCTTCGCTGCTTGCCGTTGGGCTGGAACACTCCGACGTTTGAAAAGCTATAGTTCATGTTGCTGAGATAATTTGGTTTATTGTTGACGTCATCATCGCCGCCGTGATGTAGGCCGAGATTGTGGCCGAACTCATGCATGAACGTGCCTGCCTGCTCCAGCAACGTGCCGCCCTCGTCAGGCCAATCGCCGAGTGTGACGATGAAGTCCGCCGCATTGAGCCCGCGCGAAATGCCGCCGTTCTGCACCGGACTGAAGTTGTTGGCGAACAAGGCGTAGTGAAACACCGCGCTCCGCTTCGCCGGGAGAAAATGCAGCGCTTTCACGGCGTCGACCCCGCTCCAGTTGTACGTCTTGTTCGGGTTGAACGAGCCGATCGTGGCTTGAAACGGCACTTCTCCGGCCCGAGAGAGGGCGCCCCAGGTGGTGGTTGCGCCCGTGACGTAGCTGAGCACGCTGGTTGGGCCGAGGTCCACGTGCAGGTTCACGCCGGGCCTGTGGTCCGGATTGTCGACCGGCGCGATGGCAAAAGCGTCGATGACGATCTTGATGGCTCTGCGTTCCGGCTTGAAGATCACCCCAGGCCGCGCCGGGTCCGGCCCCATCCAATCGACGTGGACGAAGATGTCCTTGTGCAGCGGGTTGGCGCCCATCGCCGGTAGGTCGACGAACACGCCGTCGATCGTGACGCCATTCGTCTCCCAATCGTCGGGCAGTCCATCCCCGTCGGTATCGAGAGATGGAAACACGTACGCACCGCCCTGAAGGCGCTCCGTCTCCACTTGCTTGTAGGGCGCTCCAACGATGTCCGTCGGGCCGCTGATGGCGACCGACGAGCCGAAGGAGCTCTCGGCCGAGCCGGTGCCGGCGGGGGCATCGACGGCTCGCAGTTTCGTTTGCTCGCTCCACGTACCGGCATTCCGCGCGAAGACGTACGCCGCGCCTCGACCCTTGTCCGAATTGAACGCCCCGACGATGGCCCTGTCGCCGCTGATGCTCACCGCCTCACCGTATCCGTCACCCGTCAGCGCCTCGCCGGGGGCGGGGAGCAGCGGCTGTGCGGACGACCACGCCGTGCCGCTTCGCGTGAAGACGAAAGCCGCGTAGCCGGGTTGCGTTCCGACGAGGGCGATGTCGCCGCTGACGGAAACCGACCAACCGAAACCGAAAGAGAATGTGACGTCGTCCGCGGTCAAGAACGCTTGTGACGACCACGTCGTGCCGTTACGCACGAACACGTATGCCGAGCCTTCTCTGTTCAATGTGTCGCCGACCACGTTGTCGCCGAACGCTCCGACGATGAGCGTCTCGACGCTGACGGCGACGGACCAGCCGAATCCGTCATTCGCCTCGCCGGCTATTGCGAAGAGCTGCTGTTGCTCGGCCCACGTCGTGCCGCTGCGCACGAAGACGTACGCCGCGCCGCGCTGACCATTCCGATAGGGAGCGCCGACGACCGCGATGTCGCCGCTGATACCGACGGAGTAGCCGAAGTGGTCACCCACAGCGCGGTCGCTCGCGGTCAGGATCTTCTCCTGCGACCACGTCGTGCCGACCCTGACGAAGACGTACGCCACGCCTCGACCACCATCCGTCGCCGTCGCCCCGACGATGGCGGTGTTGCCGCTGATCGCGACCGACTGGCCGAAGCCCTCGTTCGGGGCGTCGACGGGTGGCAGTTTCTGTTGCAGCTCCCACGTCGCGCCGTTGCGCACGAAGATGTACGCGGCGCCTCGATTGATCGCCGCGACGATCGCCGTGTTGCCACTGATGGCGACCGACGAACCGAACTTGTCGAACGCCAGGCCGGTGTCGTCCTCCAGGATGATCTCTTGCGTCAGCATCGGGTCGATCGTGACGGGATAGGTCGCTCCCGTATCGTTCACCTCCAACGACACGCCGCGCCCATGCACTCGCATCCGCGACTCGAGCTCACGCCCCGTCGCGTCCCACGCCTTGAGATGGTCATAACTCGCGAGCCGGCGACCGTGCTGATCTTTCAGGAGCACCGTCTGTCCGTCCTCGGTCGCCTCGCCGCGCAGATCGCCCGTGAGCTCGAGAGCGATGCGGAGTCGTCCGGGCGCGCCGGCATACGGGATCGTGTCAGGCGGCGCGGAGAGCGTGAACCCTTGCTCCAACCCCCGCGGTGTATTCACGTACCATTCAACCAGTGGCGAGGACTGCGGACCGGCGAGTGCCTGCTTCCGGATTTCGACGCGATTACCCCGCGCCGTCATCCTGCCCGACGTGACAGCCGGGAGATGCTCGCCGTACCCCCAGCCCGTGAGCCTCAACCCTAGTTGCCACTCCCGTTCACCGCTCGACCGCACACGCACTTCGTCGCCCGTGAAGTGAGCGCTCAGGGCCTGTGCCGGATTGAGCGCTTCGTACGCACCGGTGTCGTCCGAAGACTCCGCGTGATCGACGCGAGTAACCGAGTAGTCGATCGTTGCGGCCGAGACGTGCTCTGTCCATCCGTTCTCGAACACCAGCAAATGGGCGACGACGCCCAACAGTGTGACGGTCACAATACGCGTGCGTCTCGGAACAGATGGCTGGAACATGGCGCTCCTCGTGTGTTGTCGTGGGCAACTGTCCCGCCTCACGAGGTAGCGCTCGGGCATGGGAGGCGGTCGCGCGTGGCGTGCCGCAGAGCAGAACGCTCCGTCAGGGCCAAGTGGACCGAACGAATCAAACGGCGGTGTGGGTGATGACGAGTGGAAGATCAATACGATGTGCTCTACGGGCAGCCTGTGACCGTCGCAGGTAGTCGCCCTAAGCACAAGGGAAATGCGACCCACGCGGGCGCTGCTCTTTCAGGATTCTGTTTTCGCTATGAATAAATTGCATTCAACTGGGAAATGTCCGTGACAAGGTCCCCGCTCGGTTCGCTCGTATCGGGAAGATCGAAGACGAAGAAATTGCGATAGAAGAGCACTCCCGACGCCGGCGGCTCACCGAACCACCCGGTGTTCCCGACGATGTAGTTGCCGTTGGTGGGGTCGTGGAAACCCGTGTTCCAGTACCAACCACCGTCGACCGCACCCACGGTGTACTGCGTGCTTTCGGCCGCCGGGGGCGCGATCGTCAGCATCAGCGTCGTGACGCAAAGGCGGAGGCTGGTGCGCAAGCCTCCGCGCCGGGTGGGGCATGGTCGAAAACCGACGTCGATCCGGGTACGGGCGGACTTCGGAGTGGCGGGCATCGGCGGTTCCTGCTCTGCCGCACTTCTAGAGATGCAAGGACCCGATCTGTACGCCATCCTCGACCATCCTCGCAAGCTCCGCGACGAGGCCGTTCGGGCCGGCGACGTCCAAGATGCGCGCACGGTGCAGCGGGATGCCGCCAGTGAAGCAAGCGGTCTGCAGATCGGGCGTCTGGTAGAGCGTTGCGTGCCGTCCGCCCATCATCACGTCGTAGAGCGACGCGTGCTCGAACGCGAACCGTACGCGTGGACGGCTAGGTGTAGCGGCCAGGCACGTTGTTCACCCGGGACCTCCTGGGGCAAAGAGATCGTGGCGAAACGAATCTCAGCCCAGGAGGTGGCTCCCGGATGAAGATGCATCGTAACGCGAGGACGACGCCGAAGGCGAGAGCGATGATTGTGCAGCGGGTGGATGCGGAGGGGTGGTCGGTGGCGGAGACGGCCGAGGCCTTCGGCGTGAGCGTGCGCACCGTGCACAAGTGGCGGGCACGGTTTCGCGCCGCGGGGACGGCGGGACTCGACGACGGGTCGTCGGTACCGCGCCGGATTCCGCATCGGACCGCCGCGCCGCGCGAGAAGCGGATCGTGGCGCTGCGGGCGCAACGGCTGACCGGCTACGCGATCGCGTGTCGCGTGCGCATGCCGCGGGCCACCGTGGGCGCCGTCTTACGGCGCCATGGGCTAGGCCGCTTGCCAGCGCGGACGCCGCCGGAGCCCGTGCGGCGCTATGAGCGCGAGCACCCCGGCGAGCTCCTGCACCTCGACATCAAGAGCCTGGCGCGCATTGTCCGGGTCGGCCATCGCATTCACGGCAATCGCCGGTCGCGCATCAAGGGCGTGGGCTGGGAGCACGTGCATGTCTGTGTCGACGATGCGAGTCGGGTCGCCTATGTCGAAGTGCTGCCGACGCTGAGCCAGACCGACGCGGCGGGCTTTCTCGAACGAGCCGTCGCCTGGTTTGCGGCGCGCCGTGTTGTGGCGCAACGCGTACTCACCGACAACGGCGGCTGCTATCGTGCGCGGGTGTTTGCCGCGGCGTGCACCCGGCTTGGTATCTGCCACAAGCGCACGCGCCCCTACCGCCCACGCACCAACGGCAAAGCCGAGCGCTTCATTCAAACGCTCCTGCGCGAGTGGGCCTACCAGCGCGCCTACGCAACGTCAGCACGTCGCCGACGTGCGCTCGCGCCGTGGGTGCGCTACTACAACCGGAAACGACCGCATACGAGTCTCAACTATCGAGCCCCGATCACCCGACTCCAGAAAGTCGCGGCGTGAACAACGTGCCTAGCTTCAACAGCTAGGGAACGTCCTCCGGTGCGAAATCCTTCGCGATCGCCTCGCGCAACGCCTTCAGCGCCTGCTCTCTCACCCTGAGCTTCGTCGTCCCGTGGCTCGCCATGTCGAGCTGGCTGAGCGCATGGACGGCCGCGCGTGCGGCCGGGAGAAGCTCGGCCGCAGGGAGCACGTGGTCCAAAAAGCCGGCCGCCGCAGCATCGGTGGGTGAGAGCATCTCGCCGGTGACGATCACGCGGTTGAACGCGGCCGGCGTGAGCCGCAGGCGTGCGAGCTCGATCGCGAACCGCGGTGGAACGATGCGGATCGCCACCTCGTTCATTCCGATTCGGTAGGGCCCGTCGGCGCCGAACCGGACGTCCGCCGCCAGCATGAGAAAGGCGCCCATGGGATACGCGTGACCCGTGCACGCGGTGACGACGGGGAACGGAAACGAGAGAATGCGCTCGGTCAGCTCGGCCCCGGCTCGGAGCATGGTCGTGACGTCCGCGGCGTTGCCGCTCGCGAAGACCTTGAGGTCGAAGCCGGCCGAGAAAACTCCTGCCTTGCCGGTGAGAAGCACGGCGGCCCGGTCCGACCGCGCCCGTTCGAAGGCCGCGGCCAATTCCCCAAGCATGGCCGTCGACATCGCGTTGACCTTGCCGTCGTCCATGGTGATCGTCGCCACGCGTTCTTCCAGCTGGTACGTCGCTCGTTCCGTCATGCCGGGATCCTATTCGATACGTCCAGCCGACTGAACGCCCACGGCCTCGCCGACATGATCGCAACGACGACCGGACTCAGGCCGTGAGCAGGATGTTGCCGATCAGGCCCCGCGCACGCCGTACAATTTCGCTCGTTTACTGCCGCACGACCGGGATCGTCGCCGCCAGATCGTAGTGGGCCCTGCATCGGCGATTCATGCGTCGCGCGTCCGCGGATGTCGCCTCGTGGCATCGGGATGCGCCCGCACGCCGCTGGATGCCGGATCAGAACGGGAGCGCGAGCGTGACGAAGAGCTCTTCCTCGCCGGGGTTGATATCCTGCGTGTAGGCGTTCGACATGTGCACGAACTCGATGCCGATCAGCGTCCCGGCGTCGAGCTCGTAGTTGAATCCGACCCCGGCCCGGAACAGGAACACGCCGCCCAAGTCCTTGCTGCCGCCCCGGCGGTACCCGCCCGCCGCGCCGAACGGCGTGAGGACGAAGCGGCCCCAGGCGGCCTCGGCGTGGATGCCGCCGTACCCGTACACGCCGCCGTCGGTGTTGGCCATGAGGCCGAACATCGGGCCGATGAAGGCGAGCTTCTCGCGACCGCGGCGGTACTCGACGCGGACCGCGGCCGACCGATTTCGCACGCCTCGCTCCTCGCTCTCGCCGACGACGTCGAATGCGCCACCGCCGACGGTCAGGTAGTCGGCGCCGGGGCCGCGGATCGCGAGCGCACCGACGCGCTGCCAGATCTCGGTGGAGGGCGGTGCGGCGGATACCATTCCGGCGGCGAGCACGATCGCAACGAGCACGGCCGCGCCGAGTGCGCGATCGATCGGCGTCGTCATGGCGGCGTCCTCTACCGGACGGAGGCCCGCTCGAGCAACTGACCTGCTCCCCGCGAACTGGCCCAGTTCGCGGGGAGCAGGTCAACTACGCAGTTGATTTGGATCTCAGGCCCTACCAGAGACGAGCTCCTGCTTGGCGCCCTTCCGCTCGCTCTTGTTCGACATCCGCTTGCCCAAGGGCCGCGCATGCTTCCACCAGCCCGTAGCAGCGCGGGCCTTTTTGCTCGAGTACGTGGGTTTCCGCATCAGAGTTCAACGAGACCGAGGCTGATCGCGAGAGCCTGATTGATCCGCTTCATCGTGTCCGGCTTCAGTGAGCCGAGGCGTCGAATCAGTCGGCTCCGATCAACGGAGCGAAGTTGGTTGAGTAGGACGACGGAAGGAGAGGTGAGGCCTCCTTCACCCGCTCGGACGGGGACATCAATCGGGTAGATTCGCCGGCCTTCCCCATGCGAGGTAATAGCGGCGATGATCGTGATCGGACTCGCGCGGTTGGCGATGTCGTTCTGAACGACGACCGCAGGGCGCGTCTTCTGGATTTCAGAACCGAGAGCTGGGTCGAAGGCGACAAAGTATACGTCGCCCCGGCTTGGGCGCTGGCCTACTTCTCCTCGTCGAGGCTTGGCCACGTTTCCGCGTCTATCACGCCCCACTCCTCGACCAGACGGAGATCACGCTCCGAGTTGTAGGCGGCCCCTTCCGCAATGAGCTTGCGAAGTTTCGCCCGACTCTGGGCCTGCACCAGTTTGTTAATCGCCGCATCGACGAGCTTGCTCCGATTGACCTCTCGGGGAAGTCGGTCGAGGAGAGCCGCGGTCTCTGCCCGCAGCGTGAAGTTGCGGCGCTGGGCGCCCGTGGGTCGGCGTGCTGCCGTTGGTTTCATACTTCAGATGGTACACACTTATCGTGTGTAGCGTCAAGGGAACACGCTCCGTCTCGAAGGTGCGGTTCAGCGGCCAGAATCCGAACGCGCCGCAGGCCAGTTCTCGGGAGCAAGTCGTCTTGTGTTCGAGGGAGGCGCGCCCAGCGCTCGCATGTGCGCGCTGCCGCGCAGGTGACGCCACGAACTTCCGGCGACATAACCGCTCATTTTCAAATGTTGGGTGTTTCGCTCGCGCTCTTGGCCCTAGCGCCGCTAGCGGCTCGTTCTGATGCGCGCGACGAGGTCGCGGCAAGCAGGTTCGGCAGATGTTCCTTGAGGAGCGCCAGGGTCAGCTGCTCTCCGCGCCGGGACAGCCGTTCAATCCACTCAGCGGGCATGGCTGAGAAATCCGTCGAATAGGCTGCGGTGGCCTCTCTCGTCACGAGATCCGGCGGGCGATAGGCCAGCTTACTGTCGTCCTGACCCAGATATGGAATGACGAAGCCGTTCAGCGCCCCGGCATTCTTGAGATCGAAGAGGCGCTTCATGGCGAAGTTCTGGGCGCGGGCGTGCATTGTTTCGGTGGCGGCGATCATCCGCGACGGCGAGAGGGACGGCGCGGCTGCCTCCTCGAGACCGTACCCGGCTCGACACGCGACAATCGTGTCGAACGGGTCGGCATGAAGGCTGATGCCGGGATCGCGGTCCGGCCAGAGCGGTGCGAGGCCCAGATTATCGTACACGCCGCCGTCGGTGAGGATGACGCGTTGCCGACGGACAACGCCCTTCTTGTTGAAAGTGAGATACTCATCGAGGGCCGGAAGGAAAACCGGGTAGGCCGCGGACGCCGCCACGGCGTGCGCTATCTCTATGCTGCTCGGATCGGTTTCGCCCAACCGCCACGAGCCGACGCCGTCCGGCGAGAAGTAGAAGGCCGATTTCGTGCACAGCTCGCATGCAACGACGATGAGCTTCGGCCGATTGCCGCGCAGGTCGGGCAGCATCTTGCCGTCGAAGACGGTATCCGACAGCGCCCGCCTCAATATCGTCGTGCGACTGGCGAAACGTCGCATGGGTGGTTCCCGCAACCATGCTTCGCATCGCACCCTCAGCGCCCACGATTTGGGCAGCAGCCGCATGGCGAGACGCAGGAGCGGCCTAACGAATTGGATGGGCGCAAACAGAAGGAAACAGAGGAGCGCCCTGACGCCTTCCGAGGTGGTGAGCGCCGTCTTCAGCGCTGGCCTCACGAGGCCGCTCGCCAGAAGCGCCCTGACGCATGCCTCGAACTTCGGAAACTCGCCGTCGTGTGAACAGTAGAGCGCGGCGAGCACGCTGCCTCCGGACACGGCGGAGATGACCTGAACGCGGTCGAGGATGCCCTCGGCGTGCAGCGCCCTGAGGCATCCCAGATGGAAGGCGATCGCGCGCGATCCGCCCCCGGACAGCGCAAGAGCGATCCGTTCGGCTGGTCCGCCCTCACTCGCCGTCATCGCGTATGACCGCCTCGCCGCGCACGCAACCGTCGGAACCCAGACGAAACCAGGTTTCGTCCCTTCCGCGGATCGCGATCAGGTATGGCGCTCCTGTCGGGCCGATATGCCTTTCAAGGTGCGAATAGACCTTCGTGTCATCGGAACTCGGTCGAGGCCGGACGTTATCGGGGTGGCTATGCCATTCTCCGAGATATCTCAGAACTCCGGCCGAAGCGCGACCGAGACGCTCGACGCGAGGGCCGAGATCCTTTTTTCCACGCACGAAGTACGTAGGTTCCTGCTCACTATCGGGAGGCGCCGGCAGCACGCCCACAACATGAGCGATGCGTCGGCTCAGATCGACGGTGCCAAGAAGAATTCCACCAGTTTCCCTGGGTGTCATTTCTGCGCGCCATCGGCGCATCAAATCCAGCGATGCACGCGACACGGTCAATCGCCAGTCGTCGAAGACGAAGCGATCGACGGCAGATACCGAGAGCGACACTGGCGACACTCCACCAGTCTGGACATCAAGGCGCCAGACGCTCGCGGCAGGTTCGGCCCGTTCAACCAACGCGATCAGCTGCCCGCCGGCGATAGCCGACAGTGTCTGTACCTGCCATGGGGGCAGGCGGCGCGTCAGATCCTGGCACGCATTCGCATAACGAATGAAGTCGACCCGCGCTGCATCGAAATGGCCAGCGAGGCGACCATCTGTTGCTACAGCAAAAAAGTATTGGGCTTCGATCTCATCCAGCCGCACTTCGCGGCGCTCATCTTCCGCCAGAATGACGAGGTCACTTCCATCAGGACTAAAGAAGAAACTGCCGGCGCGCCGCATGTCGGACTGGTTGCTGATGTAGCCGAGGACTGCAGGAGACGCGCTGAAGTCGACGACGAGATCCGCCTGCTTGATCGCATCTCGGATTTCGCCGGCCTTGCTGTCGGGATTGAGTACGTCTGCCGTTATCGACTGCGCGGTTTCGGTGTCCGCCAGAACATGATTGGCCGCCACCGCCAACGCGTCCGCCTTCAGATCGCCCACGGCCCAGTTGCCCTGAAATTGCCGTAACGTATTGTGCGGCAACATGAGATCGCTGTCGACAATCGTCCAGGTACCCAATCCAGCGCGGGCTGTACCGATGACAACGTTGGAACCGATTGCGCCTGCGCCGATCGCCACCAGACGACGATCGCACCGCTGATCCGACCCGGCATAGAAGCGCGCGGCGTCGCGATCGAGGCGCCGGGTTACGCTCAAATACTCCAGCAAGATGTTGTCGAGCCCGTGAGGCTTACCGGGAAAAAGAAGCGCGCCAATGCGGCCGGTTCCAGGATCAAATGCACTGCAGCCGAAGGCCTCGCCGAGTTGGGACAGTTTAGCGCCTACCCTGAAGGCGCGCACTTCATAGCCTTCGACGCCATCTCCGGCTTGTCTGACCTTTGGAATTGTTAGGCACACGATCATGCTGCGTTGGTCCGGCCTCTCGGTGCGGTCGCCGCTGAGCAGCCACTGCCGTATGGGACCGACCAGATCCGTGCCAAGATTTTGGGCGAGATCGCAAAGCTCTTTGAGGTTTCGCGGTTGCGCATGTAGGGAGCCATGCACCTGCGGCGCAAGCTGAATAGCGAAAACCGAGAAGGCTATAGCTTCAGCCTCCTTCGACGTGGCGGAACCGGGTTCAACCGTGATCGTCCAACGCCCCTCGTGTTGCCGCGCACCGGAGACGTACCAGCTATCGGCGGGCCTTCCCGGTGGAATGATCAGAGTATGAGCACCCGCCGGCAGAAGGGGTTCCAGCGCCTGGCCTTCTTGGTGGAGCTCCCCGACCGCCATGCGCGAAAACCAGTCACGGATGCGTTCGATCAGCGCCTGGGCGCTCAGAACGCGGCGCAGGTTGTTCCAGTTCTCCTCCCAGATGCAGAGGCAGAGCCCCTCCGAGTCGGGCGCATAGTTGGTGTGGACCTGGTTGAGCGGAAAGTCGTCGCGGCGAGAATGGATCGTCGGAGCCCGGCCGTCGTCGAGGGGAAAATGAACCCGGATGGGTTCCGCCGGCCGGATGGTCACCGCGCGGTCCTGCGGCAGCTCGGGCTCTACGACGATGTCGAGGACGTCGTGGGCGCCCTCGGTCGCGACGGCCACGACGCGCGCAAAGGGATGGTCGGGCGACCGCTCGACGTAGTCGAAGACCGCGCGCGCCCTATCCGACCTCAGGCCTTTCGCGTCCATCCGGCCCGCGGCGCCGAGCCGCCAACGATCGTGGACGAACCGCCCGCGACCTTCTTGATGCTGAAGCCGCTATTCGTGATTTCGATCACGAGGGGCTTGGGGTTCGTCCTGGTCGGATGCTCCATCGTCACGACGAACTGGCCGCCCTTCTTCGTCGCGACGCCTTTGTAGTAAGCGGCGGCTTCCTTGTGGGGCGGCTGGACGGTCTCCTCGTCCGGAATTGGGTCGCTGGTCGAGACGATCAGGCTGCAGGCCGCGCCTTGCGTTTCGTAGAGCCACTTCAGTCGCTCTCCCGGTTCGGTCTTTTCCTCGCCCTTTTCCTCGGCAAGCGAGAGATAGCTGCAGTGGTGGGGAATGTTGTTGACGTCCCAGATCAAGCGATCGTCGTTGCCGTGGGAGCGCGTCACTCGGACGATGTCGTCGAGCAGGCTGTGCTCGACATCGGCAGACAGAATCAGACGCGTCAAACGTTCCTGCACCTTGAACGCCGCCTGCATGAAGAGAGCCGAGGTGTTCCGGACGATCAGCTTTCCATCGCAGTGCTCAGCGAAGGGCGAATGCACGAAGAACTCAACCCCGTCCGTCTCCAGATTGAACTCGGGGCACAACGTCCCCGCATCGCTGATCAGGTTGCGACGCTGGGCAGGATCGATCCCGTTGTCCTTCAAGAATTGGTCGAGTTGATCGGGGCGCGAGAAGACGCGGATGCCTTTGCCTTCAATGAAGCGGTGACGTGCCTCGGCCCGAAGGATTCGGGCTTCGCCTTCGACCCCGGCCTCCAGAATCGCCGCGGCTGGGACCCAGAGCGTCTTGATCCGGATGCGATCGCCGCCCTGGTACTTGTCGGCGTGGTCGAGCTCGAAGACCTCCGTTGCCCGCTTTGTGTGGTCGATGTCCAGGTGCGTGAAGGCGACCACGTCAATTTCCTTGTCGTCGCCTAGGCAGGCGCGAAGCTCCTTCTCCAGATCGCAGCGCTTGTCGTCGGCATCGTCCCGGTTGCGCATGTCTGCGAAATCGAACAGGACGCGCCGGCCGTTCTCAAGCTGAATCAGACAGGTGTCGGCGTTGCCGATCGGGAAAAACCGGACGGTGTGCATGTTCCTTCCTCCTTCTTACCCGAGCTCCATCAGATGAAAGGCCAGTTCGGGCGCATCGCGCTTGCTTGCGGGAGCCGCAGCATCCCGCCGCCACCAGCGGCACGTTCTTCCCTTGTCCACACAGCTGTTGATCGTCACCGATGCGACCCCTCTTACCGCGCTGTCGGTGTTCGAGTGCCTCGGCATTCGACTCTCCACCGGCATCTCCCGCCGACACCCGGAATCTCGTTCGGTATCATGGATCTTTGGTACGAGATAGCGAACACGCTGCGACAGGTCAAGCCAGGCCAAGGTCATTGCATCCCGGCTCCAACTTCAGGCATACTTTGGAGATTCAATGCCTACCGCAGGAGATCGTATTCGCGAGGTTCGCGAGAAGCGCCGTCTGACCCAGGATCAGCTCGCCGAAAAGGCCGACGTCAGCAAGAGCTTTCTAAGCGAGGTTGAGAACGACAAGCGAAGCGCTGGAGCAGAAACGTTGCTCAAGATCGCGAACGCTCTTGGGGCGTCGATCGACTACCTTCTTAGAGGCGCCGTTCACGAGACCGCGGCGTCCGAGCCCGTCACCATCCCGCCGGAGCTATCGCGAGCGGCTCAGGAGCTTGGGCTTTCCTATAGCCAGACTCTCGGGCTGCTCGACGCGCACAGATCCATCGTTGCTCGACGAACCGCCAAATCGGTCAAGGACTTCACCGTCGAGGACTGGAAGCAGCTCAATACCGCTATAAAGAAGGTCTTCGGATGATGGCAAAGAAGCTGAGTTCCTCCTCTACTGCGTGGCGCCTCGCACGGGACCTTGGGCTTCGGCCGATCCCGAACGCCTTGACCGCCATCCTCGCGTACTGCGACCGGAAGGTCGGAGCCTTTCTCAAGGACTTTCCCGGGACCTCGACCATCGAGGGACTGCTGACCCTTGCCGCGAACAAGGTCGGCACGGCCTTTGAGTTCATCCGCAGCGACGCTGATCTCGATCGGGTGGTCAGCACGTACGCCCGTCGCGGCGAAAAGGGATTCGCAGCCCTGCGTAACGAACTGTCCAACGTTGTCCTAGGAGTCACGTTCAAGCTCACCCACCGCCAGGAGTTCGATCTACCGTACGTTTCCGTGATCGATTGTCGTGGATCAAAACAGACGCGAGCATACTTTACGATGTGGCATGAGATTGCCCATCTCCTACTTCTCACCGATCAGACGAGGTTGCAGTTCTATCGAACCCATGTTCAGCATGAAGACGACTTTGACCCGGAAGAAAAGATCGTCGACATTGTCGCTGCACGTTTCGGATTTTTCGCACCCCTCCTGCAAAGCCACGTTCATGCTGAGGCATCGTTCGAGGAAATCGACCGAATCCGACGCGCTGCGTGTCCCGCGGCTAGTCAGCAAGCAGCGCTTATTGGGATTGCCGCAGCCTGGCGTGACCCGCTTCTCCTTGTTCGAGCTGAGCCCGCACTGAAGAAGGCCGAAGCACGAGCGGCACACCAAGCTACGTTCGACTTCGTCCCGCAGCGCAAGCCTTCCCTGCGAGCGGTAAAGATCACTCCGAGCGACAGTGCCCGGCTCGCGGGCCTCCAGATCCACCAGAACATGCGTATCCCCGAACAATCCGTGATCCACAATGTCTTCGAACTTGGATTCGGCTCTGCCGAGGCCGACGAGGATCTCGCGTGGTGGGAAGCAAGCGACGGCTCCCGGCTACCCTCTCGTTCGGTGCGTGTGAAGGCTCGCTACTCGGGCGGTGGCGTCGAGGCCCTCGTCCTCGACCTGAGCGCGAACGTCAAGCGCGCATCTTGAGGGCTCGCAAATCGGCGTAGTTCTGTATCGTTTTGGGGTCATTTGGTGGCAGTCTTCCCCATCACGGAGGTCGATGAAGCCTTGAACCTCAAAACGTCGCGTCTCCAGACTACGAGACGCGCCGGCCAGGCTTTGGATTGTAGGGCCGCCGGGCTGCCCAGCATTGTGCGAGCGTTTCAGACGCTCGAATTCATGGCGATACGCCTCCTCTACAAACGCATCTATCGTGAGACCGTGCGGCGGGCCGGACAGTGCAACCACGCAGTCACGAATCTCCTCAAGGAGCGTTCCTGAGGCTCTGTGGAACCCCTACTACTATATCCTGTTAGCTCCGCGCTGGGTGTGCCGGGTGCGCCAAGGTCACTCCAGAACGATCGAGATGCGCTCGAAGGTGCCGCGGACGCCCGTACGTACTTCTTCCTTGACGCCTGGAGGTGGGATGACGCCGCGGCGGACGAAGCGAACGGTCATCTCCTTGTCATTCCATCGTCCCATTTCCTGCAGGCGCCTGACGACACGTGATAGATCGAACGCGGCGACTGGCTTCTCGCCACCCTCGGCCATCCCATGATGCGGCTTCAGAGCAAACAGCGCGAGGCTCCCCACATAGGAGGGATCCTTGTACTCGAGGTTGCCCGGCGGAGGATTTACGTAGACCTCCCAATAGTCGGTCTGCGGTGGCTCGTAGTCGATGCCGTCGATCCGTAGCGTGAGCCGCCCCTCCGGTATCGCCAGCGCCTCCCTCATGCGGCTCGCACCGTTGCGCACGAACGGCACCTTCATCTCGAGCGGCTTCTCGGAGAGGGCGGCCTTCTGCGCCGGCTGGCTGGTCGCGATCACCGGATCTTGCGGATGCACGTGAGCGCAGCATACCTCGGTGTCCTTGATACGATAGCGTCCAATCTCGTCGTCGTATTTGTAACCGAGCTGCGAAACGGTATTGACGACCTGGGCACCCGTCAACGTCACCGGCTTCTTGTTCTCGTCGTAGAACGTGAACGCCGTGTTGAGCCATACCGTGTCGCTCGGGTCCGAACCTCCGATGTCGTCGTTCCAGTGAGACCACAGGCGATCGATGTTGGCGTGGTGCAACCAGAAGATCGGGTCCTGCGCCGCGGTGTTTGGATCGCCCATCCACCCCCCAACCAGCACATGGACGATGTCATGGGGCTGCGCCTCGAGGGCGCCGTGGGGACCCAAGAAGTGCCCGGGCGCTGGGACCTGTTGACCGCCAAATCCCGCTGAAGATCCGTTGGGCGCCGAGAAGTTCGTGTAGCTGTACGCGTTTGAATAGTCTGTCGCCGATGGCGGAAGCGTTCCACCCATGTTCATCGCGGAATTTCTTTGCGACACGAAGAGGCTGTTCGTTGCGGCATCCGCGGGGGTGGTGAAGATCGATGGCAACCCCGCGGTCGCGTTCTTCGAATAGTTCCAATAGGGCAGCGTGAGCCCGTAATCTCCGGAAGCGGCGCGAAGGATGCGCTCGAAGTAGTACAGGTACATGCGATGCCAGGAGAAGAAGAAGTAGCTGCCATGCTGACATTGGTTCCAGCCCGCCATTGGGGATGCATACGAACCGTGGATACCCGCTTGGTACGCAAGGCTGGTCGGGTCCGTCGGATCCGAGGATCGCGCTTCCATGACCGCGAAGCCCTTGCGCAGAGATGCGACGGCGGTCGGCGAGAGCGTTGAGATATCGTGACGAATGTAGGGCCCGCACCCCGATACGAGCACCGCGAGAGACGCGGGCACGAGCCACAGGTATCGCCTCCATGGTCGGGCTTCGATCATTCGCGTCACCGATCTTCGACTCTGCTCCACGATCAGTCTCCTTTCTCGTCGCAGCCTATCCGCGATGCGTGGCTTGCTAGCGTGTCGCGCGCTACGTCGGCAAGGTATCTAGGGCTGCGACGCGGGAAGTGCGCCATTCCGACACGTCATCGACCGTTGAGCCAATTGAACAGTTGCCAGGGTCGCAGCGATCGCGGCGTCAACCAGCGCCTGTCGGAAGCGACTCTGACGTCAAGCGACCGGTCACAGTGGCAGCGTCCGCAACGATCTCGTTCTTCGTAAGAAGAGCGGGCGACCGGGGTCGAACCGGCGACGTCCAGCTTGGGAATGGGATAATCGGAGCCAGTTCCCAGCGTTGGCGAGCTTCCTGACTTCAATGAGGTTCGCCGAGTTTCGCTGCGTTTCGCTGCTCAACCGGCACCCCTACCGGCACCAAGCAGGGTGTGAAAATCACCAGGATGCACCACCTTCCCGGGATGCAACGTGCTAGAAGTCGAGGGCGTTGATCGCCTGAACCTTCATTCCGCCCGGGTACGCGTAGGACACGTTGCGAGTGATCGGCGTGGTCGCTCCGGAGCCCCATCCCCAGATCCACAGGCCGAACGGGAGCTCGGAGCTCATGACCCGCGATCCCGTCGAGCAGTTGCCGACGCTCTGGAAATTCCCGGTCGTCAGGTCGACGCGGGTGAATTGGAAATCCGTCCCGACCGTCTGCCAACCCGTGAGCGTCCCGGCGCAGTCGAGCGTGACGTCGTGAAATTGACCGGCGCCGTCGCGCTTGCGCACGACGACGAGATCGGTCTCCGGAAACGTCGGGTCGGTGAAGAACAGGTAGCGATCGAGATACTGGTCCGGCGGCACGACGACCACGAAGTCGGGATCGCCGAGCCCGGACGTGCCGGCCACCGCCCCGGACCCCGTCATGTATTCGAACAGCATGAACGGGTGGTCGGCATCCTGGGACGACACCACGAAGGGCGTCCCCGTCTGGAACTGCAGCACCTGCCCTTGGTTCAAGGTCGGCGGCCCGCCGACGGCGGTGGAGTACGTGAGCTGGGTGCCGTCGACCACGCCGACCGCACGCCAGAACGTCTGCGTCTCGCCCACGGCGCGCGGCCGATACATCACGCCGACGTATTTGCTGCCGAGGGCGCGCAGCGGGGGGATCATCTGCTCGCCGTGATCGCAGAATGACTGTTGGTTGGTCGGCACGGTCATGCACGGGTGGCCGGCCATGAGCCCGATCGGCTTGTTCGCCGAGATCCGACTGCCGGTGAGCTCGGTGTTCTGCGTGATCTGCGCGTGCTGGCCCTTCATCAACGTGATCGCGAACGGTACCCCGGCATTACCCGGCGGAATCCCGCCGCCTCCGGTCACTGTAACGACGGGGACGATCGTGGCGACCGTGTCGTCCTCGCGCGCGACGATGTTGAGCGACGGGCCGAATGCCGAGCGGTT
Organism: Binatia bacterium; assembly: GCA_041476145.1. Classification (GTDB taxonomy): domain Bacteria; phylum Desulfobacterota; class Binatia; order UTPRO1; family UTPRO1; genus DP-19. The sequence goes on from JBGOSW010000006.1 coordinate 27,725, forward strand.
CGGGACGCCACCGCTCGGGGTGCTGCTCTGCCCGAACGCGTTCACCGCGACGTAGTCGGTGTCCCAGACACTGGTCGGTAGCAGCAGCGACGCCCCTGTGGTGCTGGCAGCGCCTCCACCGAACGGGTTGATCTCATAGGCGACGACCGGCACGTCGGTCGTGATCTCGAACGCCTTGAAGATCCCCGTGTCGACGAAGCTCGAGATGGGCATCGCCGACGCGACCGGACAGAGCGGCGTCGCGCCGGTGCCACCGCCGAGGAAAACCACCGCAGCCGCGCCCGGCGGCAGGCCGGCGTTCGCGTCGTACGCCGACAGCGTCGGCTCGACGCGCGTGAAGCTCTCGACCGGCAGATCCACACCGTCGTAGCGGACCGCGATGTGTGCGGCGGCCGCGGACGACGCGTTGACGATGAACGCCGCGAAGCAATCGCCGTGTCTGAACACGTCCATGCTGGTCGCGAAGTAGTCGCAGCCGACCGAGCGCTTGTTCGCTTTTTCGACGCTGCACGCGCAGGCGTCCACACAACTAGATTCCACCCGCTCGTACGGGTCGACGCACTTCGCAGCCTTCGCGAGCCGGCAGCTCTCCACCCCTTTGCGCGAGACCTTCCGACAGAGAACGGAGTCGGCGCGTCCGCAGGTCGAGCTCGCGAGCGCGCGCTTGACGTCGGTGCGACACGCCGTCGGGAAGCCGGCCTTTCCGAGCGCCTTCACCTGCGCCTTCACCACCGCCCCAAAGCACTTCGCGTAGGCGCTCGACTTCGTCGCGGCGCTGCACGGGCACGCGGCGGCGACCGCCGCGCGGACATCGGCGACGACGGCCGCGTTCGTACACTTCGACGGCTTGCCGCACGTGACGCCCGCCTCGGCGAGAGCCGCGCCGCCAATGATCAGCGCGCCGACGAGGACGAACCCGAGGACTCGACGCTTCCGCATAAGCTACCCTCTTTCTTCCGGGACTACGGTGGCTCCGCGATCCCTTCGCGAGCCATACGTCGTGCTACTCCCGACGATCGTAGGCCGTCAACGCGGTGAGCAGTCCCTGATTGCCCGGCTTGAGCGGGGGCGCGAAGAGAGCCTCTACCCTGGTGGGTTTAACGATAGGTCGCGCGAGCAGGGCACTCGCGTCCTGCGGATCACGCAGCGGCGCGCTGCACGGGCGGCTCCGGCTGGCTCGTCATGCGCGTGAACTCTTCGTCGGGGAGCGACAGGAGAAGCGCGTACTCGTCCTGCGGATACGTCATGTGCGGCTTGCTGGCATCGTAGGGCGGTTGAGCGACCGCGCCGTTCTCACCGTCGTACGCAGCGGGTTGCCGGTACCGCTGGAGCTCGTCCGGCGAGATGCCGGCGAGAGCGACCACCTCGGGATCGATCCAGGCATCCGCATCGATCGCCTCGACCGACGTCGCGATTTCGAGGCTCAAGTTCTCCGGACCGGCGAAGTAGATCGACTTGCACAGGCCGTGATCGATCAGTCCGAACACGTTGATCCCTCGCGAGCGGATCCGATCGCGCACCGCGAGGAGCTCCGCCTCGGTCTCCACGTTGAGGGCGAGGTGTTGCATCGCGCCCCCTGCGCACGGCGCGCCGGGGTTCGCCGCATGCGTGACGCCGATCGTCGAGGCGATCTTCCCCACGTCGGGCGTCTGCACGAAGGCGATCGAGGCGCGGTCGTTGAGTTTCAAGAACGCGCGCCACGCGCCCTCGACGCCGTGCATCCAGTAGAGCGCGACGAGCTCCATGCCAAGCACGTCGGAGAAGTACTCGATCTGCCGTTTGATGTCGGCCGTGGTGATGGCGAGGTGGTGAAGACCGTTTGGTTGCGACATGAATCCTCCTTTCGATCTGCGTCCGATTACTTTCCCCGCTTGCGGCGTTTGGAACGCGGGCTGCGTCTCGTCCGCGGCTCGCCGACGAACATCAGCGTCGAGATCATCGTCATGATTTCTTCGACCGTCGCCTCGTTGCGCGTACGGCGGCCGGTGACCGCTTCGATCTCGGGCGCGAACGCCGTCGGTGCCGCGCCGAGAGTGATGAACCCGTAGTAGAGGAGCGCCGGATCGAAGGGCCGAATCGTGCCCTCGGCCTGGCCGCGGGCGATGATCGCCGCGGTTTCGTCGAACATCGGCTTCAGGTACGTCTCGACGAGCCACGTGAGCCGGCTCGTACGGCGACGGCCTTCGAGCGTCATCAAGCGATGGAGCTCCGGCTTCTCCATCGAGAAGCGGATGAAGTCCTCGATGCCGATCTTGAGCCGCGTTACCGGATCGACCGCCGAAAGACCCGCAAGTCTCTGCTGTACGCGGCGCCGGAATTCCTCGAGGAGCTCGCCGACGACGGTCTTCCAGAGGCCCTCCATCGAACCGAAGTGATAGAGAACGAGCGAGTGATTGACCTCCGCTTCGGCCGCGAGCTCGCGAAGCCCGGCACCATCGAAGCCCTTCGAGGAGAAGAGCTCGAGGCCGGCGCGAAGGATGCGGGCGCGCGCGCCTTCGGACCCGTCGTCGAGCCGAGCGACTTTCGCTGCCTTGACCATACGGACAATCTATCTATCTAGATTAGACCATCTGGTCAAGAGGAGACGCCACACCGCTGCTCTTCGCAAGCATAATCGCCCAGGGGTGGCGAACCTGGAAACCACTCGCGTTTCTTTTGTCGTTTTTCGATCATTGCGAGTGGTACGAGAGTCGATGCGGGCCGCGGGGGTGAGAGCGCCCACTGCCGCCCCGGCATGTGGACGGGAAGACGTGCTCGACCAGGTGCGCCGCCCGCTCCGCCGCCACAGCTCGGACAGAAGCCACGCCGCGCGGGCGCGCCTGCCGAAAACAGAGCGGGCGACCGGGGTCGAACCGGCGACGTCCAGCTTGGGAAGCTGGCATTCTACCGCTGAATTACGCCCGCGTGGGCTCAGTCGTAGCGAACCTGCCGCGTGCTGACAAGCGACCGCGCGGTCCTCAGGCGCGCGCGGCTTGGCGCTTGCGATAGGTCTCCTTCGCCTCTTTTCCGCGGCGCTCCATGAGCGGGAAGAGGAGCTTCCGCATCGCGGGGAAGAGGTAGCCGGCGGTGGCGAGATACCCAGTGATCTGCGGGATCGTCCGCTCGAGGACGCCGTCGGCGGCGCAGTCGAGGACGGCGCGGGCGATGTCCTCGGCGGTGCTCATGGGCTGTGCGAAGACGAGGTCGGGGACGTCGTCGAGGTTCTCCATGATGAAGCCGGTGTCGACGGGGCCGGGCGAGACGGCGGAGACGGTGATGCCGGAGCCCTCGAGCTCCTCGACGAGCGCGAAGGTAAAGGCACGGAGACCGAACTTGGTGGCGGAGTAGACGGCCTCGTGGCCGACGGGGATGCGGCCGGCGATGGAAGCGACGTTGACGATGGCGCCGCGGCCGCGCTTGCGGAGATAGGGGAGGACGAGGCGCGTCAGCATGATCGGGGCGACGAGGTTCACCTGCACGACGCCGGCGAGCTCGGCGGCGCTGTAGCGCTCGATGGCGCCGCGCTTGTTGGTGCCGGCGTTGTTGACGAGGACGTCGATGCCGCCGAGCTGCTCGGCGGCGCGTGCGAGAAGGCGCTCGCACGCGCCGCGGTCGGCGACGTCGGTCGAGACCGCGTGGGCGCGGCCGCCGGCGGCGGTGATCTCGCGCATGAGCTGGTCGAGCGCGGTCTGGCTGCGCGCGGCGAGGACCACCGTGGCGCCCTCGGCGGCGAACATCCGCGCGGCGGCGGCGCCGATGCCGGCGGAGGCGCCGGTGATGATGACGATCTTCTGCTCGAAGCGATTGGCCATGCGGCCCTGCTACGGGGTACGCCCGCGAAGTGTCAAGTCGGCGGGCACGCCTTGACCTGCCGCCCGCAATTCTCTTGAATGCGGCGAATTTGTCCGCCACCACCGATGCCATTCGACGTGCCTTCGCGGACAGCATCGCCGCGAAGCGGGTGTTTCTGCGTGAGCACGCGGCGACGCTGGCGCGAGTGGCGGACCTCGTCGTCGAGCGCTTCGCGGCGGGCGGCAAGCTCCTCCTCTTCGGCAACGGCGGGAGCGCGGCCGACGCGCAGCACATCGCGGCGGAGTTCGTGAACCGTTTCGTGATCGAGCGGCCGCCGTTGCCGGCGATCGCGCTCACGACCGACACCTCGGCTCTCACCTCGATCGCCAACGACTACGGCTACGCCGAGGTGTTCGTGAAGCAGGTCCGCGCCCTCGGGCGGAGCGGCGACGTCGCGATCGCGATCTCGACGAGCGGCACGTCGCCGAGCGTGGTGCGCGCGGTCGACGTCTGCACGAAGCTGCGGATCCACACCGTCGGGCTCACCGGCGGCAACGGCGGGAAGCTGCGCGGCAAGGTCGATCACCTTCTCAACGTTTCGGCGAGCCGCGCGGCGGCGCGCATCCAAGAGACGCACATCCTGGCCGGGCACGTGCTCTGCCAGCTCGTCGACGAGAAACTCCATGGCACGAAGCGGCGGCACTAAGGGGCGCGGACGCACCCCGGGCGGGAACGATCCGGGCGTACCCGGACGCGAAGCGCGACCTCGTGAGTCGTCGGCGGCGCCGGAATCCGCCCGCCCGAGCCGCAAGGGCATCGCCGCGCGGACGCCGGCGCCGCCGCTCGACCTGAGCAAGATCCGTCGCTACCGGCTGGCGTCGCGCAAGAGTCTCGTCGCACACGGCGCGCTCGGGCGCGCGGTACACGCCGGGACGAGCTTCGCGCGCTTCTTCCAGGGGCTGCCGGAGCTGCTCGCCGGTCGCGAGCTGCGCGCGGCGGTCATGGCGATCGCCGAGGCGCGGCGCGCGCGCCGCGGCGTCGTCCTCGGGATGGGCGCGCATCCGATCAAGGTCGGGTTGTCGCCGATCATCATCGATCTCATGGAGCGCGGGGTCCTCACGGCGGTCGCGATGAACGGCGCGTGCCTGGTGCACGACTTCGAGCTCGCGTACGCGGGGAGCACGTCGGAAGACGTCGGGCCGGGCTTGCGCGACGGCAGCTTCGGCATGGCGGAGGAGACGGGACGTTTCTTGAACCTCGCGATCCGCGAGGCGGCGCCGACCGGCGCCGGCCTCGGCGAGGGCCTCGGGCGCGTCCTCGCGGGGACGAAGCTCAAGTATCGGAAGCTCAGCATTCTCGCCGCCGGCGACCGGCTCGGCGTGCCGGTGACGGTGCACGTCGCGATCGGGACCGACATCATCCACATGCATCCCGAGGCCGACGGCGCCGCGATCGGCGCCACGACGCTCCGCGACTTCCACCGCCTCGCAGCGACGGTCGCGACGCTCGATCGCGGCGTCTTCGTGAACCTCGGCTCGGCGGTCGTGATCCCCGAGGTCTTCGTCAAGGCGCTGAACATCGCGCGCAATTTGGGAAACAAGGTCGGCGACCTGACGACGATCGACATGGACTTCATCCGCCACTACCGACCGGGCGTGAACGTGCTCCGTCGCCCGACGGAAGACGGCGGGCGTCCGATCCAGCTCACCGGCCACCACGAGATCATGTTTCCGCTCCTCTTCGCCGCGGTGCTGGAGGAGCTCGGGGGCTGACGACGCCTCGGCGTCGCGTTCCGCGCCGCGATGTCTCGCATCGTCACGCTGACGACGGATTTCGGGACGAGCGACGCCTTCGTCGGCGTCATGAAGGGCGTGATCCTCGGGATCGCGCCCGCGGTGCGCATCGTCGACCTCACCCACGAGGTGCCGCCACAGGACGTGCGTGCCGGCGCCTACCTCTTGCGCGGCGCCGTGCCGTATTTCCCGCCGGGCACGATTCACCTCGCGGTCGTCGACCCCGGCGTCGGCAGCGCGCGCCGTGCGCTCGTCGTCGCGACCCGGACGGCGCTCTTCGTCGCGCCGGACAACGGCCTCGTGAGCCTGGTCGCGCCACACGCCGCGGTACACGGCATCTGGGACGTCTCGCGCTCGCGCGCGCGGCTGCGCACCGTGAGCCGCACGTTTCATGGGCGCGACGTCTTCGCGCCGATCGCCGCGGCACTCGCGTGCGGCGCGGCGCCGGCCGCGCTCGGAACGCGGGTCCGTCGCATGGAACGGCTCGCGCCGCCGCGTCTGCGTCGTGAACGGACGCGCACGCTCGGCGAGATCATCTGGGTCGATCGCTTCGGCAACCTCGTCACCAACGTCGGCGCCGCGGACACGCCGCGAGCACGGCGCGACGGCGCCGCTGCTCGTCGCACCTTCCGCGCGCATGCCCTTTCCGTTACGATCGGTACACATGTCCTCCCGCTCCTCGACTCCTATGCCGACGTGCCGCCGGGCCATGCGGTCGCCCTCGTGAACAGCAACGACCTGGTCGAGATCGCCGTCAACCAAGGCTCGGCCGCGGCCTCCCTCGGGCTCGGTCGCGGCGCGCGCGTGATCGTCAGGCGCGACTGAGATGCGAGGGCCGTACTACCCGGAGGGGATGGAGCTACCCGGCCAGGCCGAGTACGAGCGCTGGCTCGCGGCGAAACGGCGTGCGGCGCGGATCGGCGGGCTCCGCCCGATCCATGTCCTCCTTTTTCTCGCGACGCTCCTCACGACGACGCTCGCCGGCACGTTCCAGGCGGGCGTGAACCCGTTCGCCGATCCGCGCCTCCTCGCCCGCGGACTGCCGTTCTCGGTGACGCTCATGGGGATTCTCCTCATCCACGAGATGGGGCACTTCGTGATGTCGCGCTGGCACGGCGTCGAGGCGACGCCGCCGTACTTCATCCCCGGACCGCCGTTCCTGATCGGCACCTTCGGCGCCTTCATCCGCATGCGGACGCCGACGAACCGGCCGGCGCTCTTCGACGTCGGCGCCGCCGGCCCGTGGGCGGGCTTTCTGGTTGCGATTCCGGCCGTGCTCTACGGCCTCGCGCACTCCGAGGTGCGACCGCTCGTCGCTCCGGAGATCGGCGGTATCTCGCTCGGCAATTCGGTGGTGTTCGGTTTCCTCGCGCGGCTCGCGCTCGGCGTCTCGCCGCAGGACGTGACGATCGTTCTCCACCCGGTCGCGCTCGCGGGTTGGTTCGGGCTTTTCGTGACGTTCCTGAATCTTCTCCCGGTCGGGCAGCTCGACGGCGGCCACGTCATCTACGCGCTCGTCGGACGGGCGCACCGTTGGGTGGCGCGGGCGAGCCTCGGCATGATCCTCGTGCTGGCGATGCTCGGCTGGAAGGGCTGGGTTCTGTGGGCGGTCCTGGTGGTGCTGATCGGGCTCGATCACCCGCCGACGCTCGACGACCGTCCGCTCGATCGCCGCCGTCGCATCGCCGCGTGGCTGACGATCGCGCTCTTCTTCGCCACGTTCATGGCGGTGCCGATCCAGGTAGTCGGCGGCTGAGCGCGCCGTGCGACGTCCCCTGATCGGCATCTCGAGCTACGGCCGTGCCGGCAAACGCCGGAGCTTCTCGCTGCCCGCCGACTACGTGGACGCCGTGCGCCGCGCCGGCGGCGTACCACTCGTCCTTCCCGCCGTCGAAGGCGAGATTCCCGAGGCGCTCGCGGCGATCCACGGCCTCATTCTCTCCGGCGGTGGTGACGTCGATCCGTCGCACTACGGGGGTACGCCCCACCGCTCGAACTACGGCATCTCGCTCGAACGCGACGGCTTCGAGCTGGCGCTCGCCGGCGCCGCGATCGCTCGTCCAGAGCTGCCGCTGCTCTGCATCTGCCGCGGCATGCAAGTCTTGAACATCGCGCTCGGCGGCGATCTCGTCGCGCACATTCCGGATCACTACGGCAACGAGGTTCTGCACCGGCATCCCGAACGGCGGCCCGTGGAACATCCCGTGCGCGTCGAGCCGACGAGCCGGATCGCGCGTATCCTCGGCACCACGGAGCTGCCGGTGCGCTCCTGGCATCACCAGGCCGTCGGGCGCCTCGGGCGCGGCCTACGTGCCGTCGCGTGGGCGTCGGATGGCGTCGTCGAGGCCGTCGAGTCCGACCATCATCCATTCACGGTCGGGGTGCAGTGGCACCCGGAGGTCGGCGCGCTCTCGGACGCACGCCACTTGCGCCTCTTCGAGGCACTCGTCGAGTCCTCGGGCGGCGCCCGCATCGGAACCGCTACGACGTGGGAGCCGGACTCGGACCCGCCGCTTGCGGAGCGGGCACGTAAGACATCCCGTCGTACGACGGGAACTGGTGGCGCGCGATGAGGAGGAGCACCACGAGAACGACGATGGCAAGGATCAGATCGAACGGCCGCACTCGCCACCCCTCTGCACCGAGCGTGCCTCCGCACCGGGCGGCGGCACTATAGAATGCCCCCGTGCGATCCGGCAACGGCGAGACCGACGACGTCTCCGAGCTCGGCGGGGACGTTGCGCCACCCGCGGCACGTTGGCGCGTCCCCGAATGGGACGCGATCCCACAGCTCGTCCACGGCTTCCTCGGTCGTGCGCACGGCCTCGGCCCGGGCACCTTCGACCTCGACCTGATTCGCGCCCGCCTCATCGACGCCGGCGAGACACCGCGTCTCGTCCTCGCCGTACGCCAGATACACGGTGCCGAGGTGCGCTCGCCGGAGGACCCGGCGTGGGCCGGCCTCGACTGGCACGATCCGGCGGAGCGGCTGCCGACGGGTGACGCGCTCGTCACCGCGTCGGCCGACGTGATCGTCACGATCCGTACCGCCGACTGCGTCCCGATCCTCCTCGTCGCGCCCGGCGCGCGCGCCGTCGCCGCCGTCCATGCGGGATGGCGCGGCCTCCTCACCGGCGTCGTCGAGCAGAGCGTCGCGGCGCTCGGCGAACGCTACGGGGCGCGGCCCGCGACCATCGAGGCGGCGATCGGACCCGCGATCGGCGGCTGCTGTTACGAGTTCGGCGCCGAACATCAGCAGGGTTTCGTCGCGCGCTACGGCGCCGCCGCGGCGACCGCGTGGCGCCCGGGGCCGTCGGGACGCGGCCACCTCGACGTGCGGAGACTCGTCGCGCTCGCGCTCACCGCCGCAGGACTTCCGCCGACGGCGATCCGGACGCTCGGGCCGTGTACCGCCGAGCATCCCGAGACGCTGCACTCGTACCGCCGCGACGGCGCCCGCGCCGGCCGGCAGTTGAGCTACATAGGCTGGCGCGCCGACTGAGGCGCCATCAACTATCCAGCCGGGGGCGGGTCCGTAGGCCCGTCGGCATCGCGGTCACGGTCGCGGCGCCGGCGATCGGGCCGAAGACGTGCTCGGGATCCTCGACGACCTGACGGATCACGGCGGCCATCGCCGTGCCCTGCGCACCGTCGATCATGCGGTGATCGAAGGTGCAGCCGAGCGTCACGACCGAGCGTACGACCACCTGATCGTCCTCGACGACCGGCTTCCGTTGCACCTGGCCGATCAGCACCACGATCGGCACGCGGCTGATCGGCACCAGCGGCGCGAGCGCGAAGCTCATCCCGAAGCCCTCGAAGTTGCCGATGTTGGAGACCATGGCGCTGCCGAACTGATCGGGCTCGACGCCGAAACGCGAAAGGTCGAGCTGCCAATCGTAGATCAAGTACTCGAGAAAGCGCACGACGCGCCCGAGCAGGAAACTCGGCAGCCGTTGCACCATGCCTTTGGTGCGCTCGACGCCGGGATCGTTGTGCTGGCGGACACGTTCGGCGCGGGCGGCGATCTCGCCGGCGATCTCCGGGATGCTCTTCCGATCAATACCGCAGATCTTCGTGCCGGAGAGGTCGCGCCCACCCTCGGTCGCGACCTGAACGAAAATGTCGACACCCGAGCGCACTTGGACGCGCCCGCCCGAGATGATGCCGTTGCAGTCGGGATTGCGCTCGATCGCGATCCCGAGGCCCTTGGTCACGAGGTGCGTGAGCCGGACTTTCGTCCCGGTGCGCTCGCTCAGCGCCTCGAGATAGGGGAGGGCGCGATCGACGACGAGTTCCATCACCCCGTAGACGGTCGGGTCCTGCGGTCGGGCCCACACGTGCGGCGCCAGGCGGCGCCAGCTCGAACTCCGCTCGAGTGGCCGAAAGGTACGCGGCATCCTGCCCCCTTTTCGCGAAAGGCTCGATTCTAGGTGCGGGATCGCCGCTTGTCTACGACGGCCGCACCGGCGGTACCGGCTGGATGGGATAGCCCTCGCGCGCACTCGTGCGCCGGTGTTTCGCCGTCGCCGGCACCGCGACCGCGACGGCTTCGGCGCCGTTCTGCCGCCGGAACTCGCCGAGAAAGCCGCGCAACCACCAGCGTATATCTTCCTTCTTGACGCGGGCGCGCATGCGCCCCATGCGCTCGCTCACCTGCTCACGCGGCATCGTGAGCGCGGCGCGAATCTGTGCCGCGACGTCGTCGACGTTGTAGGGGTTCACCCGCACCGCCTCGGGAAGCCCCTCCGCCGCGCCCGCGAACTCGGAGAGGATGAGCATGCCGTCGTCGTGGATGCGCGACGCCACGTACTCCTTGGCGACGAGGTTCATGCCGTCGCGCAGCGGCGTCACGAGCGCGAGGTCGGCGGCGACGTAGTGCGCGGCGAGCTCGACGGTCGGCACGGAGCGATAGAGGTAGCGCACCGGCACCCACCCCTCGCTGGTGAAGCGCCCGGAGATCCGCCCGATGGCTTCTTCGATCTCGCGCTTCATCCGCCGATACTCCTCGACACGCTCGCGTGAGGGTACGGCGATCTGGAAGTAGGTCACGTTGCGGCGGAACGCCGGCGACTGCTCGAAAAAGCGCTCGAGCCCCTGGAGCCGCTCGAGAATGCCCTTGGTGTAGTCGAGCCGATCGACGCCGAGGATCATGTGTGCCGATCCGAGCTGGCGGCGGATACGCCCGGCGCGCAGTTTGACGTCGGGCCGGCGCGCGAGCTCCTCGAATTCCTCGGCGTCGACGCCGATCGGCCAGGCGACGATCCGCACCTCGCGCCCTTTCAGTGTGACGACGCGGCGGTCGTGATCGACGGGGATGCCGAGGAAGCGCTCGACGCAGGCGAGGAAGTTGCGCGCGTAGCTCTCGACGTGGAAGCCGATGACGTCGCTTCCGAGCATGCCCTCGAGCAGCTGCTTCCGCCACGGCAGGATGCCGAAGACCGACGGCTCCGGAAACGGCACGTGCCAGAAGAAGCCGATCGGCACGTCGGGGCGCGCGCTACGCACCAGGGCGGGCATCGTCGCGAGATGAAAGTCCTGGACCCAGACGAGGTCCCGGGGCTCGAGCTCCTCCAGCACCACCTGCGCGAAGATCTCGTTCACCCGCCGGTAGCTCTGCCACTGCTCGAGGTGGAACTGGCAGCGGCCGACGAAGTAGTGCGAGAGGGGCCACAAGCCACGATTGGAGAATCCGTAGTACGAGCCGCTGACGTCGCGTTCGGAGAGCCGCACCCGACGCAGCGTGAAGCACGGGTCGTCGGGCGGAAGTTGCACACGTTCCCGCGCCTTCGGCGCCGGCCCACCGCCGGACCACGCGATCCAGAGACCCCGTCCGGTGGCCTTGAAGACCGGCATCAACGCACTCACCATGCCGCCGACCGTGGGAACGAACCGTCGCTCGAGGCCACGGCGGACGTCGACGGGAGCCCGATTCGAGACGACCACCAGGCGGCGCTCGCCCAAGAGGTCTGTGATCTCGCGGAACGACACGCAGATCGATCGTAGCGGCGGGCATTTGGCGGGGCAAACCGCCGGCGGGGAGCTCGGGGCGTGAAACGTGCCTTGTCGCTGGGGAATGAAATTGCTACCCTCATCGGCAGTTGCGCTGCCGTCGAGGAGGGAGTTCGCATGCGTAAGATGATGGCGTTGGTGGCAGTGGTCGCCTCGTGCGTCCTTGGGGCACGCGTGGCATCGGCCGGGCATTTCGAGCACTGGACGGACGCCGAGCGCGCCGAGCACGCGCAGCGCGCCGTCGAGGTCGCGCCCTGTCCACCGCCCGTCGCGGCGCCCGCTGCGGTCGCACCGGTCCCCTCGGACACGGTGTCACACGCGATCTACTGGAGCACCGGCGCCGACACGTACGACGACTCGCAGTCACATCCGCTGCGGCTGCTCGCGTACATCATCCATCCGGTGGGCTACACGCTCGAGTGGTTGGTGACGCGGCCGTTCCACGAGTTCGTCGCGCAGCCCGATCTCGAGCCGATCTTCGGCCACGACGGGCATGCCTATTACGGCGAGTCGCCGTTCGGCGTCTCCGGCGCGCGCGGCGGCAGGTCCGAGTCCGTCTACCGCTGATCTAGTCGGCGACGATCTCGAGCTTGGCGTAGCGCCGGATGAGCTTCTTCATTCCGGCGCGCGCGAACTGCACCGAGAGCTTCTCCGTCTCGCCGCGTCCCTCGCTGCGGCGCACGATGCCGACGCCGAAGGTCGGATGTCGAACGCGCGTTCCCGCGGCGAGCCCATTGCCGTCGCATTCCGCGACGACCTGGCTGTAGCTGTAGTCGATGATCGGCGCGCTCGGCGCGCGTCGCACGGGACGCGCGGGAGCGAGGAGCGGGCGGGTCAAGGTCTCGGGCACCTCGTCGAGAAAGCGCGAGGCGGGGCGCTCACTGACGGTGCCGAAGCGCAGCCGCCGCTCGGCCCGCAGGAGATAGAGCCGCTCGCGCGCGCGTGTCATGCCGACGTAACAGAGTCGGCGCTCCTCCTCGAGCTCGTCGGAGTCGTCGAGCGCGCGTTGATGCGGGAAGATGCCCTCCTCGAGGCCGAGGATGAAGACGATCGGGAACTCGAGGCCCTTCGAGGTGTGGAGCGTCATGAGCGTCAGGCGATTGCGCTCCGTCGTCTGGCGGTCCCAATCGGAGACGAGCGCCGCCTCCTCGAGAAAGCGGGCGAGCCGCTCGCGCGTCGATTCCGTCGCGGCGGCGCGGAGATCGAAGTCGCGCGCGACGCCGAGGAGCTCCTCGATGTCTTCCAAGCGGGACGCGCGGTCACCGCCGCCCGCCTCGAGCCGATCGCGGTACGCGGTCTCCCGCAACACCGCCTCGAGCACGTCCGCGAGCACGTCGCCGTCGAGCGCGTCGCCGATGCGGCCGAGGAGCGCGGCGAAGTCGCGCAGGCGCCCGGCGGCCGCGCTCGCGAGCCCCGGGAACGGCACTCGGCGCGCCAGCGCCTCCGTCATCGAGAGACCGGCGCGCTCTGCCGCCGCGCGCAGCGCCGCCACCGTTTGTTCACCGATGCCGCGCGGCGGGCAGTTGACGATGCGCTCCAGGCTCGAGTCGTCGGCGGGATTCGCGAGCACGCGCAGGTAGGCGAGGAGATCCTTGATCTCTTTCCGCTCGTAGAAGCGGATGCCGCCGACGATCGTGTACGGCAACGCGGCACGCATCGCCGCCTCCTCGACGGCACGTGACTGCGCGTTCGTCCGGTAGAAGACGACCATTTCGTCGAGCGAGCGTCCGGCGGCGGCGAGGCGCCGCGCTTCGGCGACGACGAGACGTGCCTCGGCGAGGTCGTCCTCGGCGACCGCGGTCACCACCGACTCGCCGGCGGAATTCGCCGTCCACAGCGTCTTCCCCTTGCGTCCGTAGTTGTTGGCGATCACCGCGCCGGCGGCGGCGAGGATCGTCTTCGTCGAGCGGTAGTTCTGCTCGAGCCGGACGACGCGCGCAGTGGGGAAGTCGCGCTCGAAGTCGAGGATGTTCCGTACCTGGGCGCCGCGCCAGCGGTAGATCGACTGGTCGTCGTCACCGACGACGCACACGTTCGGCCGCTCGCCGCCGGCGAGGAGCCGCAGCAAGAGATACTGGGCGTGATTCGTGTCCTGGTACTCGTCGACGAGGAGATGGGCGGCGCGCGCCTGGTGGCGCGCCAGGACGTCGGGATGCTCGCGGAAGAGCCGCACGACGAGCACGCCGAGAACACCGAAACCGACGGCGGTCTGCCGCTCGAGGGCGCGTTGATCCCGCCGATAGACGCGGGCGACGACGTCCGCGAACGGGGCCTGCGGACGCGCCGCCATTTCCTCGGGTGAGCGCGCGTCGTTCTTCGCTTGATCGATGGACCACGCGACTGCGGCCGGCGCGAGCGTGTGCTCGCCGACGTTCTCCTCCGCCATGCACTGGCGGATGAGCTTGGTGCGGTCTTGGTCGTCGTAGATCGAGAAGTTCGGCGTGTAGCCGAGGCGCGCGGCGTGGCGCCGCAGGATTCTCGCGCCGGCGCTGTGAAACGTGCTGATCCAGAGGTCGGCGGCGCGGGCGTCGAGTGCGCGCTCGAGGCGGGCACGCATCTCCGCCGCCGCCTTGTTGGTGAACGTGAGCGCGAGGACGGCGTCCGGCGACACGCCGCGCTCCATGAGCCGGGCGATGCGCGCGGTGATGACGCGGGTCTTCCCGCTCCCGGCTCCCGCGAGCACGAGCAGGGGACCGTCGCCGTGCTCGACGGCCTCGCACTGCCGGTCGTTCAGCTCCGTCACCACCCGCCCCCTTCGCCGCCGACGCGCCGCATCGTGTCCTCGTCGGGCTCGCACCGCGCGCGGGCGCCTTCTATAGCCGAGCACTCCCGCGAAGGGAAGAAAATTTCCCGTCGCGGCCGCGTCTGATAGGAACGGAGCGATGTACGAGCGAAAGGACGCGCTCTACCGCCGCGCCAAAGAAGAAGGCTTCCGCTCGCGCGCGGCGTTCAAGCTCTCCGAACTGCAGCGTCGCCTGCGGCTCATCCGCCGCGGCGACGCCGTCGTCGACCTCGGCGCATGGCCCGGCGGCTGGCTCCAGGTCGCGGCGGACCTGGTCGGCACGCAGGGCCGCGTTCTCGGCATCGATCTGGTGCCGCTTGCGCCGCTCGACGATGCGCGCGTCGTCGTCCTCGAGGCCGACGCCGCCGATCCGGCGCTGCCGGCGCGCGCACGCGAGATCCTCGGCCGGTCAGCGGACGTGGTCCTTTCCGACATGGCGCCGAAGCTCACCGGCATCGCTCCGCGCGACGCCGCCCGTGGTGCCGAGCTGCTCGAGACGGCGCGATGCTTCGCCGCCGCGATCTTGCGGCCCGGCGGCACGTTGGTCGCGAAGACGTTCGGCGGCCCCGAGATGGAGGCCGCGCGGACGGCGTTGCGCACCACGTTCGGGCGCGTGCGTCTGGTCGGCCTCGACGCCACTCGCAAGGGCTCGTCGGAGCTCTACATCGTCGCGATCGACCATCGCGCCTGACCGCGACGCCGTGGAGCACTGGCGAGTACACCCGTCGCCGAGCTAGGATCACGTTCGATGAAGCGGTCGCTCGCGCTCGCCTGCGTCCTCGGTCTCGGCCTTGCCGCCTACGCCTCGGCGGAAGACGCGGCGGTACCCGCACCGTCCGGCAGCCGACAGGCCCGGACGATCACCGTCGTCGGCGTCGGACGCGAGCGCGGGACGCCCGATCGCGCCGAGCTGCGGATCGCCGTCGAGCAGACGGCGCCCTCGGCGCAGGCGGCGAGCCAGCAGGCGGCGAAAGCGACCGGGCAGGTGATCGAGGCGCTCCGCAAGCAGGTCGGTCCCGAGGGACGCGTCGACACCGCGAGCTATCAGCTGACGCCGGTCTACCGTACCGACAACCGCACGCCGGGACGCGAGCGCACCCCGGAGATCGTCGGCTACACGGCCTTGAACCAGCTCGCGGTGCACAGCCGCCGTTTGGACGCGGTCGGGACGCTGATCGACGCCGCGATCGCGGCGGGCGCGGCGCGCGTCGACATGCTGAGTTTCACGATCGCCGACCCGGCGCCGCTCCAGGCGGCCGCGCTGCGCGCCGCCGGCGCCGACGCCGCCGCGCAGGCCGCCGCGATCGCCGACGCGTTGCACGTGGCGTTGCGCGGTGTGCTCGAGGCCTCGACCGAGTCGATGGAGCGCCCGCTTCCGCAGCGCTTCGCGCCGGCGATGATGCGCGCCGAGGCGATGGCGGCGACGCCGATCGAGCCCGGCGAGGTGACGACCGAGGCTCGGGTGCGCGTCGTCTACGGCATCGACTGATCGCGCGCGACGAGCCGCACCTCGACGCGACGGTTGCGGGCGCGGTTCTCGGGGCCGTCGTTCGGGGCGATGGCGTGCTGCTCGCCGAAGCCGAGCGCGACCGTCCGCACCGCGAGCGTCGGATCGTCGTGCTGCAGCTCGCGCGCGACGCGCGCCGCGCGCGACAACGAGAGCTCGAGGTTCGAGGGGAACTCGCGGGTGTGGATCGGCACGTCGTCGGTGTAGCCGGCGACCTCGATCGCGAGATCCGGCACGCCGCTCGCGAGACGCTGCACCTCGCGGAGGAGATTCCGTCCCGGCGATGACAGCTCCGCGCTTCCCGGACGGAATCCCAGGCAGCCGCCGAAGGCGAGACGGACGTCCGTGTCGCCCGCCGTCACGGCAGCCTCGTCGGCATCGGCATTCGCCGCGACAAACGCGCTGAGATACCGGCCGAGCGCGCGGATACGCGGCGCGGACGCCGGTGACGGGCGGTCTACGATCGGCTCCGCGACGATCACGGGGCGCGGCGCCTCGTCGTGCGCGTCTGCGGCGATTGCCGCCGGCTTCACGGGCTCGATCGCATCGGGCCGTCGCCACCTCTCCGCAAGCGGTGCGGCATCCGCGGCTCGGAGCGCGGGATCGGCCGGTGGCGCGGCGTCGCCGGCCCACGCCGCTGCGGGTTCGAACGCCGCGAGTGCCGGCTCGCGGCGAGGTGCGGTCGCCGCCGGCGTACCGACGGCCTCGTGTGTCGCATAGGAATGTCGCGTTTCGGCGCGCGCAGGTGCAACGTCGATCGTGGTCGCCGGCGCCGCCGCGACACGAGCTGCCACCGAGGCCGCGCCCGCAACGCCCGCGTTCGGCGCCGACGGACGGATTGCGCCGCCGCACACCGCCGCGACGACGACGAACGCGAACAGCTGCAAGACGAGATCGCTGAAGGTGACGAGCCACCCCGTATCGTCGCCGTCGGACGGCGGCGAAACGAGCGGCTCGCGCCAGTCAGGCGGCGCGTTCGGTGACGATGGGCTCGACATTCGACTCGGCCGGGCGCGGGGCGCCGACGTAGGCGCGGAGCGCGCGCTCGATGCGCGTCGGGTACTCGCGCCGATGGAGAAGCAGCGTACCTTCGACGACCATCTGCATGACGAGCCCGCGGCGCACGAGATGGGCGTACAGCTTGGCGCTGAGCGGCAGAACGACCACGTTCGCCAGGACCGCCCCGTAGAGCGTCGTGAGGACGGCCATGCCGAGGCCCGGTCCGACCGCCGTCAGGTCGGCGCTGCCGAGATGGTGCATGAGCGTGACGAGCCCGATCAGCGTGCCGATGAGGCCGAACGCGGGAAAGAGCTTCCCGAGGGTGACCAGCACCTGGCGCGCCGCCTCGCCGTCGGCCGCGCACCGCCGCGCCTCGCCGACGAGCGCCTCGCGGAGTTCCGCCTCGCTTCGCGCCTCCACCGCGAGCGCAACGGCGAGGCGGACGAACGGGTCGCGCGCGCGTGCCCCCGCACGCTCGAGGGCCGGAATGCCGTCGACCCGGTGCACGTGGCCGAGATGCTTCAGCTCGACGATCACCGGCTCGACATCGAGGGGAGCCACGAGCGCCTCGCGGACGAGGGTCCACGCGTATGCCAAACGGGCGTGCGGGAAGGTCGTCCACGTGACGCCGAGGGCGCCGCCGACGGTGATCAGCAGCGACATCGGATCGAGAAAGCCCGCCGCGGCCGCGACCGCCGCAATACTGCTGATCGCGGCGAAGCCGATGCCGGCGAGACCGAGGCGCCGAATGGAATGGAGGAACGCGGTCATGTCGTGGCGGTTAGCACCTTCGGTGCCAGGAGGCGGGCTCTGCTCCACGAGCGACCCGCGCCGGAAGAGGGGAAGAATCGGCCGCGACGCGGAACCTTTTGCCGCCCGTCGCGCCGGTGCTGGCCGCAGACGGCACCGGTAGCGCCCTCCCGCTTGCGCTCGAGCGCGGCGACGACGCATGATCCGGCCGTGATCCGCGTCCGTAGCCTCGACCATTTCGTCCTTCGCGTCCGCGATCTCGAGGCGTCTCTGCACTTCTACCGCGACCTTCTCGGGCTCGCCGTCGATCACGAGGACGCGTACCGTCAGGGAACGCGGCCGTTCGTCTCGTTGCGGATCGGCGACCAGCTCCTCGACCTCGTGCCCGACTCGACGTACGACCCGTCGACCGGGAGCGGCTTCCTGCACTACTGCATCACGATCGAGGGCCCGTTGGCGCCGGTCGTCCACCGCCTGCGCGAGCGCGGCGTGTCGCTCTTGCACGACGAACCGATCACGCGCGGCGGTGCACGCGGCGAAGGCCTCTCGATCTACGCCCAGGATCCCGACGGATACGTCGTCGAGTTGAAGGAGCACTGAGGGGCCCGCGCGGATTCATTCCGCCGTGGACATGCATGGCGACCGGCACTATGCTGCGGCCGCGTAGGGTGACGGGGAGGTGGCATCATGAGTGAGCGTGTGGCGAACGGGCGGCCCTCCAATCGCGCCAAGGCGCGACCGGACACGGTGACGCCACTGCGACGTCTGCAAGCGCGCGGCGGGCAGTTGCTGCAGTGGTTCCCGGAGCTCGGAAAGACGCTTCTCCGCGAAGGTGAGCCGGGCCTCGAATCGATCCTCGGGCAGATTCAGAGCCTGCGCGGCGAGGTCCGCCGCAGGGCGGGCGCGACCGGCCGCGACCTCGAAGCGCGCGCCGAGCGACTGCTCGGTGATCTCGAGCGCCAGGCGGTCGCGCGGCTGCAGCCGCTGCTGAACCGCGCGCACGTCGCCTCGCAGCGCGAGACCGACGTGCTCGAGAACCGTCTCGCGCATCTCGAGGGCCGCCTCGGTCCGCTGCTCGACGAGCGCGCTGCGCTGTCGAGCCGGGTCGCCGGCCTCGAGCGTGAGCTCGGCGAGGCGCGCGCCGAGCTCCGTGAGCGCGTCCACGAGCTCGATCTCCGGCTCGCCGCCAGCGCCGACGTCCGCAGCGACCTCGTCGAGCTGCGCGGCCACCTCGACGCCCTCGCCAAGGAACACCTGGCCGGCAGCCTCGAGCTCGGCAAGCTCCACGACCGCATCGTGCGCATCGAGATGCGCTTCGGCGATCTCTTGAAGGAGCACGGCACGCATCTCGCCGACCACGAGGACGTGAAGAAGGGGCTCGCCGCGCTCGCCGCCGAGCGCGCCCGCGAGCGTACCGACCTCCAGCAGCTCGGCGAACGCGGCCTCGAGATCGAGCGCATCATCCGCCAGCTCGAGCTCCGGCTCGGTGACCTCGCCGAGCGCCACACCGGGGCGCGCGAAGACCTAGCGGGTCTCGCCGCACGCATGGCCCAACTCGAGCTCACGACGGCGCCGCCGCCTGCGCCGTCGACCGCGATCGAGCGCAGCGAGGGCCACTGAGCGCCGCCCGGGTCCGCGCGGTCTCGTAGGAGCGTCACGGTGGACATCGTCCCCATTCCGCTCTTGTCCGACAACTACGGCTACCTGCTCGTCGCTCCGGACGGGGCGCGGGCGGCGGTCGTCGATTGCTCGGACGCCGCACCGGTGCTGCGCGAAGTCGAGCGCCGCGGCCTGCGGCTCGCGGCGATTCTCTCCACGCACCACCACTTCGACCACGTCGGCGGCAACGAAGACGCGGCGCGCGCCGTCCCGGGACTGCGCGTCGTCGGCTCGCGCGCCGATCGCGCCCGCGTCCCGGCGCTCACCGAAGCGCTCGCCGACGGCGAGCGCTTCGAAGTCGCGGGCCTCCGCGGCCGCGCGCTCTACATCCCCGCGCACACGAGCGGCCATCTCGCCTACGTCTTCGAAGACGGCGAGCCGAGTGTCTTCTCCGGCGACACACTCTTCGCCGCCGGCTGTGGGCGGCTCTTCGAGGGCTCGCCGGCGCAAATGATGGCCTCGCTCGGGAAGCTCGCGGCACTGCCGGACGCGACGCGGGTCTATTGCGGACACGAATACACGGAGAAGAATCTGCGCTTCGCGCACGAGCTCGAACCCGGCAACCGCGCCATCGCCGAGAAGCTCGCGCGCGTCGAGCGGATGCGCGCCGCGGGCCTGCCGACGGTGCCGTCGACGATCGCGGAAGAGAAGGCGACGAATCCGTTCCTGCGCTGGCGGAGCCCCGAGCTGCGTGCCAGCATCCGTACGCGCTTTCCCGACGCGGCGGACGACGACGTGACCGTCTTCGCGAAGACACGCGAGCTGAAGGACTCCTACTGAGCGCGACCGGCTCGGCCGCCGCAATCTCTGCACCGGTCGCGGCGCGGATTCCCGCGACGCCGGCCGGTCTCACGAGAGGTGACGATGGAAAGTGACGTGCTGCTGACGGCGCGGGAAGGGGACGTCGTGACCCTCTCGCTCAACCGTCCGGAGAAGCGGAACGCGATGACCGTGCCGATGCTGACGGCGCTCCGTAGCGCGTTTCACGAACTCGCCGCCGCGGAGGACGTGCGGGTCGTCGTCCTCACCGGCTCCGGCAAAGCATTCTGCTCCGGCCTGGATTTGAAGGAAATGGGTCTCGCGCGCCGCCCCGATGGCAGCGTCGAGTACCCGGACATCGAAGACGCGTTGCAGGCACTCGAACACTGCCCGCTGCCCACGATCGCGATGATCCAAGGCGACGCGATCGCCGGCGGTCTCGAACTCGCGCTGCACTGTGACCTCCGCATCGCCGGCGCGAGCGCGCGCATGGGGATGCCGCTCGCCCGCATCGGCCTCGTCGTCCCGTACCCGCTCACGCAAAAGCTCCTCGACACGGTCGGCACCGCCATGGCGAAGGAGCTGCTCTTCACCGGCGCGCTGCTCGACGCCGAGAGCGCGCGGCGCGCCGGCCTCGTCGGCCGCGTCGTTCCCGACGCCGAGCTCACCGCGGCGACGCGCACGCTCGCGGCCGAGATCGCGGCCAACGCGCCGCTCTCGATCCGTGCCATGAAGGCGGCGATCCACGAGGCGAACGCGTTTCGCTCGCTGACGCCGTCGCCGGAGCTCGCCGCGCAGGCCGCCGCGGCGCGCAAGAGCGAGGACCTTCAGGAGGGGCTCCGGTCCGTCTTCGAGCGACGACGGCCGGCGTTCCGCGGACGCTGAGCGATGCTCGCCGCGTTCTCACGCTTTCAACCCGCCGTGCCGCTGCTCCTGCGCGTCGTGCTCGGCGCCATCTTCATCGCGCATGGCCTCCAGACGGTCTCGGGCGACATGCACGACTTCATCCGCATGGTCGACCACCTCGGCTTTCCGCTGCCGACGCTCTTCGCCTGGGCGGCGGCGCTTTCCGAGTTCCTCGGCGGCATCTGCGTCCTCGTCGGCCTCTTCACCCGCTGGGCGGCACTCGCGATCGCGATCGTCATGACGGTCGCGGTGACGAAGGTGCACCTGCACGAGGGGCTGATCCTCGGCTACGAGTACCCGTTGACGCTCCTCGCGGTCGCGGTCTCGATCATGCTGACCGGCGCCGGGCCGGTGTCGCTCGACAAGAACGTCCTGCACCGCGATTTCTGAGCACTGCGACCTCTGCGCATCGACGTGGCGGGTGCGCGGGTGGGGGTCCGCGAGGGGGGGAGATTAATATAACCCCCCGCGGGCCCCCCCACGCACACCCCCCGCGGCCACCCCGGCCCACCCCCAAAGCAGCGAAAACC
>JBGOSW010000007.1:0-48357 GCA_041476145.1 Binatia bacterium
CGACGCGGAGCGCGTTCGCCATGATCGTCAACGCCGGGTTCACGGCGCAGCTCGACGGGAAGAAGCTCGCGTCGACGACGTACAGGTTGTCGACGTCGTGCGCCTTGCAGTGCGCGTCGAGCGCCGACGTTTTGGGATCGTTGCCGAAGCGTACGGTGCCGTTCTGGTGCGCCACCCCGGCGAGCGGAATGCGCGCCGGGACGTAGGCGTTCAAGGGGATCAGGTGATCGTGGCAGCCGATCTCCTTCAGCATGCTCTTCAGCTTGGCGATCAGGCGCTGGTGGCCGGTTTCGTTGTTCGGCGCGTAGGAGAGCGTGATCCGGCCCTCGCGATCGAGCGTCACGCGGTTCTCCGGGTCGGGGAGGTCCTCGGACGTGAGCCAGAAGGACAGCGTGTGCTCGGCCATCTTCTCGAGCGTCCAACCGGGCGCGAGGCGTGGCGCGCCGGCGCGGAGGATGCTCGCGTCCGTCTTGCCGATCATCGAGATGTGACCCATCGGGTAGTCCCATTCGGGCGACGCGTAGTAGAAGTCGTTCAGGCCCCACGTCTTCTGAAAGCGCGTCGGATTCTCGTCGCGGGAGATCGCGAGCAGCAGCGAGTTCAGGTGGCACATGTAGTACCGCCCGACGACACCCGAGCTGTTGGCGAGCCCCGTCGGATGGCGGTCGCTGGCCGAACGCAGCAGCAGCGCCGCCGAGTTGATCGCGCCGCAAGAGACGACGACGACGTCGGCGGAGTAGGTCTCGCGTGCACCGTCGCGGACGACACGCACCTCGCTCACCTCGCGCCCCGACGCGCTGGTGACCAGCCGCTCGACGTAGGCGTCGGTCAAGAGCGTCACGTTCGCGTGCTCGAGCGCCGGATCGACGCAGATCACCTGCGCGTCCGCCTTCGCCTGCACGAGACACGGAAAGCCGTCGCAAGTGTCGCAACGGATGCAGCGGCTCTTCTGCGGATTCTTCTCGTCGCGCATGACGCCGACGGGCATGGGGAATGGGCGATGCCCGAGGCGCGTGAGATCGTCGACGAGCTGCTGGATGCGCGGCTCGTGGCTGAGCGGCGGATAGAGGTACGGGGCGCTCGCCGGCGGCTCGGTGGGGTCGACGCCGTGCGTGCCGTGGACCTGATAGAGGTGCTCCGCCTCGGTGTAGAAGGGTTCGAGCTCGTCGTAGGCGAGCGGCCAGGCCGGCGAGACGCCGCCGTGGTGCCGGACCTCGCCGAAGTCCTTCTGTCGCAGACGGATGAGCGCCGCGCCGTAGAACTTGGTGTTGCCGCCGACGTAGTAGTGGGTGCCGGCGTGGAACTCCTTGCCGTGCTTGTCGAGCCACGGCTCCTTGATGTGGTAGCGGTTCTCGACCACGACGGCGTGCGAGTCCCAGTTCTCCTTCTCGCGTGGCACGTACGTGCCGCGTTCGAGCAGCAGAATGCGCTTGCCAGTCGGCGCGAGGCGATACGCGAGCGTGCCGCCACCGGCGCCGCTGCCGATGATGATGACGTCGTAGTGGTTGTCGGCTGACATGAGAGCCTCCGTCTTCAGGCTGCGGCGAGTGGCGAACCGGCGTCAGGGGGATACTCGCAGCGAAAGATGCAGGGCGCCGTGTTCTCGTGATGCAACTTGGCGCAGAGCACGCGGTGGCCGGTCGAGCGACGCAGGTAGAGTTCCGCCGCGGCGAGCATGCCGATCGGCGGCGCGAGAAAGTAGATCCAGAGGTCGGCGAAGACGCGAGCGGGGACGGCCGATGCGAGCGTCCGCGCCGGGTTCATGCTCGTTCCGGAGAGCGGCGCTTCGAAGGTGATGTAGAGGGCGACGAGGCACGCGACGGCGATCGCCGTGAAGCGATTCAATGCCGGAATGTTGGAAAACACGAGCACCGCCGTCATCAGCGCGCAGGAAATCGCCGCCTCGGCGACGAAGGCGACGACGCGGCCATACATGCCGGTAGTCACGACGTAGCGGACCGCCGGGTGCGCCAGCGCGCCGCGCAGGAGCGCGCCCGCGAGCGCGACGCCGAGCAGCCCACCGACGAACTGCGCCAGCGCGTAGAATCCGGCGTCCCAGCTGCCGATCTTGCCGAGCCGGTAGAACGTGAACGTCAGGGCGGGGTTGAAATGCGCCCCCGAGCGCTTACCCCACGGAGAGAGCACGAGGCCGAGTGCCGTCAGTCCCATCGCGACGCCCATCAGGGCCCGCAGCGCGAGTGGACGACCGATCGCCGCGCCGACCGGGGACTGAGGGTGCCCGAGGAGGGTGCCGAAAAAGCACGCCGAGAGCATGAACAGACCGAGGCCGGCGGCCTCGATCAGGTACTCGGGCCAGTGGCTCGTGAGCGCGGTTCGCATCGCCGCTTCGATGCTGCGGACGCTCGGACGTTACGGTGGCGACGCCGGCGGCGAGCGTGCTGGGGCGGAGACGGAAGCTCGTGGATGGGGTGCGCGCGGCGGCGGATCAGCGCTTGATGCCGAGCTTTTTCATCCGGCTTCGCAGTGTGTTCGGGTGCAAGCGGAGAACACTCGCGGCTCCGTGCGGGCCCTCGACGACCCACTTGCATTCTTCGAGCGCGTGAAGAATGTGCCGGCGCTGCGATTCCTCGAGTGTCGGCGGGACGCTGTCCGCGCTCGTATCCGTCGTCGAGAGAGGCTTTGCTGCGTGGGTCGCGTCCGACACGGGCAAGACTTGCGCATCGACGTGCAGTGCCGGCCCCGGCGACAGGATCACGGCGCGCTCGATCACGTTCTCGAGCTCGCGGATGTTGCCCGGCCACGGGTACGCGAGGAGGCGCTGCATGGTGTCGCCGGCCACCGCGTCCACGTGCCTGCCGATCTTCGTGGCGTACTTCTCGAGGAAGTAGTGGGCGAGGGTCGGGATGTCCTCACGGCGGTCGCGCAGCGGCGGCACACGAAGCGGGAACACGTTCAGCCGGTAGAACAAATCGGCGCGGAACGAGCCGTCGGCGACGGCCCGTTCCAGATCGCGATTGGTCGCGGCGATCACGCGCACGTCCACTTTCAGCGTCTTCGACGAGCCCACGGGCTCGAACTCGTGCTCCTGCAAGACGCGCAGCAGGCGCACTTGCACCGCGGAGGGGATGTCGCCGATCTCGTCGAGGAAGATCGTGCCGCCGTCCGCTAGCGCGAAGCGTCCGAGGCGCTTCTCGGTCGCGCCGGTGAAGGCGCCCTTCTCGTGCCCGAAGAGCTCGCTCTCGATGAGGCCCGTCGGCAGGGCGGAGCAGTTGACCTTGATGAGCGGCTTGTCGCGGCGCTTGGAGATGTTGTGGATGGCGCGGGCGATGAGCTCCTTGCCGGTGCCGGTTTCGCCGAGGATCAGCACCGTAGAGTCGGTCGGCGCCACCTGCCGCACCTTGGAGAGCGCTCCGTGCAACGCCGGCGAGCTGCCGATGATCTCCTCGAAGTTGTACTCGCTCTTCAGCTCCTCCTGCAGGTACAGGTTCTGCTGCTGCAAGCGGTTGCGCTCCCGCTCGGCGAGTACGCGCGCGGTGATGTCGACCAGCATGGTCCGCGTGTACTTGCCGTCCGGATCCGGCTTGGACCACCATTGCACCCACACCGGGCGGCCGTCGTCCTTGCGGCGCAGCTCGAGCTCGACGGAGGTGCGCTCCTGCCCTTGCTGCAACGCCGCGATGCCCTGGCGAACGCGCTCCTGCGTTTCCGGCGTCGGGGCGATCAGCGATAGGCCGAAGGTGCCGGGGACATCCTCGGGCTTGAGACCGAGAAGCCGCATCGCGGCGCGATTCGCGCTCAGGAAGCGGGATTCCGTGTCCTCGTAGATGTACGCGATAGGCGCCTCCTCGTAGAGGTCGCGGAACTGCTTCTCGGACGCGCGCAGCATCTGCTCGGCGCGCATGCGCCCGAGTTCCGCAGCGGCGCGGGCGGCGAAGACTTTGAAGATCGAGAGGCGGCGCGGCTCCTCGCTCATGGCGCCGGTGTCGAGCATCGCCAGGTGCCCCAAGACCGCGCCGTTACCGTCGAGAAGCGGCACCCCGACGTAGCTCTCGATCGCCATCCTCACCAACAGGTGATCGGTGGAAAATCGCTGCTGGACGCCACGTGGGTAGTGGCACAGATTGCCGCGCACGGTTTCCTCGCATGGCGTACCTGCGAGATCGTACTCGATGTTGTCGAGGAATCTCCCGTTGCCCCAAAACGCGAGCGTGCGGACGCGCGTCGAGCCGGCGGCAAACTCGGCGATGAAGGCATACGCCGAATCGAGCGCCAGGCTCAGGTTGCGGACCAGTGACTGAAAGAACTCCTCGCCGGTCGAGCGCGCGGTGCCCTCGACCAGTCGGCGCAGCACCTCGCTGTCGTCGCTGGCGATCGAGAATGACTCAGGGGGTTCCTCGCTCATGTACTACGTCGCCGGCCCGCGGGCGCGGGCGATCACGAGCCCGTCCGGGACGTCGACGCTCGTTGGTACGCCGCCGAGGAAGCCGCGGTCAAGAGGGCGGATCGAGACGCCGCCGTCGTCGCGGCAGGCGCGAGCGGCCGAAGCGACGCGCCGTCGGTTCGCGGCCCGGGGCTACGCCGTCAGGGCGAGCGACGCCGACCCGGCGCGCCACGGCGGCGTCCGCCCGAGCGACGCCAAGGTGCGCTCGATCGCGCCGACGGTGCCCCAGTCGCTCCACGACAAGTTCGTCGCGCGCAGCACGAGCAGGTGCGCCGTCAGGCGCGAGAGCAGGTCGTGGGAGAAGTTCCACGCCGGAAGGTCGTCGTAGACGGCGGCGCGCGCGTCGGCGTCGTCGACCGCGGCGGCGAGGCGGGTGACGTCGCGTGGCCGCAGGGCGCGCGCCAGGGCGAGTAGGCGCTCGACCCGGCACACCAGGACGAAGCAATTCCACAGGGCCCCTTCGCGCACGATGCGCTCGGCGATCGCCGCCGGCGGCTTCTCGCAGAACGCCTGCACCGCGAACGCCTCGCCCGGGACGGCGCCCGCCACCGGCTCGCCGGGGACGATGTAGCCGTACCCCGGATCGCCCCATTCCGGATCGGTGCCGAGGAGGACGATTTTCGACGGATGCGTCGCCACCAGCGCCACAGCCTTGCGGACCCGGGCGCGGAACGCCGGGACGTTGCCGAGATAGTGATCGCTCGGGAAGACGGCCACGGTCGCATCGGGATCGCGGCGCGCGAGCTCGAGGAGCGGCAGTAAAAGGCCGGGGCCGGTATCGCGATTGCACGGTTGCACGACGAGCTTGCCGCGCGGCAGCGACGCCAATTGCGGGATCGCCAGCGGCAGGTGGTCGCGGGTTGACGATCGCGAGCGTCCGCGACGGCGGTGCCAGACCCGAGAGTCGCGCCAGCGTCTCCTCGAGCAGCGAGCGCTCGCCGAGCAGACGACAGTACTGCTTCGGAATCGGCGAGCCGGCGATCAGCCGCGTGAGGGTTTGCAGGCGCGTGCCGTCGCCGCCGGCGAGGACGAGCGCCCAGAGCGTGGAGGGTGACGAGTTCGCCATGCGGCTTCGATGCCGGACACGGCGCGGCTGTTGCGGCTCCGCGCCGGTCAATGGTCGCGGCGGCGGCGCGTGGCGTCGAGGATCGCGTCCACGAGCTCCGTCGGTATCGCGCCGTCGGCGTCGCCGACGGGCGCGAGCGAGCCCTTCGTGAGCCGGATCGTCTCGCGGTAGCTGCGCACGTAGTCGATGCACGCCGGGCAGCCGGCGAGATGACCTTCGAACGCCGTGCGCTCCTGCGTCTCGAGCGTGCCGGCGACGTAGTCCCCTAGAAAGTCCATCAACTCTCGACACGTCATCATTCGTTCCATTTTTGGCCCCGAGGCTGGTTGGATGCCGCCGGCGGCGCCCGGGATACGGCCGCGGGGGTGGGGCGCCGGCACGCTGGATCGAGCACTTCGGCAATGGCACACTCGCGCCTCGGCGCAAGGGCGAGAGAGCCGCGGCGGCCGTAACACGCCATGAAGGATGCGACCACGAATACGTCCGAGAACGAGGACGCCGTCCTGCGGGCGATCGTCGAGGGGGTGGAAGCGGAGACCGGCGACGAGTTCTTCGCCTCTCTCGTTCGTCACTTGGCGGTGGCGTTGCGGGTGCAATACGCGTTCGTGTCCGAGTTCACCGAGGACGGACGGCATTTCCGCACCAAAGCGCTCTGGGCGCGCGGTCGTCTCGGCGAGAACCTCACGGTGCCGATCGCCGGTACGCCCTGCGAATCGGTCCTGTGCGGGGAGATGTCTCATCATCCCGATCGTCTGCAGGAGCTTTTTCCGGACGACGTCGGGCTCGTCGACTGGGGGGCGCGTAGCTACTGCGGGGTGCCGCTCCTCGATCGCGCCGGCGTCGTCGTCGGTCATCTGGCGATCATCGACGACGCGCCCATGCTCGACGGACCGCGCGGCCTGTCGATCCTGCGCATCTTCGCGGCGCGGGCCCGCGCCGAGCTCGAGCGGCAGCGCGCCGACGCGGCGCTGCGCGAGAGCGAGGATCGCCTCGCGCGCGTCCTCGACTCGGCGATGGACGCGATCGTCACGATCGACGAACGACGCTGCGTCGAGCTCTTCAACGACGCCGCCGAGAAGGCGTTTCGTTGCGCGGCGTCGGCGGCGATCGGGCAGCCGCTCGATCGCTTCCTGACCGACGGCTTCCGGCGCGCGCTCGACGAGTCGATGCGAGCGCTGGCGCACGGGGAGGCGACGGCGCCGTACGTGTGGACACCGCAAGGGCTGAAGGCGCGCGACACGGAGGGCCGCGAGTTCGCCATCGAGGCGACGATCTCCGAGGTCACGGTGCAGGGGCGCCGGCTCTACACGCTGATCCTCCGCGACGTCGAGCAACGCCGGGAAGCGGAGGAGGCGTTGCGTCTGTTGCACCGCCAGAACGAATACCTGCAAGAGGAGATTCGCGCCGACCACAACGTCGAGGAGATCGTCGGGCGGAGCGTCGCGCTGCAGGAGGTCCTCGACAAGGTCCGGCTCGTCGCCCCCACCGACTCCTCGGTACTGATCCTCGGCGAGAGCGGCACCGGGAAGGAGCTGATCGCGCGCGCCGTGCATTCGGGGAGTGGTCGCCGCCGGTTCCCGCTCGTCAAGGTGAACTGCGCCGCTCTCCCGCCGGGCCTCATCGAGAGCGAGCTCTTCGGCCACGAGAAGGGGGCCTTCACCGGCGCCCACGAGCGGCGCGTCGGCCGCTTCGAGCTCGCCGATCGGGGCACGATCTTTCTCGACGAGATCGGCGAGATGCCGGTCGACGTGCAGGTGAAGTTTCTGCGCGTCCTGCAAGACCACGAGATCGAGCGTGTCGGCGGCAAGGCGCCGCTCAAGGTCGATGTGCGGGTGATCGCCGCCACCAATCGAGACCTCGCGCGGGCGGTCGCTGACGGCGCGTTTCGCAGCGACCTTTTCTACCGGCTGAACGTTTTTCCCGTGCATCTCCCGCCGTTGCGGGCGCGGGCCGAGGACATTCCGGCCCTCGTGCACTACTTCGCGGCGCGCTACGCCGGCAAGATCGGGCGACGCATCGACCGCGTCGCCCGCGACACCATGGATCGCCTCAAGAATTATCCGTGGCCGGGCAACGTGCGCGAGCTCGAGAACGTGATCGAGCGCGCGGTGATCCTCTCGCCCGGCCCCGAGCTGCATGTCTCCGGCGAGGCACTGCGGGCGCCGTCGCCCGCGTCGCCGGCACCGACGGCGCCACCCGTTGCGGCGGTGAAGCCGGCGGTGCCCGCCGGTACGACAGTCTCGCTCGACGAGGCCGAGCGCAGCCACATCATGACCGTCCTCAGGCAGACGAACTGGCGTATAGATGGACCGCGCGGCGCGGCTCGCATCCTCGACCTCCACCCGAACACCCTGCGCAGCCGGATGAAGAAGCTCGGGATTCAGCGAAGGTTCGAGGGTCTTCCGTAGATCCCACGAAATTTCGTGGGCGGGCAGCGAGGTTCGCGGGCGAGCCATCCGCCACGACTCGTGCGGGAACGGCGACTTGCGGGATCCGACCGTTCCCCGTCAGAGCGGTACGCGGGTTGCTCTGGCGAGCGGCATGATCAAGGTCACGCGTTTCGTACCAGAGGGATCGAGCACGGCGCGGCTGCACGTCGACGGACGAATCGTCGGTAAGACGATCGATCAGTTGGAGGGGGCATGCGCCGCGGCGCTCGCGACCGACGAGCCGTTGGTGCTCGACCTCGCCGGCGTCGCCTTCGTCGACGGCGACGGCGCACGCGCGATCCAGGTACTGATCCGCGACGGCGTCGTCGTGGTCGGATGCTCGCCGCTCGTCGACGAGATCCTGCGCGCCTGCGCGGTGCGACCCGACGATCCCGCGACCGACGGCGACGAGACCCGGCTCGTAGCGGCGTTGCGGAACGGCGACGAGACCGCCTTCGCCGAGGTCGTGCGCCTCTACGGCGGGCGCATGCTCGCGGTGGCGCGCCGCATGCTGCGGGTCGAGGAGGACGCGCGCGACGCCGTCCAGGAGGCGTTCGTCTCGGCCTTCAAAGCCGTCGCGCGCTTCCAGGGGAACGCGCGGCTCTCGACCTGGCTGCACCGCATCGTCGTCAACGCCGCCCTCATGCGGCTGCGCCGCCAACGGCGGAAACCCGAGGAGTCGATCGACGAGCTGCTGCCGCGCTTCGACGAGAGCGGTTCGTGGGAGCGTGAGCCGGCGCACTGGAGCACGCCTCTCGACCTCGCGGAACGGAGCGAGACGCGCGCCGTCGTGCGCGAGTGCATCGATCGCCTGCCGGCGTCGTACCGGACCGTCCTGGTGCTGCGCGACCTCGAGGAGCTCGACACCGTGGAGGCCGCGGTCGCCCTCGACATCAGTGTGAGCGCCGTCAAGACGCGGCTCCACCGTGCACGCCAGGCGCTGCGGGCGCTGCTCGAGCAGCGCCTCGGCCTCGGTTCCGCGCCGCACGCGGCCGCCGTGTTCGCGGTCTGAGTCGCCGAGCCATGCCCCCGACCGACACCGCTCCTATCCTCGCCGGGTGGACCGCCCATGGGGTCGTGCTCACCGTCCTGATGATCGCCGCCGCGGCCGGTGTGCACTGGGCACTGCACCGCGCCGGGCGTCGTGTCGCGGTGGCGCTCGCGCGCCGCGCCCGCCCCAGCGACAACGCGACCGAGACCGGTACACGCTGGCGGCGGACCCTCGAGCGCGTCCTCCTGGTGCCGATGGCCGCGCTCTGGGCGGCGGTCGGCTACGGCGTCAGCGAGCAATTTCCGCTCCTCCGGCAGTGGCGCCTGCTGGTGGTGTGTCTCGTGCAGGAGAGCTTCACCGAGCCGCTCTTCAAAATGGGCGAGATGAGCTACTCCGCCCTCGACATCCTGCTCCTGCCGACGCTGATCGTGGCGATCTGGATCGGGATGGGGATCGGCACCCGCCTGGTGCGGCTGGTGTTCTTCCGCGCCAGCGCCATGCAGGAGGGGGCGCAGCAGGCGCTCGGCGTCCTGACCCGCGTCCTTCTGACGTTCATCGGCACGATCGTCGTGTTTCAGTACTGGGGCGTCGACCTGAGCTCGCTCGCGGTGCTCGGTGGCGCGCTCGGCGTCGGCATCGGCTTCGGCTTGCAGACGATCGCCAACAACTTCGTGAGCGGCATCGTCCTCGGTCTCGAACGTCCGATCAAGCCGGGCGACTACGTGCGCGTCGGCGACCTCGTCGGCACCGTAGCGCGGATCGGCGCCCGCAGTACGGAGATCCGTACCGCCGATCGCGTCTCGATTCTGGTCCCGAACTCGCGCCTCCTCGAGCACGAGGTGGTGAATTGGACGCACGGCGATCCGGTCTCGCGCGTCCACCTGCCGCTCGGCGTCGCCTACGGCTCCGACCTCCGGCAGGTGCGCGCCGCGCTGCTCGAGGCGGCGCGGAGCCACCCCGACGTGCTCACCGACCCGCGGCCGGACGTCCAGCTACACGGGTTCGGCGAGAGCAGCCTCGACGTCGAGCTCTTGGTCTGGACGCGAGACCCCCGGAATCAGGTGCAGCTGACGAGCGATCTCTACTTCCGCATCGAGCCGCTGCTGCGCCGGCACGGCATCGCGGTGCCGTTTCCGCAGCGCGATTTGCACCTGCACGCGCCCGAGCTCGAGCGCGCCGCCGCCGCCTGGCGGCGGCAGGTGTTTCCGGAGTCGGAGCGCGAGCCGCAGGCCGCGGCGCCGGTGCCGGCTGCCGCGGATCACCTCGAGCCGTGCGCGCCCGACCATGAGCACGATCTCGGCACGCCGTCTTGGGACGACGGCCGGCTCGCCGCGCTGGTTACCCGCATGCGCGGCGACGACGGCATCGTGATCGCCGACCGTCGTCACTTCCTGCGCGTCCACGCGCGCTGCTTCATCAGCCGTGAGGCCGTCGACTGGCTCGTCCACCACGAGCATCTGACGCGCGACGAGGCGGTCGCCCTCGGGCACCGTCTCGTGGAGCGCAACCTCGTTCACCACGTGCTCGACGAACACGAATTCGAGGACGGGCCGCTCTTCTACCGTTTCCGCGCCGACGAGGAGCCGGCCGAGGCGCGTGGCGGCGCCCGCGCGTCATTGGTGTCACGACGCGCCGCCGCCGGCATCTGACGCGCATGACAGAGACAACGCGCACGCGGGTGGTGATCGTCGGCGGCGGGTTCGGCGGCGTTTACGCCGCCCTCGAGCTGCAGCGCCGGCTGCGTCGCGACCCGTCGGTCGAGATCACGATCGTGAGCCGTGACAACTTCTTCCTCTTCACGCCGATGCTGCACGAGGTCGCGGCAAGCGACCTCGACGTTACGCACATCGTGAGCCCGGTTCGGAAGCTGCTCCACGGGGCGCAGTTCTTCGACGGCGACGTCACGCGCCTCGATCTCGAGCGCCGCACGGTGGTCGTCGCGCACGGCGACGACGGGCACACCCACGACCTCCCGTACGATCATCTGGTGATCGCTCTCGGCTCGGTGACGAACTTCTTCGGCCTTCCGGGCCTCGAAGAGCACGCGCTCAGCATGAAGTCGCTCGGTGACGCGATCGCGCTCCGCAACCGACTGATCGCGCTCCTCGAGGAGGCGGATACCGAGTGCTGCGCCGACGTGCGCGAACGCCTCCTGACCTGCGTCGTCGCCGGCGCCGGCTTCGCCGGGGTCGAGACCATCGCCGCGATCAACGACTTCGTGCGCGAGGCGCTGCGCTTCTATCCGAACCTGACCGAGGACATGGTGCGTATGGTGCTCGCGCATCCCGGCGACGTGATCCTCCCGGAGCTGTCGCCGTCGCTCGGGCGCTACGCCGAGCGTAAGCTCGCGGCGCGCGGCATCGAGGTGCGCCCGCGCACGAAAGTCGATGCGGTCACTGCCGACACGGTCACGTTGAGCGACGGCACCCGCCTCGCTGCCGGCACGCTCATCTGGACGGCGGGGACGACGCCGAGCCCGCTCGTCGCCGCGCTTCCGTGCGTTCGTGAGCGCGCACGGTTGCGCGTGAACGAGTACCTGGAAGTGCCCGGGTGGCCGGGTGTCTGGGCGCTCGGCGACTGCGCGCTCGTCCCCGACGGGCGGACCGGCTCGTTCCACCCGCCGACGGCGCAGCACGCGATCCGCGAGGGGCGCTGCGTCGGCAGGAACATCGTCGCCGCGCTCCGCGGCGGCAGGAAGCGGCCGTTCGCGTTCCGCACCATCGGCCAGCTCGCCACGATCGGCCGCCGCACCGGCGTCGCACAGATTCTCGGGATCAACTTCTCGGGCTTCGTCGCCTGGTGGCTGTGGCGGACGATTTATCTCTCGAAGCTGCCGCGATTCGAGAAGAAGTGCCGCGTGGCGCTCGATTGGACCCTGGATCTCGTGTTCTCGAAGGACCTGGTGAAATTCTCGACCGCACGCACCGTCGCGTCGGCGCCGGCCGCGGCCTCCACGGCCGCGCCGACAGTCGAAAAGCTCGCGGCCGCGCACGCCTGAAGCGGAAAGGACCGAACCATGCCATCCACCGTCAACACTCTGCTCGCCATCCGTCGCCTGGTGCGCGCGATCGCCGATCGCCTGCAGTGGCTTCCTCCGACCCTCGCCCGCTTCACCGTCGGGTGGGTGTTTCTCTGGTCCGGCTGGGGCAAGCTCCACAGCCTCGACAAGATCGTCGAGTTCTTCGGCTCGCTCGGCATCCCGTATCCGGAGCTGCAGGCCCCGTTCGCCTCCGGCACCGAGTTCGTGTGCGGCGTGCTGCTCCTCGCCGGCCTGTTCACGCGCGTCGCGAGCGTGCCGCTCGTCGTCACGATGATCGTCGCGATCGTCACCGCGCAGCGCGAGAACGTCGCCGGCCTCGGCGATCTCTTCGGACTCGTCGAGTTTCTCTACATCACGCTGCTCATCTGGATCGGCGTCGCCGGGGCGGGGCCGCTGTCGCTCGATCACCTGCTGGTGCGCCTCGCGGAGCGGGATGCGGAGCGTGCGCCCGCGGCGGCGCTGCGCTCCTGCGCGGCGAGCCCGCGCTGACGCCGCCGCCCCGGTAGTGTCGGCGCGGACGCTACCGGCCTCCCGACCGGCTTGTGTCGGTCGCGAACCGGTGCAAGAGACCGGTGGGGATGGCGGCGGACGGACGAGACCGTGACGGGAGGGCCGAGACGCTCGATGCGAGCGTCCTGGTCGCGACGCGCGGCCGCGCTGCGCTCCTCGGCGCGACGCTGGCGCACCTGGCGCGCCAAGTCACCGACGGGTTGCGCTGGGAGGTCGTCGTCGTCGACAACGGCGGCGACGATGCGACCGCCGCCGTCCTCGCGCAGGCGCGCGCTGCGCTCCCCCTCGTCGTGCTCGCGGAGCCGCGGCCGGGGAAGAATCGCGCGCTGAACCGGGCGCTCGCGGTAGCGCGCGGCGCGCTCCTCGTGTTCACCGACGACGACGTCGAGCCGGTGCCGCAGTGGCTCACCGAGTACGTCGGCGCCGCGCGCCGCTGGCCCGCGTACGCGGTCTTCGGCGGCCCGGTCACGCCGCGGCTGCCGGCGACGGCGCCGCCGTGGCTCGCGACGCACGCGTTCGCGGTCGCGGCGTTCGCGCGGTTCGAGCCCGGCGTCGCCGAGGGCCCGTGCGCGAGCCTGCCGTTCGGACCGAACTACGCCGTGCGCGCGGCGCGCATGGCCGGGCTGGCGTTTCGCGAGGACCTCGGCTCCCAAGGGAACGCGAACGACCTGATGGGCGGCGAGACCGAGCTCCTGCAACGGCTCGCCGGCGCCGGCGAGCAGGCCGTGTTCGTGCCGTCGGCACGTGTGGCGCACGTCATCGAGCCGCACCAGACGACGCCGGACTGGCTCTTCCGCCGCGCCTTCCGTCACGGGCGTACCTACCGACATCTGCACGGCGACGCGCGTCGCCGCGTCCTGGCCTCGAGCCGCCTGTGCGCGCGCCTCGCCGCACGCTGGCTGGCGCATAGGTTCGCGGCGCGAGTCGGTGAGCGCGCCCGCATCGACGCCGGCATCAAGCTCTTCCACGCGCGCGGCCAGCTCTACGAGCACGCGCGCGCGCGTCCGGCGACGCGGCGGATCGCGGGGCTCTTGCTGCCGTGAGCGCGCGGCCTCGCGTCGTGGTGATCGGCGCCGGTCCGTCGGGCGTCGCGACCGCGATCGGTCTCGGGCAGGACGTGTCGTGCGTCGTCCTCGAGCGCCGCGCGCAGGTCGGCGGGCTCTGCGCCAGCGTCGAGATCGACGGCGCCGTCTTCGATCTCGGCGGGCACGCGTTCACGACCCCGCATGCCGACGTGCGCGCCCTCGTCTTCGGCGCGCTCCCCATGATCGAGCAGCAGCGCGAGGCGCGCTGTTGGATGGACGGGACGCTCGTCGACTACCCGTTCCAGCGGCACTTCCACGCGCTTCCCGACACCGGCGTCGTCGACGCGTGCGCGCGCGGCCTCGCCGCCGCCGGCGGCGCCGAGCACGCGGCGCACTTCGAGGACTACCTGGTACGCCGCTTCGGAAGCGGGATCGCGACGCATTTCCTGCTGCCGTACAACCGCAAGCTCTGGGCGCGCGATTTGCGCGGCCTCGCAACCGATTGGGTCGGCGAGCGTGTCGCGGCACCGACGCGAGAGTCCGAGGAAGCGGGCCACGGGCCGCGGCGGACGCCGCTTGCGGAGGAGACCCGCGTCGCGTACCCGGCGCGCGGCGGCTACGGCGAGATCGTCGGTGCGCTCGCGCGTCGCCTGCCCGATCTACGCCTCGAGACCGCCGTCGATCGGGTCGACCTCGACCGGCGCGTGGTCGTGGTCGCGGACGGCAGCGTCGTTCCCTTCGACTGGCTGGTGTCGACGATCGCGCTCGACGATCTGCTCGCCCGTATCGATACCGCGCCGAGCGCGCTCCGCGACGACGCTACGGCACTCGAATCGGTATCGCTGGCGCTCGTGTTCGCCGTCATCGAGGGGCCGGTCGCGACCGCGGTGCAGCGCATCTATGTGGCCGATCCGCGTATCCTCGCGCACAAGATCGTGCTGAATCACAACTCGTCGGATTCCCTGCGGCGCCGTCCGCGGCACGCGGTCACCGCCGAAGTGGCGTTCTCGGCCACGAAGCCGCTTCCCGAAGCCGACCTCGAGCGCCGCGTCGTCGACGATCTGGTCATGCTCGGCGTGGTGGCGCGCGCCGCCGTGCGCCGCACGCGCGTGATCACCATCCGCGACGCCTATCCGGTGCCGACGCTCGACCGCGCGGCGCGCGTCCGTGAGATCCGCACCTGGCTCGAGGAGCGCGGCGTCTACACCGTCGGGCGGCTCGGCGAGTGGGCGTACGTCAACGCCGACGAGTGCCTGCGACGCGGGCTCGTGCTCGGCCGCAGGTTGGCGGGCGGCCGCGCCGCCGAGACGCCGCGCGACCCCCGCGCCGCCGGCGACGATGTCGCGAAGGCGTCGGCATGACCGCCGACGGCGCGCGTCCCGCGGTGACGATCGTCGTCGCTCCGCGCGAGCGCTTCAGCGCGACGCGGCACACGCTCGAAAACCTCTATGCGGTGACGCCGCCGCCGTTTCGCCTGGTGTACGTCGACGGCGGCTCGCCGGCGGCGGTGGCGCGCTACCTGCGCGCCGAGGCTGCGGCGCGCGGCTTCACGCTGCTCCGCCGCGATGCCTACCTCTCGCCCGACGCGGCGCGAAACCTCGGCTTCGCGGCGGTGCGGACGCCGTACGTGGTGTTCCTCGACAACGACGTCGTCGTCGCGCCCGGCTGGCTCGACGCGCTGCTGCGTTGCGCCGAGGAGACCGGTGCGGCGATCGTCGGACCGCTCTACTGCGTCGACCGTCCGTGGCACACCAAGGTCCACATGGCAGGCGGACCGGCGCACGTCGAGGAGCGCGACGGCGTGCGGCGCTTCGTCGAGGAGCACCGGTTCCTGCACCGCCCGCTCGCGGAGTTGCGACCGCTGCTCACCCGCGCGCCCGCGGAGCAGGCGGAGTTCCATTGCATGCTGCTGCGGACCGAGACGATGCGGGCGCTCGGTCCGCTCGACACGCGCTTCTGCGGCGTTCCCGAGGTGCAGATCGACCGCTGCCTCGAGGCGCGCGCCCGCGGCGCGCGTGTGTTCTTCGAGCCCGCCGCCGTCGTCACCTACGATCGCTCGCCGCCGCTCCGTCCGTCCGACGTGCCGTATTTCCTGTGGCGCTGGAGCCGCGCGCGCGGCCGGCGCGGCCTCGAACACTTCCGGCGGAAGTGGAACCTCGATGCCGACGATCCGTACTTCGCGCGCCAGCTCGATTTCATGGCGGCGCACCGGCAGCGAGCGCTGCGCGCGCTCTGGCCGCTCTGGCCGGCGCTGCGTGTGCTCGGCAAGGCGGGACGCTTCCGAGTGGCGGAGGGCCTCGCCGCGGCCGGTGCGCGCCTCGTCCGCGACGTCGGCTAGCGTTCGGTGGTAGGCGCGGCGCCCTCGCGGGCGCCCGCTCGCGGCGGGTCGGCGTCGTCGAGCAGGCGGGTGAGGCGGAGCGCCTCGCCGACCGACCACGCCTGACACGGGCAGCCGCCCGGGTGGTGCGGCGGCTCGGCGTCGGCGACCTCGGGCAGGTGGCCGAGGCCGCGGCCGTCGGCGTAGGCGAGGAGCGGCGCGAGGAAGCGCGCGCGCGCCTCGCGTCGCGCAACCGGACTGTCGCCGCGGACGCGCACCCACGCCTCGGTGAACGGCCCCATGAGCCACGGCCACACGGTGCCCTGATGATACGCGCTGTCGCGTTCGCGGACGCCGCCGGCGTAGCGCGGCACGTAGCCGGGCTCGTCGGGCGCGAGCGAACGCAATCCCATCGGCGTCACCAGACGCGCCTCGACCGCATCGACGACGCGGCGCGCGCGGGCGCCGTCGAGGAGTGGGAAGGGCAGGCCGCCGATCGCGAGGATCTGGTTCGGACGAAAGCTCGGGTCGACAGTACCGCGCTCGTGGTTGGGATCGACGACGTCGTGGAGACAGCCGCGACTCTCGTCCCAGAAGCGCGCTTCGAACGCGGCGCGAGCGCGCGTGTAGAGCGCATCCCACGTCGGGGTGCGGCGGCTCGCGATGCAGAGCGCGTTCAGCCACAGCGCCTGTACCTCGACCGGCTTGCCGACCCGCGGCGTCACCACCCAGTCGCCGATCTTCGCGTCCATCCACGTGAGCTGCACGCCGGGCTCGCCGGCGGCGAGGAGGCCGTCGGCGTCGACGGCGATGCGATGGCGGGTGCCGCGCGCGTAGCCGGCGACGATGGCGTCGATCGCCGCCTCGAGCGTGGCGCGTTCACGCGCGTCCATCGTGCGCACCGTCTCCAGGAACTCGTGGACGGCGACGACGTACCATAGCGCGGCGTCGACGGCGTTGAATTCGGGCGTGCCGCCGTCGTCGGGGAAGCGGTTCGGCAGCATCCCCTCGGAAACGGCGCCGGCCCATTCGAGCAGGATCTGCCGTGCGTCGTCGACGCGTCCGGTGGCGAGGCAGAGGCCGCGGAGCGCGATGAAGGTGTCCCGCCCCCAGTCGCAAAACCACGGATAGCCGGCGATGATCGTCCGCCCGGCGCCGCGGCGGACGACGTAGGTGTCGGCGGCGCGATGCAGGCGTGAGGGGAACGACGCCCGCCGGCGCTCCTCGGCGGCGCGACGGCGCGCGAATTCGCTGCGCGACGGGTCTCCGGCCGCTGCCGCTGATGGGGACGTCCCCTCCGGCGACGCCGCGAAGCTGAGGACGGCCGTTCCTGCGGCGAGGTTGCAGCGAAAGACGCCGGGCGACGCCAAGTCTTCGACGTCGTCGAGACCGCGGTCGCGCTCCTCGGTGTAGAGGAAGCGGCGATACCACTCGGGATCGTGGACGTAGGTGCCGTTGCTACGCGCGATGATCGCCGGCGGGCCGGGGTAGGGACGCCAGACGACGCGATCG
This sequence comes from Binatia bacterium, assembly GCA_041476145.1. GTDB lineage: Bacteria > Desulfobacterota > Binatia > UTPRO1 > UTPRO1 > DP-19. Next base: position 17,293 of record JBGOSW010000007.1, read on the forward strand.
CCGGCGCACTCGGCGTCGAAGCGAAAGCCGGGATTCTCGTGGTGGAGCGCGTGGTAGTCGCGGCCGGAGAGGAGCGGCCGGATACAGAGTGTCCCGCGCGCGCCCGCGGCCGGCTGCCAATAGAGGTCGATCGCGGCGCGCTCGGGCCGCACGAAGAGGCCGTGCTCGAGGGTTGCGCCGCCGGGAAGCGCGAAGGTCCAGCGCGGCCACGGATCCGCCGTGAACGCGACCACGCGCGTGGCGCCGTCGGGATGGACGACGTCGGGGACATAGCGCTGCGACGAGAGCGCGACCGTGCCGTCCGGCGTCTCGAGCCACACCTCGAGGCCGTTCACCAGGACGACACGCCCGGCGGGCGGCCTCGTCGCCACCAGCAGCAGCGCGTGATAGCGCCGCGTCCGCACCAGGCCGGCGGTACCGCTCGCGAAGCCGCCGAGGCCGTCGGCCTCGAGCCATTCCGCGCTTGGTGGGACGCTGATCGACATGTGGGCGCTCCCGCGTTACGGGTCAGATGCCGCCGCGTGCCGTCCGGTTGCGGCTGGCCGCGATGCCGGTTACGTGCGGACGAGGAGGATCGCGATGGCCTACGAAACCGTCCTATACCGCGTGCAAGACGGCGTGGCGACGATCACGCTCAACCGCCCGAGCGCCTACAACGCGCTCGATCTGACGTTGGCGCGCGAGCTCTTCGCGGCGACCCTGGAAGCCGACGAGGACCGTGCCGTCCGGTGCGTCGTCCTCACCGGCGCGGGCGCGGCATTCTGCGCCGGCGGTGACGTGAAGGAATTCGCGCGCGCCGGCGACCGCGTCGGGATCTTCATCAAGGAGCTGACGACGTATCTCCACGGCGCCATCTCGCGCCTTTGCCGCTCTCCCAAACCCGTGCTCACCGCGGTGAACGGCGTCGCCGCCGGAGGCGGGATGGGGCTCGCCATCTGCGGCGACCTCGTCGTCGCCGCCGAGTCGGCGCGCTTCACCATGGCGTACGCGAAGATCGGCGCCTCGCCCGACGCCTCGTCGTCGTACTTCCTGCCGCGCCTCGTCGGCATCCGTCGCGCCCTCGAGCTCCACTACACCAACCGCGTCCTCTCCGCGCGCGAGGCGTTGGAGTGGGGCATCGTGAGCCGCGTGCATCCCGACGCGGAGTTCCCCGCCGCGGTGGGCGCGCTCGCACGCGAGCTCGCCGCCGGACCGACGCTCGCCCTCGGCCGCGCCAAGCGGCTCTTCCATCATTCGAGCGAAGAGAGTCTCGAGACCCAGATGGAGCGCGAAGCGCAAGCGATCGCCGCCAGCAGCCACAGCGAGGACTTCCGCCACGCCGTCGCCGCGTTCGCCACGAAGAGCGCGGTCACGTTCCGCGGGCGGTAGCGCGTGCCCGCGTTTGGATCGAGTAACGTCCACTGTCCGAATGGTGCTACTTACGCATGGTGTCGAGGAGGAGTCCGCGATGCGGAGCAGAGACCGTAGCAGCCGCATGACTGTCAGAGGAGTCGTGACCGCATGGACCGCCGTCGCCATCGCGATCGCGCCGCCGCTCGTGACCGTCACGCGTGCCGACGTTCCACCAGGACTGACCGGCACTCCTGACCGACCCATGCAACCGCAGCACGCGTTCAAGTGTCAGAAGCTGGTGAACCATGGCGTCGCGAGCTACCTCGCGACGTGGTCGAAAACCTACGCCAAGTGCATCGGGGGGATCGCCGCCTGCGTGCAGACGAAGGCGAGCGACCCGACCTGTCTGACGAAAGCAGCCGACGCGTGCAACGCCAGCATCCCCAACCTCGGCGACGACACCGACAAAGCGGCCGGCACCGTGTTGGAGAATCTCGTCACGACGTTCTGCCGATCACTCAGCCCGACCGAGCTGTTCGACGACGTCGGGGGTCCACGGTTCAGCCTGATCACGGACGCGTGCAAGAACAGATTCATCCAGAATCTCGAGAGTTGCCTGTTCCTGGAAGCCAACTGTGCGGCCGAACAATTGCTGCTCGTCCAGATGCCACGCGCGCACGACCTGCTCGTGACCGCCGGGGTGACGATGGGGCACGCGCTCGATCCGCAGAGAAGCTGCCTCGTCGACGAGGGCGGCGCCGGCGCCCTCGGCAGCGATCCCAAGGCAGGAAAGGTGCTCCTCGGCTGCCAAAAATCCGCGGCGAAAGCCGGCGTGTCCTTCGCGGCGAAAGCGCGTGGCGCGTTTGCCAAGTGCGCCGACGCCGTCATGAATTGCGCGCAGGTGAAGCGCACCCAAAAATGCGTCGATGGGGCCGCCAAGACCTGCACGAAGCAGATCACAACCGTCGACGGCGCGCAGACGAAGCTCGGAGGCGCGATTACGAAGGCCTGCGAGAAGACTCCGATCGACGATCTGCTGGGCGCGAGCGGCGGCGATGCGGGAGCGTTGGCCACGCTCTGCACCGGCGTCGGTGTCGTCTCCGTCACCAATCTGGCCGACTACGCCACGTGCGTCGCGAAGCACGAGCGCTGCCAAGTGGAAGACTCCATCCGCTTCACGGTTCCGCGCATCGACGAGTTCTCCACCGTGACGCTACAGCCGAGCCCGTTCGGCAGCACGTTCTGCCCGGCGCCGTGAAGGCGCCCACCATCATCGCCGCGTCTACTGAATGCCGATCGAGGTGCAGGGAACGGCGGGGTCCCCGGTGATACGCGTGAAGTTTTGCAGCAGCACGGTACAGGCGTGCTTGTCGGGCTGGATCTCGCAGTCGTTGGCCTCGCAATACGCGACGCACAATCCATACGCGGCGCCGCGGAGCTCGGCGGCGGGATCGCAGATCTGCTCCTCCGCGGGCGGCTGCTGATCCGGCGTGCCGTCTCCGTACGCGAGCGCGAGCCCCGGGCTCACGATCACGGCCGCCGCGAGCAGTGCCATCGAAGTCTTCCGCAGTGAATTCATGCATTCCCCCTTGGTCGAGAGTTGAACGATGAGCGTGAGCTCGAAGGGGGAGCTCAGCAAATGCCGGACCGCCGACAGATGCGGTATCGCCAAGGTCCGAGCCGGCTCGACTGCACTTGCAGCGTCAACGCCGATACGCGCGTCACCGCAGCTACCGGCGACGACTATAGCAAGTGTGCAGCTGACAGGGCGCCGAGACTCGGCCTGGAGGCGCACCTTCGCGCCCCGGCGCGATGCTCACGGTGCGTCGGCGAGCGCGCCCGCGCGGGCGATCGCGCCGAGCCACGCGGCGCTCGGCTTCGGGTGGCGCGCCTGCGTTGTCCGGTCGACGGCGACGAGGCCGAACTTCGGGCGGTAGCCGAAGGCCCACTCGAAGTTGTCGAGCAGGCTCCAGTAGACGTAGCCGCGGACGTCGAGCCCGTCGGCGAGGCAGGCGAGGACGCCGCGCAGCGCGCGCTCGACGTACTCGATACGCTCGGCGTCGTCGTCGGTGCCGATGCCGTTCTCGGTGACGAGGAGCGGCACGCCGGGTGCGACCACGGCGGCGCGGCGGAGGCACGCGGCGAGCGCTTCGGGCCAGAACTCGTAGCCCATCTGCGTGAGCCGTACGCCGGGCTCGGGACTGCGCAGCCCGTCGGGACCGAAGCGGACGCGGGTGTAGGTCTGGACGCCGAGGAAGTCGTCGCCGCGCGCGGCCTCGAGGTAGACGTCTTCCATGTCGCGACGCTCGCGGTCGCGCACCGCCTCGCCGCCGTCGACCGCCTGGTAGTCCTGCATCGCGAGTGTGAGGCCGATCGGCGCGCGCACACCGGCGTCGCGCATCGCGGCGACGGCGCGGTGGTGCGCGTCGATGAAGACGTCGTTCACGCGCAGCCGCAGATCCGGGTCGCGGCGGCCGGGTGGGAAGAGGCCCCAGCGGTAGCCGACGTCGGCGACGATGTTCGGCTCGTTGAGCGTGCAGACGCGGGCGACGAGGTCGCCGAGGTGGCGCGCGGCGCGCCCGCAGAAGCGCGCGAAGCGCTCGGCGGTCGCACGCTCCGCCCAGCCGCCGCGCGCGGCGAGCCAGCGCGGCGTCGTGAAGTGATGGAAGGTGACGATCGGCTCGAGATCGCGCTCGCGGCACGCGGCGCACACGCGCCGGTAGTGCTCGAGCGCCGCGCGCGAGAACTCGCCGTCCTCGGGCTCGATCCGGCTCCACTCGAGCGAGAAGCGATAGGCGCGAAAGCCGTGGCGCGCGAGGAGATCGAGATCCTCGGCGTAGCGATGGTACTGATCGCAGGCGTCGCCGCTCGGCTCCTGGCACGGCGAGCCCGGCGTGTGCTCCCAGGCCCACCAGTCGTTGTTCCAATTGCCGCCCTCGACCTGGTGCGCCGCGGTCGCGGTGCCCCAGAGGAACCCCGCCGGGAAGGACGTCGCCATGGCGGCCAGCCTATGCTGGGCGCCCTCGCGGGCGTCAAGCGCGTGCAGCGCGCCGCGTTCTGTCGTAGTAGGCGTGCCGTGCGTCGGCAGCGATCGGGTGGGTGGACGATGGTCGTCGTGGCGGTGCTACTGGCGCCCGCGGCGGTGGCGGGACGTACCCCGCCGTCGGTCGCGTCGGCGCCGCGTGCGGCGCGCGTCGCCAAGGCGCCGCGTGCGCCCGTCTGTCCGCTCAGCAGCCGCGCGCGGCCGGCGGTCGAGACGCTCACCAACGAGGACGATCCCGTCGACCAGCCGCGCAAGCGTGCCTGGGAGGCGAGCCTCGGCGGTATGGAGGCGGCGCGGCCGTCCGTGCGCGCCCGTCTCGCGGGGTGGCCGGCACGCACCGTCGTCGATCCGAGCACGCTGCCCGCCGACGATCGCGCGTTTCTCGCGCGCGTCGCCGCCGACACCTGGCGCGGCCTCGCGGCGCTCACCGACCGCGAGAACGGCCTTCCCGTCGATCACGTGCGGCTCGCCGCCGGCGCCGCGGACACGACCGTGGGCGCCGACGTCGGCGACTACACGAGCATCACCAACGTCGGCCTGCACCTGGCCACGATCGTCGCCGCGCGCGAGCTCGATCTCGTCACCGAGGCCGACGCCGTGGCCGCGATCACCCGCATCCTCGACACCCTCGAGCGACTCGAGACCCATGCGGGCTTCTACTTCAATTACTACGACACCACGTCCCTCGAGCGCTCGAGCAACTTCCTCTCCTTCGTCGACACCTCGTGGCTGACGACCGGCCTGATCGTCACGCGCGCGACCTTCCCGGGGCTCGCCGCGCGCTGCTCGCGTCTCATCGACCGGATGCACTATGACTTCTTCTACGATGCGCGCCGCCGCGAGATCTCCCACGGCTACTACGTCCATCGACGGGCGCGCTCACGCTACGACTACGGCGTCCTCTACACCGAGGCGCGGCTCGGCGTGCTGCTCGGGATCGGCAAGGGCGAGGTGCCCGAGGACGCGTGGTTCGAGATGGTGCGTACGTATCCCGCCGACTGCGCCGGGCAGACGGCGACGCCGCGCGGCGTCCGGCGGCGGACCGTGCGCGGTCACGCGCTCGCCTACGGCTACTACGAGTGGGGGGGCGTGCGCTTCGTGCCGTCGTGGGGCGGGAGCATGTTCGAGGCGTTGATGCCGGCGCTGGTTCTCGACGAGCAACGCTGGGCGCCGCTGAGCCTCGGCGCCAACGACACGGCGCACGCGACGGTGCAGCGGCGCTACGTCACCGAGACGCTCGCCTATCCCGTTTGGGGCATGTCGCCGAGCTCGATCCCGGCGACCGACGGCTACGGCGAGTACGGCGTGCCCGTCCTCGGCACGCGCGGCTACGCCGCGGGCGCGGTGACGCCACACGCCGCCGCGCTCGCCCTCCTGGCGACGCCGCAGGCGGCCGTCGCGAACCTCCGCGCTCTCGCCGCCCGCTTTCCGGTGTACGGCGAGTACGGCTACTACGATGCCGTCGATCCACGCAGCGGCGCCGTGGCGCGCGCCTATCTCGCCCTCGACCAATCGCTGCTCTTCCTCGCTGTCGCCGACTACTTGAAGCCGCATTGCGTGCAGGAACGGTTCGCGTCCGACCCGATCGTGCGCCGCGCGCTTCCCGTCATCGCCGCCGAGCGCTTCTTCGACTGATGGCACGCGTCGAGCTCGAGCACGTCGACAAGGTCTACCCGAACGGCGCGCGCGCCGTCGTCGACTGCTCGTTGCAAGTCGAGGACGCCGAGCTGCTGGTGCTGGTGGGTCCATCGGGGTGTGGCAAATCGACGGTGCTGCGCCTCGTCGCCGGCCTCGAGGAGTTGAGCGCGGGAACGCTGCGGATCGGCGACCGCGTCGCAAATCAGCTGCCGCCGCAGGCGCGCAACGTCGCCATGGTCTTCCAGGACTACGCGCTCTATCCGCAAATGACGGTGCGGCGGAACCTCGAGTTTCCGCTGCGCATGCGCGGACTCGGGCGGGTCGAGCTCGGCGCGAAGGTCGAGCGCATCGCCGGCCTCCTCGACCTCGCGCCGCTCCTCGACCGCCTGCCGCGGCAGCTCTCCGGCGGGCAGCGCCAACGCGTCGCTATGGGGCGCGCGCTCGTCCGCGAGCCCGCGGTGTCGCTCCTCGACGAGCCGCTCTCGAACTTGGACGCGAAGCTGCGCGTGCAAGTGCGCGCCGAGATCGGCGAGCTCCAGCAGCGCACCAAGACGACGATGATCTACGTCACCCACGACCAGGTGGAGGCGATGACCCTCGGCCACCGCGTCGCCGTCATGGACAAGGGCCGCCTGCAACAGGTGTCGACCCCGCGCGACCTCTACGATGCGCCCGCGAACGCGTTCGTCGCCGGCTTCATCGGCAACCCGCCGATGAACCTCTTTCCGACCCGCGTGCGCGTCGACGAGGGCGGCGCCTCACTCACGCTCGACGGGCAGACGATCGCGGTCCCGCGCCCGCGCCCGGCGAACGTGTCGCGGGCCGCGCGTGAGGGCCAACTCACCGGCGGCATCCGCCCCGAGCACCTGCGTCTCGCCGACGCGGCCGCGCCGCGGTCGGATGCCGCCGCGTTCGACGCCGTCGTCGAGCACGTCGAATGGCTCGGTCACGAGACGCTCGCGTACGTGCGCGCGACCGCCGACGCGGCGAAGGGCGTCGCCGCCGACGCGCGCCACGTGGTCGCACGCCTGCCCGGAATGCAGGCGCTCGCCGCGGGCGATCCCGTCCGTCTCGAGCTCGACCCCGCGCACCTGTATTTCTTCGACGAGAATGGTTGCGCGCTGCCCGCCTAGCGCAGGACACTGAACCCCGGCATGCGCCCCACGTCCATCTCCCCCGAAACGGCGGCCGCACTCGTCAAGTCCGGCGACTGGGTCGACTACGGCTTCGGCTTGGGCCAGCCGGACCTGTTCGATCGTGCGCTCGCCGCGCGCGCGTCGGAGCTTCGTGGCGTGAAGATCCGCGCGGCGTTGACGATGCGGCCGCGTGCCGTGCTCGATGCCGATCCCGAGGGCGAGCACTTCCTCTGGTTCAGCTGGCATTTCTCCGGCTACGACCGCGCGCGACACGACGCCGGACGCTGCAACTACATCCCGATGAACTTCGGCGAGGCGCCCGACTACTACCGGCGCTTCATCGACCCGGTCGACGTCGTCTGCCTCAAGACGACGCCGATGGACGAGCACGGCTACTTCAACTTCGGCGGCGCGGTCAGCTACCACAAGGCACTCACCGAGCGCGCGAAGATCCTGATCGTCGAGACCTGCACGGCGATGCCCTACGTCTACGGCGCCGAGGAGTCGGTGCACGCGAGCGCCGTCGACTACGTGATCGACGGCGGCGGCGATCCGGTGCCGGAGGCCGCGAACCCGCCGCCGACCGACCTCGACGGCCGAGTCGCGGCACGGATCGCCGCCGAGATCGCGGACGGTGCCTGCCTGCAGATCGGCATCGGCGGCATGCCGAACGCGGTCTGCGGCCTCTTGAAGGACGCCGGCGTCCGCGACCTCGGCATCCACACCGAAATGCTCGTCGACGGCATGATCGATCTCTACGACGCCGGCCTCGTCACCGGCGCGCGCAAGACGATCAATCGCGGGCAGATCGTCTTCACCTTCGCCGCCGGGTCGCGGAGGCAGTACGACTTCATTCATCGCAACCCGGGCGTGCAGAGCTACCCGGTCGACTACACCAACCTGCCGCACAACATCATGCAGAACGAGCGCGTGGTCTCGATCAACAACACCACGCAGATCGACCTCCAAGGACAGGCGGCGTCCGAGTCGGCCGGGACGCGGCACATCAGCGGCACCGGCGGCCAGCTCCAGTTCGTCCGCGGCGCCTACGCGTCGAAGGGCGGCAAGTCGTTCATGTGCCTCTCCTCGACGTACGAGAAGGGCGGCCGGCGCGAGAGCCGCATCGTCGCGACGCTCACGCCCGGGAACATCGTGACGACGCCGCGCAGCGACGTGATGTACGTCGTCACCGAACACGGCATGGTGAACCTGAAGGGCCGGTCGGTTGCCGAGCGCGCCACCGCGCTGATCTCGATCGCGCACCCCGACTTCCGCGAGCAGCTGACGCGCGCGGCGCGCGAGAAGTGTCTCATCCCGCGCGGCTACTGAGCCCGAGACGCACCCGGCTGTTCACGCCGTGGAGCACCGACCCGATTCCATGCGCCGGATGGATCGGACATTCCTCTATCGTCTACTGCGTGACCAACAGGTTGCCGGCTGAGAACATCGCTCCGCACCCGAGGTCCCGAGCGTGTCGTCAGCCATCGAAGCCGGGCACCAGAGAGCGGACGACGGCGCGCGCGATCTGTTCCAGCTGGGCGGGATCGGAACGCCCGACCCGAACGTGTCCGCCGGTGATCAGCGAAGCGAGCCCGTGCATACTCGACCACGCCGCGAGCTGCAGCTCGCCTGGATCTCGGGAGCTCATCCACCCGGCTTCCTGATAGTCCCGGATCGCGCCGAGTAGCAGGTGCGACGGGTCGGCGGCCGCGGCCTCGAGGGACGGATGGGCCGTGCGGTCGGCCAGCTCCGGGCTGAACATGACATTGAAGTGAGACGGGCGCGCGGCAGCGAACAACACGTAGGCGATTCCCGCCTCGCCGAGACGCCGCGCCTCGTCGTCGTGGTCTGCGATCGCCCGGCGGATCTCCTCGCCGAGCAGCCGGAATCCCTCTTCCGCGATCGCGGCCAGTAGGGCCTCCCGGGACGAGAAGTGTCGATAGGGCGCTGCGTTGGAGACACCGGCCCGCCGGGCCGCCTCCCGCAGCGACAAGGCTGCGGCACCTTCCTTCTCGATCAGCCCGAGCCCGGCCTCGATCAGCGCCCGGCGCAGGTTGCCGTGGTGATACGAGCCCTTTGGCTTGCGCAGCACGGCCCTGGAATCCCTCATGACCGAATCAGTATAGCACGGTGTTGACATCAGTAACATCAAGTGTTAGCGACGACAACATCGAGGCGCAGGAGCCCACGTGTCCGAACCTGAGGTGATCGTCGGCGGAAACGGGCTGGAGACAGGTGCGGCGTTGCCTGACTCGCCGCCACGATCGGAGCTCTGCCCGCCAGGTATGACTGAAACTTCGAGGAAAGGTGACGTTCTGATGCCGGTTCTGTCCGACGCAGCACTCGCTCGCCGGCGGCGGAAGCTGCTTCGCCGCTTCGATCGCTTCACGCGCTCGGCCGAGCGCTCACTCGAGGCGCGCTTCGGCGGCTCGGCAGGTGCGATCGCGGACGAAGCACGGCGCGAGTTCGAGGGCCTGGCCGACGGCATCCCGTACAAGGGCCGCGACCGCGACTTGATGATGCAGAACATCGTCGGCCCGACCTTTCGGCTCGCCTACGTCATGGTCCTGCGACGCCGCGGCCACTCGCGCGACGAGATCGGCGCGTGGATCGGCGAGTCGGAGGAGCGGCCAGCTCGGTGGCTCCCCGCCGCGTGGGTGCCGGCTGCGTGGCGAATCGCCCGGCTCCTGCTGCGGCCCCTAATGCGGCGCCAGTTCCGTCGAGCCGCCGAGGCGTCGCAGCGACGGAACGATCCGGATGAGTTCGTCTTCGCGACGGTCGACGATCCGGAGAGCGACCTGGCCTTCGATATCCTCCAGTGTGCCGTGTGCCAGATGTTCGCGAAACACGACGCCCTCGACATCGTGCCCTACCTCTGCGCGCTCGACGACAAGTTCTCCGACACCCTGGGCGCCGGCCTGCGCCGCACCGGCACCGTAAGCCTCGGCGCCGACCGCTGCGATTTCCGCTTCGCGGTCGGCGCGAAGCCACTGCGCCTCCGCGAGCAATACGACCTTCCCACCGCAGCGATCACCGGAAGCGATCGCCGCGAGCGTTGAAGGAGGCGGAGGACACTATTGTTTGGAAGGAGACACCAATGTCGGCAACCATGACGCGTGAAGAGCAGAAGGCATTCTTGGCACAGGTTCATATCGGGGTCCTGAGTATTGCTGAGCAGGACCGAGGGCCGCTAACCATCCCGATTTGGTACACGTACGAACCAGGTGGGGAGATTTGGTTCGTAACCTCACGCGCCTCTCGCAAGGGAGGCATCCTTGCTGAAGGTGGGCGTATCAGCCTCTGCGTACAAGAGGAAACGCTTCCGTATAAGTATGTCAGTGTCGAGGGGCCGGTGATTGCAGTCGAGCCGTCTGAGGTGGAGCGCGATATGCGACCTTTAGCGCACCGCTATCTGGGACCAGAAATGGGAGATCAGTATCTTGCCTTGACCGGTGGAGCGGAGACCCGGCAGGAAAACGTTCTGGTGCGTATACGGCCAGAGCGATGGCTTGCAGTCGATTTTGCCAAACAGTTCAACCAGTGACGCCCCACTCGCGGCGATCGAGATCGAGCTCGCCCGGTGGTGCGGCGAGGTGTAGCTAGCCGCCGCGCCGGCGTCAGATTGATGGATCCGCCGCGCCGAGGATGACGTCGACCCGGTGTGGGGCACCGTCGACGGCGACGTGCGCCGCGCCGGCGACGATCGCGCCCGGCGTGCCGTCTACGGCGACGGTGGTGACCACGGCGGCACGATGCGTCGGGTTGGTGACGACGATCTCGTAGTCGCCGCGGCCGTCGGGGAGCCGCAGGCGGACGGTGAAGCCCGGCCACGCGTCGGGGATGCGCGGCGCGATGACGAGGGTGTCGCCGCCCTCGAGTCGCACCCCGAGGAGCGACTCGACCGCGATGCGGTACATCCACGCCGCCGAACCGGTGTACCAGGTCCAACCGCCGCGGCCGACGTGGGGTGCCGTGCCGTAGACGTCGGCGGCGACGACGTAGGGCTCGACCTGGTAGGTCGCGATCTGCGCCGGCGTCGCGCCGTGGCTCACGGGGCTCAGCATCGCGAGCAGCGCGCCGGCCCGGTCGCAGCGACCGAGCTCGGCGAGCGCTTCGACGACCCAGAGGGCGGCGTGGGTGTACTGGCCGCCGTTCTCGCGGATGCCGGGGACGTACCCCTTGATGTAACCGGGATCGTGCGGGTCGTGATCGAAGGGCGGAGTGAGGAGGCGGATGAGGCCGTGCTCCTCGTCGACCAACAGGCGCAGGACGGCGTCCATCGCCTGCGCGGCGCGCGCCCGCGGCACGGCGTTCGCGAGCACCGCCCACGCCTGCGCCAGGGCGTCGATGCGGCACTCGTCGTTCGCGGCGCTGCCGAGCGGCGTGCCGTCGTCGTAGTAAGCGCGGCGATACCAGGCGCCGTCCCAGGCCGCCGTCTCGAACGCGGCGCGCAGCTGCGTCTGGTACGCGCGGTAGCGCGCGGCGCGCGCGCCGTCGCCGCGCCGGTCGCAGAGCGGCACGAACCCGTCGATGACGCGGCAGAGGAAGAACGCGAGCCAGACACTCTCGCCGCGTCCTTCGCGGCCGACGCGGTTCATGCCGTCGTTCCAGTCGCCCGTGCCCATGAGCGGCAGCCCGTGGGCGCCGCTGGTGAGCGAGCGGTCGAGCGCGCGGCAGCAGTGGACGTAGACGTCGGCGACCTCGTCGGCGCGAGTCGGGACGAGGTACGCCTCGTCCTCGCCCGGCAGCAGCGGACGCGCCGTCACGAAACCGACGTGCTCGTCGAGGATGCCGACGTCGCCGGTCGTGCGTACGTAGTGCGCGGTCACGTAGGGCAGCCACAGGAGGTCGTCGGAGAAGCGCGTGCGGATGCCGCGACCGAGCGGCGGGTGCCACCAGTGGAGGACGTCGCCTTCGACGAACTGGTGCGCGGCGTGGAGCAGGATCTGCGCGCGCGTCAGCGCCGGACGGGTCGTCGTGAAGGCGGCGGAATCCTGCAGTTGATCGCGGAAGCCGAACGCGCCTCCGGATTGGTAGAACGCCGAACGACCCCAGAGACGGCAACTGAGGACTTGATACGGCAGCCAGCCGTTCACCATGCGGTCGATCGCCGGCGCCGGCGTCGCGATCTGGATGCCCGCGCGCAGATCGTCCCAGAAGTCGCGTGCCTCCGCGAGCGCGCGCTCGACCGCGCCGGGCTCGCGGTAGCGCGCGACGAGCGTCCGTGCCTGCGCCGCGTCGCCGGCCTCGCCGAGGAGCACCGCGCACTCGACCGTGGCGCGCGCGGGGATCTCGATGCGCATCTGCACCACCGCGCAGGGATCGAGCGCGGCGCCCGTCGTGCCGTCGAGCGTGCCGCCGCGGGCGATCGCCGCCGGGAAGGCGGGAGAGCCGTGCCGGCCGAGAAATGCCGTGCGGTCGGCGGTGAACCGCGTCGCGGTCGCGCCCACGGGCGGTACGCCGGCGACGAAGACGACGGCGTCCGCGAACTCGTCGTTCATGCGGTTGCGGGCGAAGAGCGCCTGCGACAGCGCATCGAGGTCGGTGACGACGAATCGCCCGCTCGTGCCCGGTACGCCCCCCAAGACCAAGCGATGGTAGGCGAAGATCGAAAGCCGCCGCGGACGATCGCTCGCGTTGGTGAGCCGCAGGCGCGTGATCTTCACCGGATCCGGAGTCCGCTGCGGCACGAACGTCCAGACCTCGTGATCGAGATCCCGGCTGCGATGCCGCCAGAGGCTGTAGCCGAATCCGTGACGCGCCTCGAACGTGGATTCGGTCGGCGCGCCGCGCGCGGCACCCGGCGTCACCGGGCCGGGGAGGGGCGACCAGAAGGCGCCGGTGTCGTCGTCGCGCACGTAGAGCGCCTCTCCGTGCGGGTCGCGAACGGTGTCGTTGTACCAGGGCGTCAGGCGATTCTCGCGACTGTTCCGGCTCCACGTGCAGGCGGCGCCGCTCTCGCTCACGAGAAATCCAAAGACCGCGTTCGCGATCACGTTCACCCACGGCATCGGGGGCCGGCGGACGTCGCCCGTCACGCCGTCGGCGAGCGTGATCACGTACTCGCTGCCGTCCGCGGAGAACGCGGGCGTGTCGGGTTGCGCCGTCGTGCGGCCGCCGTCGCGCGCGGACAAAACCGGGGAGGGCGATGCCGACACGGTCGAGGACGAGGACGTCGCCCGTCGTGCCTCGGGCACGGCCTTCGCCTCGCGCGCGTCGGCGCCGACGGCGGGGAGCATGTCCGCGACGACGAGGTGCGCGCATGCGGCGATGACGTCGCGATCCGCGGCGGGGACGTCGGCGAGCTCGCGCACCAGCACGCGGCCCGGTGCGCCCGGTGTGGCACCGACCAAGGCGTTCACCTCGCCGCTGAGCGCCGTCCCTTCGCACAGCACGAAGAGGTCGCCGCGCAGTCCTTTCGTCTCCCAGTACGCGTGCGCCGCCAGCAGCTCGGCTACGAGCGCGCGGTCTTCCGTCCGCCGCACGTGCGCGACCGCGAGCAGGACGTCCGACCGCAGTCCGTACGTAGCGAGAAGCGCCGGGCTGCCGTGTGCCCGCCGCAGGACGTCGGCCGGCGCACGCAGGCGCGGATCACCATAGAGCATCGCGCCGGCGAGCGTCTGGAATCGCTCCGCTCGGTCTGCGGTGATTCCGAGCGTGCGCAGGACCATGTCCTCGCCTGCGGCCGCCGCGGCGAAGACGCCGGCGGTAGCGGCGGTCGATCCCGTCGCCATGGGCGCGTAGCGGTGCGCCATCGCGAGCGCCGCAACGCGCGTCGGCGCGACGCCGAGGAGGATCGTGAGCGCCGCCGTCTCGCCGGGTGCGAGCCGTACGACGCGTCGTAGGCTCACGATCGGGTCGAGGACGCTGCCGGCAGTGCCGGAGAGCGACTCCGCGCCGGTGAGCGCGACCGGGGCGGCGAGCGTGCGGCCGCGGCCGACGAAGCGTACGCGATCGGTCTCGTACTGCGGCGCGCCCGGCCCGGCGCAGGCGTGCAGCAGCCACGGATGGTGCTCGCTCGCGCTCCGCGGCCGGCGGTGCGCGAGCAACACCTCGTGCGTCGCGTCGTACTCCGTCTGCACGAAGAGCTTGGCGAACGCGGGATGCGCGGCGTAGGCGGCGGGTTCGATCAGCGCGACCTCGGCGTAGGTCGTGACCTCGATCCGTCGCGGGCGGGCGGCGCGATTCTCGAGCGTGAGCCGGCGCACCTCGAGGTCGCCGTCGGGCGCGACGCACACGTCGAGGTGGGTCGCGACCTCGGCGTCGAGGCGCTCGAAGCGGACGACCCCGGGCTCGTAGCGCGCGCCGTAGGCGTCGGCACGGGCGTGTACCGGCTCGTGACCCGAGGACCAGAAGCGCCCGTCGTCGAGATCGCGGAGATAGACGAAGAAGCCGTCGCCGTCCTCGGTGCGATCGGCGCTCCACGGCGTGAGCGCGACGCCGTCGTGGCTGGAGACACCGGTGCCGGCGCCGCTCAGGAGGACGTGGTAGCGACCGTTGCCGAGGAGGCGGGTGTGCGGCGTCGGATCCTGGAGACGTGCGAGATCGGCCACGCGATCAGTACTCGAGGACGACGTCCGCGGGGAACGTGTTGATGGTGGCGCGCTCGCGGTCGAAGGACGTGATCGGCTTGCCGTTCACCGTCACCGACTTGAGCGGCCCCGGCAGCGGTGGTTGTAGAATTATCGTCGTCGGCGGAACCACGAGATCGCCCGTGAGTCGCATGCGCGTCGTGCTCGGCGTCTCGGCGTGGATCGTGTAGCTGATGACGCCGTAGTGTGTCGGTAGACGTTTGACGCCGGCGCCGGTGTCGCTCGCCACCCATTCCGCCGGGAGGCCGGCGGCGAGGACGAGACTGCGGTCGTCCTCGCGCTCGTAGGCGAACATGCTGCGCAGCGAGTGGATGTATCCGGCGCCCACCCAGGTATGCGGCATGTCACCGATGAAGCGCGGGAGGGAGGGGTCACGCCAGATGACCTCTTGCCACTCGTTCCACTCCCACGGACGCTGGTCGGCGACCATCGCGGCGAGGACGTCGGTGGCGCGATCACGCTGGCCGAGACGGATGAAAACCTCGACGTTGCGCAGCTCGTACGGCGAGTACGAATCGTTGATGCCCGTACCGTAGACGTACTGCTGCATGTGCTCGTAGTAGCGGTCGAAGGTACGCGTCAGGGCGGGCTCGGGGAGGTTCTCGAGCTCGCCGCAGGCGGTGATCGCGATCGCGGTCGAGGTCGGGTCCAAGTCGCCGAGCTCGACCGACCCGGGGATGTAGTCGATGCGGTGGTGCGCCATCGTCTTCGTGATCGAGGCGTAGAGGTCGCTGCGGAACTCGTCGCGCAGCTCCGCGGTGCTGGTCGCGCGCTCCTCGTCGCCGACGATCGTCGCCAGCATCGCGCCGTCCTTCAGGCCGCGAAGCGCGAAGAAGTCGTCCCAGTACGAGTGTACCGGATGCGACGAGTAGCCCTCGTGGCTGATGGACTCCGGCAGGAGACCATAGAAGGCTTCTTTGTCCGGGCGGGTGTAGGCCTCGGTGGTCCGCTGCGTGCGCAGCGCGATGATCGAGTCGAGGGCACGCGTGACCGCCGGCCACATTTCCTGCACGAAGCCGACATCGTGCGTGTAGCGGTAGTATTCGGCGACCGTGTAGATGAACTCGCCGTCGCTGTCGTACTCGGCGACCAGGTCGGCGCCGCGCTGGTCGATGCAACACGGGATGCGCCCGCCGGGGAGCTGATACTGCGAGAACCATTCGAGGAACGTCCGCGCCTCTTCGGTCGAGCCGGTCTCGAGAAGCGCGGTCGAAGTGAGGGCGCCGTCGCGCATCCACGAGCGCGCGTAGGTGCGCGACCCGGGTTGCAACGCGCGGCGGTCGCGGTTGATCAGCATGTAGGCGATCGTGGTCTTCGCGATGTCGGCGAACTTCGCGTCGGTGGCCGGTACCTGGAACTCGACGCGCCCGAGCCGCGCCGCCCATTCCGCGACGGTGCGGTCGTGAATGGCCTCGAAGGCGGTCGGGTCGAGGGCCGGAGCGGCGATCACCCCGGTTACGTCGTGCAACGGCACCGCGACGTGCACCTCGACGCCGCCGCCCGCGGGAACCGCGAGCGGGTAATCGAGGGCGCCCGACGCGTAGCCGAAGCCGTCGCTCACGTGGCTCTCGGGCGGCACGACGCCGCGGCGCAGGAAGTTCACCGTCAGGCTCTGCGCGAAGCTCGTGGCGCCGAAGCCCGCCGGCGGGGTCAGCGACACCACGGAGCGGCCGCCGTCGACGTGCACCGCGCGGCCGTCGAAGTCGAGGACGTGGATCGGCGCCACGCCACCCAGGATGTTCAGCGACTGCCACGGCGGCAGCACCTGGAAGGGACGCACGGCGACGAAGAGGTGGACGTCCTGGGGCGTCTCCGTGGCGTTCTCGACGCGGTAGCGGACGTAGAGCGTCGCGTCGCCGAGCGTGCCCGCGGCCCACGCCGTCGTCCGCAACGTCAGGCCGTCGTGGCGCCAGACGACCGCCGGGATCGGCAGCGTATCCTGCGCGAGCTCCTGCGAGATGTGCGCGTCGCCCCAGGTGACGAGCGCGCCGTTCGCGTAGAGAAACGGCTCGATCGAGAAGGCGCGGGTGTCGACCTCGATCGCGCCTTCTTCGTTGACGAGCGCCTCGGCGATGTCGTCGCGCGCGCCGACCACCGTCCAGTAGGACTGCCTGCCGTAGAGATATTTGGGAAAGGCGCCGGCCGGCGCGTCGGCGGCGATCGCCGCGAAGAAGTCGTTCATCGACTCGGAGAAGGCGGGCGGCTTCACGGTGATCTCGCGGATGCCGTAGCCGTTGGTGCCGTTGCTCGCGTCGAGGGCGAGACGGACGTACCGCCACTCGGCGTCGGGCATGTAGACGTAGTCGCGCCGTCCGGCGCCCGTCGTGTTGGAGTAGGCGGCCATCCACGCCTGGGCGTCGTCGGAGACTTCGACGCGGTAGTTGGTGGCGTATGCGTCGGGATCCCAGTCGATCACCAGGCCACCGAGCTCGCGGTGCGTGAGGAGGTCGAGGATCACCCACTGCGCGCCGTCGCCGTCGCTGCGCCAGCTGGTGTCTTGGTCGTCGTCGGCGGCGAGTGCGGCGTCGTGACCGGCGGCGGCGCTCGCGGCGGTGACGCGCGGGCGCCAGCCGCCGTGGTCGAGCGGCTCGCGCTCCTCCAGGCGCAGATCGTCGATCCATACCGAGCCTGCGCCGCCGCTGCCCGCGGTGATGGCGATCTCGATGGCGCTGATCTCGCGCGGCCACCCGCCGCCGGCGGGACCCCACGCGAAACGCAGGCGCGTGCGCTTGACGACGACCTGCTGCCAGTCGTCGGGAAAGACGAAGTCGCGCCGCTTGCTCCACCAGACGTTGTCGCCGCTCGGATCGAGGAGTTTGAACTCGAACGTGTTCGGCGGCGCGCTGCCGCGAAGGTCGAACTTGAAGGCGTAGTTGTCGGGCAGCGGCAGCGATAGCGCCTTGTGGACGATCAGGTAGCCGCCGCCGCCGTGAAAATCGAAGTCGATGCGCAGCGCGCCACCGGTACGGCCGGCGTCCGACGCGAGCGCGACGCTCACGCCCGACGACGCGTCGGTGCTCCAGCCGCTCAGATCGTCGAACTGGTCGAGGATCTGATCGGCGAACGCGGGCCCGGGAACGCACACCACGAGGGCCACGAGGAGGAGACGGCGGATCGCGCGGCTCATCCCGCGCGTGCGTGCGCCGGGATCATTCCTTGACACTCCCGCTCACGATCCCCTCGATGTAGTAGCGCTGCAACGCCAGGAACATGACGATTACCGGTAGCACGGTGAGGACGGCCCCGGCCATCATCAATTCGACGTCCTGCACGTGCTCGCCGGCGAGATTCGCGAGCGCGACCGGCAGGGTCTGGCGGTCCTCGCCGGTCAACACGATGAGCGGCCACAGGAAATCGTTCCACGTCCCCATGAAGGTGAAGATCGCGAGCGTCACCAGGACGGGCGTGCAAAAGGGGACGACGATCGACCGGAAGATGCGGAGCTCGCTGGCACCATCGATACGCGCCGCGTCGAGAAGACTCTGCGGGATCGCGAAGGCGTATTGCCGCACGAGAAAGATGCCGAAGATGCTGGTCATGCCGGGCACGATGACGCCCCAGTAGGTGTCGATCAGGCCGAGCTCGCGCATCATGAGGAAGAGCGGCAGCATCGCCACCTGCGCCGGGATGACGAGCCCCGCCAGCAGCACTCGGAAGAGCCGATCGCGTCCCGCGAAGCGCAGCTTGGCGAACGCGTAGCCGGCGAGCGAGTTGACGAGCAACGAGATCACCGTGACCGCGCCCGCGAGCAGCGCGCTGTTGGCGAAGGCGCGCGCCACGTTCAAGCGCGTGAAGAGCGTCCGGTAGTGCGCGAGCGTGACGGCGCGCGGCAGGAGCCGCGGCGATCCAGTCGCCTCGCCCGCGGGCATCAGCGACGCCGAGACCATCCATACGAGCGGCAGGAGCGTCAGCACCGCGAGGACGAGCAGCGCCGCGTAGAGCAGCGGCGTCACCACCCGCCGCGTCGCACCGCCGCTACGCTCGGCGCCGCCGTTCACGTCGCCACCTCGGCGCCGCCGCGTGCCCGCAGCCGCAACGTGACCAAGGTCAGCACCAGGATGATCGCAAAAAGGACGAACGCCAGCGCCGCCGCGTAACCCATCGTCCACCAGCGGAAGCCCTGCAGGTACATGAGGAGGACGATGCTGAGCGTCGCGTGCGCCGGCCCGCCTTGCGTCATCACGTAGGGCTCGGCGAAGAGCTGGAAGTAACCGATCATCGTGATCACGAGGACGAAGACGAAGGTCGGCGCGAGCATCGGCAAGGTCACCCAGCGGAACTGCGCCGCGGCGCCGGCGCCGTCGACGCTCGCCGCTTCGTAGACGCGTTCGGGGATGCTCTGCAGGCCGGCGATGAAGATCACCATGTTGAAGCCGAAGTTCTTCCACACCGCCATCAGGATGATCGCCGGCATCGCGAAGCGGGGGTCGCCGAGCCAATCGATCGGCGCGACGCCGAGTGCCCCGAGTGCGTGGTTCAGCAGCCCGAAGCGCGGATGGTAGATGTAGCGCCAGACCACCGCGATCGCGACCAGGGTCGTCACCACCGGGAGGAAGAAGATCGTCCGGAAGACCGCCTTCAGCCGCACCGTCCGTGCGCTCAAGAGCACCGCGGTGAACAGCGAGAGCCCGATCGAGAGCGGCCCGGCGACGACGACGAAGACGCACGTGTTGCGCAACGCCACCCAGAAGAGCGGGTCGCCGACGAGGCGGCGATAGTTCTCGAGACCGACGACGCGCAGGTTGGCGCGACTCGCGACCGCGTAGATGTCGAAGTCGGTGAGGCTCAGCAGCACCGACGCGAGCACCGGCACGACGAAAAAGACGGCGATCAACGCCAGCGCCGGCGCGACGAACGCCCACGCCGGATTGAGCCGCCGCGGTGTCGCGGCCCCGCCGCCGTCAGTGCGCATCGTGACGCTCGGCGCGGTCCATCATCCAGCGCCGCTTCTCGAGAATCGCGTCGACGTCGCCGTCGAGGGCGGCGAGCGCCTCGTCGAGGGTGGCGCGGCCGCGGATCGCCGCCTCGAGGTGCTCGCCGATCACGCTCGCGATGCGCTCCCACTCCGGCACTTTGGGCGTCGAGCGCACGTGGCGGAGCTGCGTCGCGAACGCGCGCGCGCGGCGGTCGTCGCGCAGCAGCGGGTCGTCCCAGGCGGCGCTGCGCGCCGGGAGGTCGCCGGCGAGGCGATAGAGCGCGACTTGCTGCGCCGGCTCGGAGAGATATTCGATGAAGCGCCACGCCGCCTCGGCGTGCGGCGAGCGCCGCGCGACGGCGAGGCTGGCGCCGCCCGCGAGCGAGACGCCCGGGTGTGCTGCGTCGGGACCGGGGAGGGGCGCCGTCGTCCAGTCGTCCGCCAGCTCGGGCGGCAGCCGGCGCGCGAACTCGCCGAGGTTCCACGGGCCGGTGACGTAGAGCGCGAAATACCCGTGCGCGAAGTCTTGATACACGTTTGCGACCTGCGCTTCGCCGGCGCGCGGCGCGAGGTCGCGATGGAAGAGGTCGAGGTAGAACGCGAACGCCTCGCGTACCGGCGCGCTCGTGAAGTTGCCGTAGCGGTCGCGGTCGCGCAGCAGCGCGGCGCCGCGCTGCAGGGCGAGAATGGCGGGCATCTGCCACTCGTTCATCGGCAGCAGGATCGCATAGGCGTCGGCGCCGGCGCGCGCCTTCAGGCGCGTCATCGTGACGAGCCAGTCGTCCCAGGTCGCGGGCGGGTCGGGACGACCGGCGGCACGCAGCAGATCGGCGCGGTAGAAGAGCACCCGGGTGTCGACGTACCAGGGGATGGCGTAGGTCACGCCGTCGAGCACGTTCGGGTCGAGGACGCCGGCAGGGTAGGCGTCGGGGTGGACGATGGTCGACGCCGCGACGCGGTCGTCGAGCGGCGCCACCGCCCCGAGCGCGACGAACTCCGGCAGCCAGGTGTTCCCGAGCTGCATCATGTCCGGCATCGCTTCGCCGACGTAGGCCGTGAGGAGCTTCTCGTGCGCGGCGCTCCACGGGATCTGCTGCACGCGCACGTGTACGCCGGGTGTCCGTTGCTCGAACGCCGGTACGAGCTGCTGCACCACCTCACCCTCCCGTCCCATCGCCCAGAGCTCGACGACCGCACCCCCGTCCCCCTCCCGGGCGCAGCCCGCCGCGACCAGCGCGACCAGCGCGACCAGCGCGACGCGGCCGGGCGCGGGGGCGGCTGGAGACGCCACCGATTCTCTCATGCGCAATCGCGCGGCACGGGGCGCATTCTTAGCACATCGCCCCCGGATTCCATGCGTGCGCTTGACCACGGCCCCGGCGTGTACCATTGAGTGCCGTCCGTCAGCGATGGGGTGCGTGTTCGACGAGCGGCCAGATGCCGTCCTGCCTGCGCGAACGTTGCGCGGCGCGCGTGTGGCGCGTCGTCTCGCCGTGCTGGCGCTGCTTGCGCCGGCCGTCGTGTCGCGGGCGGGCGCTGCGGCGACCTTCGGATTCGAGGACGTCGCCGCCAAGGCCCACCACCTCGCGGCGAAGCCGTTCGAAGTTCCGAAGGTGCGGGTGCCCGAGTGGCTCGGCAAGATCACCTACGACCAGTGGCGCGACATCCGCTTCCGGCCCGACCAGGCGCTCTGGCGCGAGAAGACCTTGCCGTTCCAAGTGCAGTTCTTCCACCCCGGGCTCTATTACGACCGGACCGTCAAAGTGAACGTCGTGGAGGGTGCCGCGGTCCGCCGCTTCGATTTCTCCCCCAGCGTCTTCGACTACGGGCGAAACGACTTCGCGAGCAAGGTACCGCAGGACCTCGGCTTCGCCGGCTTTCGCCTCCACACGCCGATCAAGACCCGCGATTACTTCGACGAGGTGATCGTCTTCCTCGGCGCGAGCTACTTCCGCGGCGTCGGCCGCGACCAGGTCTTCGGCATGTCGGCGCGCGGTCTCGCCATCGATACCGCCGTACCTTCCGGCGAGGAGTTTCCGTACTTCAAGGAATTCTGGCTCGCTACGCCGACGGCGAAGGCGAAAGACGTCACCGTCTACGCCCTCCTCGACAGCGCGAGCCTCACCGGCGCCTACCGCTTCGTCATCCAACCCGGCGAGCAGACGGTGGTGAACGTCGACGCGCGCCTCTTCCTCCGCCGCCAACCCCAGAAGATCGGCATCGCGCCGCTCACCAGCATGTTCTTCCACGGCGAGAACACCGGGCGGCAGTTCGACGACTTCCGCCCCGAGGTCCACGACTCCGACGGCCTGCTGATCGCGCAGGGGACGGGCGAGTGGCTGTGGCGGCCGCTCGACAATCCGCGCGCGCTGCAGGTCGACAAGTTCCGCATGCCGGGCCTGCGCGGCTTCGGCCTCATCCAGCGCGACCGGGACTTTGCGAGCTACCAGGATCTGGAGACGCATCCCGAGCTCCGTCCGAGCGGCTGGGTGACGCCGCACGGCGACTGGGGGGCCGGCAACGTCGAGGTGGTGCAGATTCCCACCAAATCCGACACCAACGACAACGTCGTCGTCTACTGGGTTCCCGACAGTCAGCCGAAGGTCGGGCAGCCCTACGACGTCTCCTACACGCTCGCCTTCTATGGCGAGGATCCGTCGCGGCCGCCCGGCGGCCGCACCATCGCCACCCGCCGCGACGGTGGCAACAAGGAGAACGCGCAACGTTTCGTCGTCGACTTCACGGGCAAGACCCTGGACGCGATCCCCGCCGATCAAGTCGTGCGCGGCGACGTCACCATCGCCCCCGAAGACGACGCCGCCGAGCTCCTCGACCAGCACGTCGTGAAGAACCCGGCGACCGGTGGCTGGCGCCTGACGTTCCAGGTTCGCCCGAAGCGCAAGACGCCCGTCGAGCTGCGCGCGTTCCTCGACAAAGGCAGTGACACGCTCACCGAGACGTGGTCGTACTCGCTCGTCCCGTAGCCTCGTTCACGATCCGAGCCGGTGAATCCACGCATGCGCACCCTCGTGCTGACGCGCTCCGACGTCGAGATGCTGCTCGATCCGGCGGCGCTGGTGCCGGCGCTACGACGCGCGTTCATCGCCTACTCGGCCGACGCGGACCAGCGGGCGCTGCGCGTGCGCTCGGCGTTGCCGGGTCCGGGGACGGCAACCGTACTCTTCCCGGGGATCGCGCCCGGGGTACCCGCATACACCGTCAAGGTGCACGCGAAATTTGCCGCCGAGCGTCCGGCGATTCGCGGCGTCCTCTGTCTGCACGCGATCGCGACCGGCGAGCTCCTCGCGGTGATGGATTCGACGTACTTGACGGCGCTGCGGACCGGGCTCGCGGGCGCGCTCGCGGCGCACGTCCTGGCGCGGTGCGACGCCGATACCGTCGCGGTGGTGGGTGCGGGCGTGCAGGGAACGCAGCAGCTGCGCGCGCTCGCGACACTGCGGGTGCTGCGGTCGGGGTCGGTCTACGACGTCGTGCCCGAGCAGGCGGCGGCGTTCGCGCACGCAATGGCGGAGGAGCTCGCGATTCCGCTCGAGCCGGCGGCGTCGATCGCGTCGGCGGTGCGGGATGCCGGCATCGTGCTCGCGGCGACGTGGGCGAGGACGCCGTTCATTCTCCCGGGCATGCTCGCGCCGGGTGCCCACGTGACGACCCTCGGGGCCGACGAACCGGGCAAGGCGGAGGTCGCGGCCGCCGTGATCCGCGACGCGCTTTTCGTCTGCGACGACCGCGCGCTCGCGGTCGAAATGGGGGCGCTCGGCGGCGTCGGGCTCGGCCTCGACGCGGTCGGCGCCGAGCTCGGCGAGGTGCTCGGCGGCACGCACCCGGGCCGGACGTCGCCGGGGCAGGTGACCGTGTACGGTGGCGTCGGCCTCGCGTTTCAGGACGCGGTCGCGGCGTGGGCGGTGTACGAGGTCGCGCGCATGCGGGGCATCGGGCGCGAGACGGACTTCCTCGCGTGAGGTTGCGTTTCGCGCCTCGGCGCGATCATTTGATCGCGCTGACGATGCGGACGGGCGGTACGATGGCGAACCGCAGCCCCGTGCGCCGCACCGCGCGGAGCCCGCACGTTCGCAATACGCGCGCGTATTGCGCCGTGTGCGCGATGTCCTGGAGCGCGACCCGGCCACCGGGCTTGAGCACGCGCACGATCTCGCGGAGCGCCTTCGCGCGCTCGGCGGTGCCGGGCAGGTTGTGGATCGCGAGGCTCGAGACGACGGCGTCGAAGCTCGCGTCGACGAACGGCAGCATGCGCATGTCGGCGCTCTGCACGTCGATCTTGGCGGCGACACCCTCGCGCGCCGCGTTGGCGAGCGTCGCCCGCGGATCGTTGCCGGTCTGATCCTTCGCTTGCCAGATGTCGATGCCGACGGCACGCCCGTCTCGCAGCCGTCGCGCGGCGCCGTGCAGGATGAAGCCCGCGTCCGCAGCCGACGTCGAGCACGCGCTCGTCGCCGCGCAGGCCGACCAGGTCGAGCAACGCCTCGCGCGCGCGGAGCTTCCCGACCTTGCTGCTCCAGAGCATCGCCAGCCCCATGAGTCCGCACCCGACTGCCGGACCGAGACTGAAACCGAACTGGGCGTAAAGGACGACGTCCGCCGCCGCGGCGCCGAAGAGCGCGAGGACGACGCCCGGCGCGTCGACGCCGTATTTGCCCGGTTGTGTCACCGTGCGGCGAACAACTTCGGCACGACGTGCGGCAAGTTGCCGACCTCCTCGACGTTGTGGCGCAGCCAGGCGTGCAACATGTCCGCCTTCGTTCGCCGGATGAGTCGGCTGAGCGGACCGATCACGCGGCCGGTGCCGCCGACCAGCATCCGTACGACGTAGCGCAGCCCCCCGTCGACCGGCTCGTAGCTTTCGTCGATCCGGGCTACCGGCCGGCCGAGCCGCCGGATCTCGAGCCGAAAGCCGGTCGCGTCGAGCTTCGGAACGTCGAAGACCCAGTTCATCAAGAAGCGGCGCTCGCGTCCGAACGCCTCGACGACGTGAAAGCGGCACCCCGGCCCGAACGTCCCCAGGACCTTGAAGTAGATGTGGTCACGCGGGTGCCAGAGCCGATAAGCGAGGACCGTCCGGCCGTTCCACTCGAGCGGGTGCTCGAGCTGCGCGAGCCACCAGAGCATCATCGCGGGCGTCATGCCCGGCAGGATCGCGTGCTCGATCGTCTGCTCGAGCCTCCCGTCCTCGCGCTCGTGGACGGTGATCTTCGCGCTCGCGAGGTCACGCATCATCCAGTCCACCGGAACCGGCGCGGGAATGTCCCACCGTTGCGGGAGTCGCACGAGCGTCGCCCTTCTCAGACGATCGACTCCCACACGTCCGGCGTGTGAAAGGCGTCGGGGCCGATGCGGCACTCGTAGGCTGCACAGCCTTCGGCCAGGCGCCGGCACGCATCCAGCGTGGCGTCGTGACCCGGGAAGGCACCATCCCAATCCGCTCCGAAGGCCGGCGATACGCGTCCATTGGGACCGGCCGAGAAGAGGCTTGCGCGAATGCGCTCCGCCGTTTGTGACGCGCTGAGCGCGCGTACTTCGAAGCGTGCGACCGTCGAATCGACGGTGGGAAAGACGATCGTCCCGATCGGGGCCGCGGCACGGGGCTCCACACCGAGCCAGCGACAGAACTGCACCGGGCTCTTCGAGGCGGGTCGCCGTGTCGGCGGCTCGAGGAGAGGACTGCCGCTGGCGCACTCCTGCACGGTCAAGTAGTACCGCTCGGGATCGCCCGGCGCCGGTTCGGTCAACGAAGGTACGAATCGCAGGGAGTCCGCACGGATCTTGACGATCGTCGGTATGCCGCGGACGACCGGTGGGTTCGGGCTCAGGTCCACCATGATGCGATCGTTGGACAGATACTGCATCTGTCCGCGGCGAAGCAGGTCGAGCAACATGGTGGTCTTTCCGGCTCGCTTCTGCCCGGCGATGACGACGGCTCGATCGCGGAAGACACCCGCGGCCGCATGAATGAACAGATCGCCGCGGTGTAACGACTGCAGCATGGCGAGCTCGCGAATCACCCGCATCAGGGAGATTCGCACTCGGGCGTGATCGGTCGGCGCGACGATCTCGATGCCGCCGCGCCGTGCAGCGATCCGCACGAACGCGTGCGCCCTGGCGTCGTGGAGCAGGCGGCCGTCGGCGTCCTCGTGCCAGAGGGCGAGTTGCTCGAACGCGCCGTCGGCCGTGAAGCAATCGACGCCCTCCGCGCGCCGGCTGCCGGGGTTGGCCAGCAGACGCGCATAGCGTGACGGGTCGAGGATCAGGCTGACGTCGCGGCGCCGCACGCTCGCGCTTTCCGCGGCCAGGTGCGGCGAGAGGAACTCCACGAGCCATCGCAGCGGCGCTGCCTCGTTGCTGTGGACGTCGATCCGCAGGCCGCGAAAGCCGAGCACGCAACCATGTCGGCCGCCGAAGCGCGCGTTCACACCGAGCCCCTGACCGGGAGATCGGCGCGAAGGTCACGTCCTTTTTCCGCGAGGAACTGGTCGAGCCGCTGCAGCACCGTCGCCGCCATGGACGCCGACACCCCCAGCCGCGCCCGCGCCGAATCGAGCATCACCACCACCACCCAGAACGGCGATGGCCGGCGGACGCCGTCGGGATCACCGTATTCCCGGTAGCCGTCGACGAACGCGCCTTGCTCCTCGGCATTCATGGGCCAACGGTACCAGACGCGACAGAGATCTTCGTCGATCGTCCCGATGGTCAGCGAGCCGTTGTCCACCGACACCAACCTCCCACCGGCATCGGTGAGCAGATTCTCGGGACAGAGGTCGCGGTGCACGACGCCGAGCGTCGCCGTGGAGGGCATACACGACCGTACCATTTGCCCGAGACGCTCCGCCCGCCGCGACGAGATGCTGCCGCGAGCCCGAAGGGCGCGCAGGTTTTCGGCCGTCTTCCGCGCCCAGCCCTGGATGTCGAGCGGACGGAAGTCGAGGTCGTCGGTCACGGGCGGAGAGCATCGGTGCAACGATCCGAGCATCTGTCCCGCGCGGCGCAGATGCGCAAGGCCGACCCGGCCCTGGACGAGCACCTCGCCCGCGATCCACTCTTCGAGGACCGCTTCCCCGTGGTGGGCGACCAGGCGCGCGAGACAAGACGACCCCGCGCGTTCGTGGATCCGCCGCGCCACTTCGGCGAGAACGGGAGTCCGGAAGCATCGTCCCTTGAGCGTTCGGCCGTCGGCAAACCGCAGGCGGTAGGTCTTCCGCATGCCGTTGGCGGGCACGACCGTGATCTCTTCGGCCGTGACCAGGGGTGCGCCGACCGCGGTCACGAGCCTCCACAGCGACGCGCCGAGCTGGGTTCGAAGTTTCTGCTCGTCCATGCGATGTAGCCCGATAGGTCGGCGCGTGAAGCAAGGCAAACACCGCATCGCGATGTATTCCCCGGGCGTGGTCGGCCTGGGGCATCTTCGCCGCCAGTTGTTGATCGCGCAAACGTTGGCGAAGGCTTCACCGGACCTCGCGATCCTCCTCATCGCCGAGACCCGTCAGGCCGGCGCGTTCTCCATCGCGCCGGGCCTCGATTGCCTCATCCTGCCGGCCCTTCGCAAGAACGCCGACGGCCGATTCGCGCCGCGCTATCTCGGCGTCTCCATCACGGACCTGATGGCCTTGCGTGCCCGCACCATTCACGCGGCACTGGAAGCGTTCGCGCCCGAGGTGTTCATCGGAGACAAATTGCCCCGCGGCGCGCTCTGCGAGCTCGATTCGTCGCTGAACCTCCTGCGCGATCGCGGCACGCGCTACGTGCTCGGCCTCCGCGACATCCTGGACGAGCCCGACGCCGTGACACGCGACTGGGATCGCACCGGCGACGTCCAGGTCATGCGCGACTTCGTCGACGCCATTTGGGTGTACGGCGACCCGGCGGTCTACGATGCCGTGTGCGAGTATCGTCTCCCGGCCGACCTCGCCGCGAAGGCGCGCTACGTCGGATACCTCGATCAGCGCCGCCGGCTGGAGTTCGCCGATGCCGCTCGCGATCCGTTCCCGGCGCTGCAGTTGCCGCCCGGTCGGCTGGCCCTGTGCCTGCTCGGCGGCGGCCAGGACGGAGCGCTGCTGGCCGAGGCGTTCGCCGCCGCCCCACTCCCGGCGGACACCAACGGCGTCATCGTCACCGGCCCCTTCATGGATGAAGCCGTCAAGCACCGACTTCGCCGCGTCGCTGCGGGCGTACCGCGGCTGCGCGTAGTGGAGTTCGTCCACGAGCCGGCCGTGCTCGTCGAGCGCGCCGACCGCATCGTCGCCATGGCGGGCTACAACACGGCGTGCGAGATCCTCTCGTTCGAGAAACCGGCCCTGCTCGTGCCGCGCATCCACCCGCGTCGCGAGCAGTGGATGCGCGCGGCGCGTCTGCAGGCGATGAGCCTCGTCGATGTGCTGCAGCCCGACGCGCTGACGCCGGCGGCGATCGGACGATGGCTCGATCGAGACCTCCCCCAGGCGCGTCCGGCCCGCGAGGTCGTCGACTTCAAAGGTCTCGACCGATTGCCACGTCTGCTCGACGAGGTGATGACCGTGGGCGCCGAGGCCCAATTCGCCTGACGCGGCAAGTCCCCGCGGCGGTGGTGGCGCCAAGTCGCTGCGATGCAGCTCATCGCGGATCCATCCTCGGCGGTGACGTAGACCCGCGATGGGACGCGGGGCGATTCGGGGCGGGCCGACGTCAGCGTCGGGCTCGGTGATGTCCCGAGGGGCTCAGCCGATGGACCCGATGATCTTTCGGTATTGGCCCTCGTCGAAAGCCTTGAGGGTCGTGGTTCGGATGTTGCCGCCCTTGGCGATCGAAATGGCGAGCCTGGCGAACGCGTCGTCGTTCGGCGCGTCGATGATGATCACCATGTCGTAGGCGCCAATCGCCATGTAGAACGCGGTGATCTCCGCGCCGTGCTGGCGACACAATTGCCGTGCAGCGTCCAGGCGGTCCGGCGAATCCTTGACGTGGCGGATACCCTGATCCGTCCACTTGCTGAGCATGATGTAGGTGGGCATGGGATCCTCCCGATGTTGAGATAGCCCCGGTCGAGTCGGCCTGCCAAGCGTTTTTTTGCATGGCGCCCTCTATCTCGCGGGTCTTCGGCCACACGTCCCGTAAGGCCGCGCGGAAGCCGGGGGCGTCACGGGCTCCACGATCCGCAACTTCCGATCGTATCTCGTGGTGCCGACAAGACGAAACTCAGAGGATACCGAGCTGGCGGAGGATCGTCGGCGAGTCGAAGTAGACGCGCTCGCCACGGCGCCCCGACCAGTCCCATCCCGTGCTACGCGCGCGAGACGGAGCGTTGCATCACCCGCGTCCTCGCTAGGCGAGGGGCAAGCGTGCCTCTACGGACGCGCCTGCTCCCGGCGCGGTGCGTAGTCGGAACTCGCCGCCGAGTAGCTCGGCGCGCTCGCGCATGCTGAGAAGGCCCATGCCGCCAGCTTCGCCGTCCGACTTCGTCAGCGCCTCCGGATTGAATCCGCAGCCGTCGTCGCTAATGTTGACGGAGAGCCAGTTTCGATCGGCCGCGACCTCGACGGAGACGCGCGCGGCGCCTCCCCCGTGTCGGATCGCGTTATTGACCGCCTCCTGAACGATCCGGAAAGCGGCAGTTTCGATGTGATCTGGTAGCCGTCCCTCGACCTCCGCCCGCACCTCAATGTGGAGCCCCGAGCGTTTCTCCTGTTGCCGCGCGTACCAGCGGACTGCGGGCGACAAGCCGAGGTCGTCCAGAATTGACGGCCGCAGATCGAGCGACGTGTCACCGATCTGGTCCATGACGTTGTCGGTGATCGCCACGGAGTCGGCCAATCGCATCTCCTCGGCGAGTTCCGGGTGGGAGCGGCGTAGCATCTCTAGATTCAGCTTGAGCGCGGCGAGTTGCTGTCCGATGTGATCGTGAAGCTCACGCGCCAACGCCCGGCGCTCCTCCTCTTGGACGGACAGCAGTCGGCGCGAAAGGTGTGCCAGTCGATGCGAGTACTCGGTCAGCGTTTGGGTTGCACGTCTCGTGTCGCTGATGTCCTGCACGACCGAGACGAAATTGGTCGGGCGTCCATCGCGGTCGCGAACCAACCCGACGCACAGCGCTACCCACACGATCTGTCCTGCCGGGCGCACGTAGCGCTTCTCCATCGCGTACGAGGTAGTCTCGCCGGCGAGAAGCCGGTTCACGTTGGCGAGGTCAACCGCGAGATCGTCGGGATGCGTGATCCCTTGGAAGTCGCCTTGCAGGAGTTGCTCGCGGTCATACCCGGCGATCGCACAGAAGCGGTCGTTCACCTCGATGAACCGTCCATCCGGTGCTACGCGCGCGATGCCCACCGCGGCTTGCTCGAAGACCGCCCGGTAGCATCCCTCGGTATCATTCCTACTCGATCTCGGCATTCTCCGGCTCACGCGACTTGCTGAGCTTCCTGCCGCATGCGCTGACTATTGCATTCGACAGCAGGGACCACCAGCTTGGGTGTTGTCTGTGCGCGGTACGTCGGACACGCGAGCGCTGGGGTTCTGCACCCGTCGCGCGCGCCGATTGTCCACCCGGTCGGAGGTCGGAGCAACGAGTTGCCCCACACTGGCGCAGCTCGGCCGATCGCGATGGCCGGTTCCAGCCCGACTGCGGATATTGTGACTGAAGCCGTCGGAATTTCTTGACGGGAGTGGCATGGGTGGCGCAGCATTCACCCGCATACGACAAGGATGCGTTCTTCGCCCAGATTGTTCGTAGCCTGTTTCGCTTTCTTCGCGCTCGTCGTGTTGTTCAGCGCGCCCGCAGGCAGAGCCAGCCCGTACGCGATCCACCGCGTGCGACACGCCGCCCCAGGGACGGTGCAAAGACTGACAGGCCGACACTCGCCGGCTGGCGCCGAGGTGAGTGACACCAGCGTCGATGATGACGATGACGACACGGCGGACGACGACGCCGGGACATCGCTCCATGTCGGCGTGCCGGTTGAGACATTCCGAGTCGTCTTGGCCGAGGCCCTCCTTTCCCCAGAACCTCCACCATTCCGATCTTTGCTGGCGCGTAGTCACGTTCACGCCACACGCGCGCCGCCCGGCTGCCCGCTCACCACTGCCCTGACCGCGTCGGCGAACGACTAGCCACGGTAACGAGCGCAGCCACAAAGGAGGATTCCCCATGTTACACGCATCCACGAAGTTCCTCGGAGTCGCGGTACTCACCACGCTGTGTGCGCTCGCGCTCGCGACGGCGGCGCACGCCGGCGATCCGCTCAAGTGCAAGAAGACCATCGAGGCAAACGTGTCGGCGTACGCGCAGGCCAAGATGAAGGTGCTCCAGAAGTGCAACGCCGGGATCGTGAGTGGGAAGACGTCCGGTCCGTGTCCCGATACGAACGGCGCCCTCAAGATCGCGAAGGTCGAGACCAAGATTCGCGC
>JBGOSW010000008.1:0-48079 GCA_041476145.1 Binatia bacterium
CGAGACAGTAGCTCCGGTACGCCGCCCGGTACTCGTGGGTCTCGAGCGCCTGGTTGCCGAGCTGTAGCCGGCTCGTGGCCTCGGGAATGTCACCGACGGCGGCGAGCTGTGCCCGCTGGAGCCACCTCGCGACCAGATCCCGCACCTCCTCGAGCGCGCCTCCGAACTGTTGTGGGAGCACGAGGCTCACGAGGGGCTGGCAGTAGCGCAGCTGTCTCTCCAGCTGACGCTCAGCCGTCCGCCGAGCAGCGCCGCCGCTGGCATCGATCTTGGTCTCGATGGAGTCGAGCTGTGTCGCCATGTCGCTCTGTGTCTTGATCGCGGCATCGTGCGCGAGCGAGTCGGACTCTCCCTCGCAGGTCGCCGACTCGTCGACAGTGGTCTGGATCAGCGTGATCAATCCGTCGGCGACGGCCGCAGCAATGCACACCGCCGAGTTGGCGGGGCCGGGAACGATGTCGCAGGGAGCGTGTAGACCCTCCGACGCTATCTCGAGGACGGAACGCGTAACGATCGCGCCGAAGATGACGCCCGTCGATAGCGGCAGCTTCAGGTCCTTGCACACTTTGGATTGCGCGCCGGGAACGGTTACCTTTGCGCGGCCTTGTTCCGCCGGCGGCCGACCGAATGATCGCATGGCCTCCGTTGCGGCTGGCCAACCAGGCTGACCCTCGAGGGCGATGGCGAGCTCCTGCATGGCGTCGCCGTCCGTCGTGGCGATGCGATCCCGCAGAGCCGCCGCGCTTTCGGACGCGGATCCCTGCGCGAGTGCTTGCGCGAAGCCCATGAGATCAAGGCGCAGCACTTCCGGGTCGCCGGGCTCCGCGTACGCCTTCATTGCCTCGCCGCCCGCCAGGAACGCAAGCATGGCGGACACGAGCGCAATCGAGACACGCGGGGCGCGCCCCCCATTGCCGAGAGATGATCTCGTCGCCATGGGTAACCTCCTCGCGTTCGCGCGCTTCCGCGTGGTGGTGAAGGTGGTTGCGCCGCGGCATGCCCGCTGCGCGGACCGCTCGCGCTCTGTTTCGCGGTGCGGCTCGGGCCCGTTCGTAGCAGTCGAAGGGGCCAAGACAAGCCGCGTCGCGTTATTCGACACCTACTACGGTGCGCAACCCGGCCTCGCACCTCTGTGCTACACGGCGGAGATGGCGGCGAAGCGCATCGAGCAGAACGGCTGCGGGTCGGCACAGCCGAAGGACAAGGGTACGAAGATCACGCCCAAGCCGGAGATCCCGGTGACAACGGCAGCGACTGCGGGTGCGACTCCAACGGAGCCGGCGGCGGCAACCGCTGATATTCCCGCGGCATCAGGCTCGCACCCGAGTCGAGCGAGTTGGCGATGATCTCGGTGAGGATCGTTTCCTCGAGTGCGCCGGGATAGGCGTCTCGCAGATCCTCGAGGAGATGCAGCAGATCGACGCGCGTCTCGCCTACGGCTCTACGGCGTCAGCCGCTCGAGCATGCGCGGGAAGGGAATCGTCTCGCGGACGTGGTGGAGGCCGCACAGCCACGCGACCATGCGCTCGATGCCCATGCCGAAGCCGGCATGCGGCACGCTGCCGTAGCGGCGGAGGTCGAGGTACCAGCCGAACGCCTCGGCGGGCAGGTGGTGCTCGGCGATGCGACGCTCGAGCGCGGCGAGATCGTCCTCGCGCTGCCCGCCGCCGATGATCTCGCCGTAGCCCTCGGGCGCGAGGACGTCGACGCAGAGCGCGAGGCGCGGATCGGCGGGGTCGGACTTCATGTAGAAGGCTTTCGACGCGGCCGGATAGCGGTGCACCATGACCGGCCGGTCGAAGCGCTGCGAGAGTACGGTCTCCTCGTCGCCGCCGAAGTCGTCGCCGAAGGTTAGCGGCTTCCCCGCGGTGGCGAGTAGCGTGAGCGCCTCCTCGTACCGTAACCGCGGAAACGGCTTCTGGACGCGCGCCAGCGGCGTGACGTCGCGCTCGAGCACCGCGAGCTCGGCGCGGCGCTCCGCGACGACTCGTCCCACCACCTCGACGAGGAAATCCTCGGCGAGCGTCATGTCGTCGTCCAAGTCCGCGAACGCGACCTCGGGCTCGATCATCCAGAACTCCGTGAGGTGGCGCCGCGTCTTCGACTTCTCGGCGCGAAATGTCGGCCCGAAGCAGTACACTTTACCGAAGGCCATCGCGCCCGCTTCCATGTAGAGCTGGCCGCTCTGCGTCAGGTAGGCGGGGGTCCCGAAGTAGTCGACGCCGAAGAGCGTCGTCGTCCCCTCGCAGGCCGCGGGCGTGAAGATCGGGGCGTCGAGCAGGGTGAAGCCGCGGTGATCGAAGTAGTCGCGGCAGGCGCGCACCACGCTCGCGCGTATCCGCATGATCGCGTGTTGGCGCGACGACCGCAGCCACAGGTGGCGGTGGTCGAGGAGGAACGCGGGCCCGTGCTCCTTCGGGGTGATCGGATACTCCGCCGCCTCCTGCAGGACGCGCAGCTCGCGCACCGCGAGCTCATAGCCGAGCGGCGAGCGCGCGTCGGCGCGCACCGTCCCCGTCACCTCGAGCGACGACTCCTGGGGAAGATGCGCGGCGCGCTCGAAGAGCTCGGCGGACACGTCCTTCACGAACAGCACGCATTGCATCGTGCCGGTGCCGTCACGCACGAGGAGGAAGTGGAGCTTGCCGCTCGAGCGCCGATGGTAGAGCCACCCGCGCAACGTCACTTCCTCGTCTGCGTGTCGCGCGACGTCCTCGACGTAGACGCGCATGAGCCCTCCCGAGCGCGATCGCGATTGTGCGCGTGGAAGGATGGGACTATAGCTTTCGCGGGGTGGGGAATCCAAATCGCGAGCGCGTGACGCGGTTTCTCACGGCCGCGATCATCGGCGTCGTGATCACGGGCTGCGGGCCGCCGGCATCGCAGCCGCGGCACGACCCGTTCTTCGACGACGACTCGCCGTCGACGATCAACGGCAACCTCGACGACGCCGAGACGCGCTGGCGGAACGAGATCGCGGGGGAGCGCACCACCGACCCCGACGCGCTCCTCACCGACGATCCGCCGGGCGAGCCTGAGCGCTACGGTGAGGTGGCGTTCCAAGACGAGGCACCGAAGACGTTCTGGGGGAAGGTGAAGGCCGGGGCGGAGACGGTCGGCAGGGCGAGTTTCGCCGCCATGTCGGTTCTGCTGACGCTCGGGATGATGGTCGCGCCGTACTTGTTGCTCTGAGGGAATCGCGCTCGGCTGCACGTCGTCGCCCGGCCGTTGCAGACACGCAAGCGGCACCGGCCGCGATCGCAGCGCTGCGCCCGGTGTCGTCGTGGCATGCAAATCGCTCCCCGGAAGCGCGTGCGCCCGCTTCGCGTCGTACGTGTCCTCACCCTCGGCATGGTCGTCGCCGGCTTGGCCGCGATCGCCTCGCATGCCAGCCGCCCGGTTCTGGGTGATCCCGCACTGATCCGCTTTCGCCCGGGGCGCCTCGACGTGCTGCGGATGCACGGCGCGATCACTCCGGCGACGCCGATCGATCCCGTCGGCGAGGGATTCGCGATCGTCCTCCGCAATGCCGACGGCGTGCTCTATCACGCGACGCTCCTCCCGGGGGATCTCTCGAGCGCGCGTCGCGCGACGTTCCTCGACCGCGCCGCCGCGTCGGGGAGGGGCCGGCGAAACGGGCTCTTCAGGGTTTCGTTGGTGCGGCGGGAGCGTCGCTACCACTTCGATGTGCAGGCCTACGCGGACCTCGCCGGCGCCACGCTGCCGACGATGACCGTCCAGATCGCGATCGGCGACGACGTCTTCGTCAGTGCCGCCGACTGGCGCCGGACGCGCTTCGGCTGGGCGCGCGACTTCTGAGCGGACGCGCGAGCGTCGCGGCGACGAGGCGGGCGTACTCTTCCTGGAGCCGACGCGTCACCGCTCCGGGTACGCCGCGGCCGATCGCGTGGCGCTCGACGCGGACGACGGGCAGCACCTCGATCGTCGACGCGGTGAGGAACACCTCGTCGGCCGCGAGCAGCTCGCGGCGTGCAATCGGCCCCTCGCGGAGCGGGATGCGGGCGCGGCGCGCGACCGCGGCGAGAAAGCGGCGCGTGACCCCCGGCAGGATGCCGTGCAGCGGCGGTGTGATCAGGATGCCCCCCCGTACCACGAAGACGTTGCTCGTCGTGCCCTCGAGCACGCTGTCGTCGGCGCTCAGGTAGAGGGCCTCGAAGGCGCGCGCGCGGGCCGCGAGCATCTTGCCGAGTACGGCCGGCAGGTAGTGCAGCGTCTTGTGGCTCGGCAACGTCGCGGTCACCAGCCGATAGGGGAAGAAGCAGACGCCGACACCGCGCGCCTGCGCCGCGCGCAAACGGGCATCGATCGCGGAGGCGACGAGCAACGTCGTCGGCCGCAGCCCCGGCGGCGGGAGGAGTCCGAGCGGGCCGACACCGCGCGAGACCGTGAGTCGCACCGCCGCGTCGGACGCATCGAGTGCGTTCGCACGCAGCAGGCGCGCGACGCGTGGCCGCCAGTACGCCGGGTCGCGCTCGAAGGGGATGCGAAAGGCGCGCGCCGAGCGCGCCAGGCGCGCAAGGTGCTGCTCGAGTCCGAAGGGGCGCCCGCGGTACGTCCGCACGGTCTCGAAGAGCCCGTCCCCGTAGAGAAAGCCGCGATCGAGCGCCGAGATCGCGGCGTGTGCCGCCGGCTGCAGGCGGTCGTTCACGAGCACGACCATCCCCCGCTCGTGCGTCCGCCCGCGCCGCGGGCGAGAACTGCGCGTCCGCGCGTTCAACTGGCGCGCCGCTCGCCGGCGTGCGCCGCGCCGGTCGCGCGCGCCGGTGCCTCGCTGCTGTCATCCGTGACGCTCTCCGCGCCCAGGGCGCGCACGAAGGCGTCCGCTTTCAGCCGGCACTCGTCGTGCTCGCGCCCCGCTTCCGAGTCGGCGACGATGCCGCTTCCCACCGAGTAGACCAGCCGGCCGCCCGCGGCGACCGCGGTACGAATCGCGACGTTCAGGTCGAGGTCGCCGCTGGCGTCGATCCAGCCGAGCGCGCCGGTGTAGAAGCCGCGCGGGCCGCGCTCGAGCTCGTCGATGATCTCCATCGCGCGAATCTTCGGTGCGCCGGTGATCGACCCGCCCGGAAAAGTGGCGCGCAGCAGCTCGGCGATGCCGACCTCGCGCGGCAGCGTGCCGCGGACGGTCGTGACGAGGTGGTGGAGGGTGCGAAAGGTCGCGAGCTCGGCGAGGCGCTCGACGTGCACGCTGCCGGTGCGACACACCCGGCCGAGATCGCTGCGTTCGAGGTCGACGATCATGACGTGCTCGGCGCGCTCCTTCGCGTCGCGCCGGAGCTCGTCGGCCAGGCGCGCGTCCGTCGCCGCGTCGCGCCCGCGGCGGCGCGTCCCTTTGATGGGACACGTCTCGATGTGCTCGCCGCGGCGGCGGAGGAAGAGCTCCGGAGAATTCGACAGCACGCATGCGTCGCCGAGATCGAGATAGGCACCGAAGGGTACCGGCTGCGCGGCGCGCAGCCGCCCGTAGATCGCGAGCGGGCTGCCTACGAGCGGCGTCTCGAGGCGCATGCTGAGGTTCGCCTGGTAGAGATCGCCCGCCGCGATGTAGGCGCGCACGCGCTCGACGCGCGCCGCGTAGGCGTCGCGATCGAGGCTCGTGGTGAGCGCAGCGGGACCGAGGCCGGCGTCGGCAGCGTATGCCGCGTTGCCGGCTACGATGCCGTCGTCGTCGGCCGCAGCCGCGGCGTCCATCACCTCGTCGGCGTAACGTGCGAGCGCCGCCGCATCGAGGTGCCAGCTCGCGACCACGTACCGTCCGCGGTGATGGTCGTACGCGACGACGGCGTCGTAGATCGCGGCGACCAGTCGCGGTGCGCCGGCGTCCTCGCGCTGCGACTGCGGAAGCCGCTCGATCTCGTTCTTGGTCTCGTAGGCGAGCGCGACGATCGCGCCGCCGGCGAAGGGCACGGAACGCGGCCGCGCGGCCGCGGCCCTCCCGGGGGCGATCGTCGCGAGCGCGTCGGCGAGCGCGGGCAACGCGGCGCGCGCGGCGTCCGCACGGACTTGGAATTGCATCCGCGGGCCGAATCCCATAGAGGAAATCCACTCGTTGCCCCACGGACGTCCGGCGTCGATGAAGAACGGTCGCTCCTTGCGGGCGAGGACGCGAAAGAGCGCCCACGGCGCCAACTTGAGCGGCAGCTCGCGGGTGTGCATGGGAGTGTTTCTCATAGAGAGCGTGCTCCGCCCGCGCAAGCGCACCTCCCGCATCGCCCCATGAACGCCTCCGTTCGCTTGCTCGAAGAGACCCTGCCGGCGACCGTCCATCTCCACGTCGAGGTGCCGGACACCCATCCGTCGGCGGCCGTCCTCGGAACCGAACGCGCCGGCACCGGAACGCTCGTCGATCCCGGCGGCCTCATCCTCACCGTGAACTACATCGTGCTCGGCGCGCAGTCGGCGCAGGTGACGCTCGTCGACGGGCGCGAGCTGCTCGGCGAGGTGATCGCGCAGGACTTCGCGACCGGGGTCGCGCTCCTCAAGGTCCCCGCGGTGAGCCTACCGTCGCTGCCGGTGCGCACGCCGCCGGAGATCGCCGCCGGCGACGAGGTGTTCATCGTCGCCAGTGTCGGCGACGGTGGGCGGCGGGCGAGCTCGGGCGGGATCACGTCGGTCGGCCCCTTCGACGCCAACTGGGAGTACATGCTCGATCGCGCGATCTTCACCACCGCGATGAACCCCGGTCTCGGCGGCGGCCCGCTGATCGACGTTCACGGTCGGCTGGTCGGCATCGTTTCGCTCAACCTGAACGAGATCGGCCGTTTCTCGCTCTCGATCCCGATCGAGTGCTACCGCGATCACCGCGAGGAGTTGCTGCGTTTCGGCCGGCGGCCGAGCCGTGCGTCGCGGGCCTGGCTCGGCCTCTACTGTTACACCTTGCGTAGTCACGTGGTGATCGCCGGGCTGCTCGCGGACGCGCCGGGGGAGCAGGCGGGGCTCACCCAAGGTGACGTCGTCCTCGCGATCGACGATCAGGAGGTGGCGAGCCGGCGCGAGCTCTACGAGCGCCTGTGGTCGCACCGTCCGGGCGACCGCATCGCCCTGCGCGTCTACCGCAACAGCGAGATCGTCAGTGTGGAGGTCACGTCCGGCGACGTCGAGGAGTTCTTCGCATGATGCGCGCGCGCATGCGCGTCGGCGACTTCCTGGTCGCGTACCTCCAGAAGATCGGCGTCACGCATCTCTTCGGCATCCCCGGCGACCTCGTCATCAACCTCTTCTTCAAATTCGGACGACCGCGTGGCATGCGCATCGTCACGCTCTCGCACGAGCCCGGCGTCGGCTTCGCCGCCGACGGTTACGCGCGCGCGACCGGCCGCATCGGTGTCGTCTGTGTGACGTACGGTGCCGGCGGCCTCAACATGGTGAATCCGGTCGCGGGCTCGTTCTCCGAGCGCGTGCCGATCCTGGTGGTCAGCGGTGGCCCGGGCGAGGAGGAGCGGAAGCTCGGGCAGCTCATCCATCACCAGGCGAAGGAGATCGAGTCGCAGTTCCGCATCTACGACGAGCTCACCTGCGCGGCGCGCGTCCTCGACGACACGCGGCGCGTTGCCGAGGACGTCGACCACGTGCTGCGGACGATCTGGCGCGAGCAGCGGCCGGGTTACCTCGAGATCCACCGCGACATGGTCGAGCGCACGATCGCAGTGCCGGAGTCCATCCGTGCCTGGGACGGCGTCCTCGACTTCGCGCGCTCCGACGAGCGCAAGACCGCGGAAGCGGCGCGCGAGACCGCGACCCGTTTCAACGCCGCGAAGAAGCCGGCGGTGATCGTCGGCATCGAGACCTTCCGCTACAAGATCAGGCGTGACGTCGTGCGCCTCGTCGAGCAGATGGGCGCGCCGTGCATGACGACCGTCCTCGGGAAGGGCGCATTCCCGATGGACCACCCGCAGTACATGGGCGTGCACATCGGTCCGCTCAGCCCGGCGCCGATCCGCGCCCGCGTCGACGCCGCCGACCTCGTCCTCAACCTCGGCACGCTCCTCACCGACATGAACCTCGGCAGCCGCCCGCCGCAGATCACCCGCGGACGGTCGATCTGGGCCGTCGGCAACCGCGTCAACGTGAGCTTCCACACCTACACCGACGTCGGCGTCCGCGATTTCGTGCGCACGCTGCGCCGCGAGCGCCTGCGCCGCCACGTCGAGCGCGTCCGCTATGCCGACAACCTGCGCGGCGCGGCGCGCGCGCCCCGCTTCGCCGTCACCGTCGCCGACATGTTGCGCGAGCTCAACCGCTTCCTCGCCGGCAAGCGCGGCTACGCGGTGATCGCCGAGTCGGGCGACATGCTCTTCGCCGGGCTCGACGTTCGGGTGGAGGGCGGTGGCGGCTACCTCGCGCAGGGATACTACGCGTCGATGGGCTTCGGCATCCCGGGCGCGCTCGGCGCCGAGATCGGCAGCGGGCAGCGGCCGATCGTCCTGTGCGGCGACGGCGCCTTTCAGATGACGGGCCCCGAGATCGCGCAGGCGCCGCGCTACGGTCTACGCCCGATCGTGATCCTCATGAACAACGGCGGCTGGGGTATCTTCCGACCGATCGCCGAGCGCGAGGACCTCCTCACGATCCCGAATTGGCCGTACGCCGAGCTCGCCCGCTGCTGGGGCGGCGTCGGGTACGTCGCCGAGACGATCGGCGAATTCCGCGACGCCCTCGCGGACGCCGAGCGTGCCACGACCTTCGCGCTCATCGAGACCCGCGTCGGCTTCCACGATCTCTCGCCGGTCAGTAAGAAGTACATCGAGGCGTCGGCGCGGAAGGGTCGCGTCCGAGTGGGCGCGAGATAGCGAATGGCATCGTACTCTCAACTCTACGGCGCGTTTCAGTGGAACGTGCCGAGCGAGTTCAACTTCGGCTACGACGCGGTCGACGTCTTCGCGGCCGACCGCAGCCGTCTCGCGCTCCTCTACGCGCGCGAGGACGGGACGAGCGAACGCCACACGTTCTGGGACTTCAAGCAGCGCTCGGACCGCTTCGCGAACGCGCTCGCCGGCCTCGGTGTCCGGCGCGGCGATCCGGTCCTCCTCATGCTGCCGCGCATGCCCGAATGGCAGGTCGCGTTCATCGCCTGTTTGAAGCTCGGTGCCCTCGCGATTCCGTGCACGGCGAGCCTGCGCGCCAAGGACGTCGGCTTTCGCGCCAACCACAGCGGCGCGCGCGCGATCGTCACGATGCGGGCCAACGTCGACGAGGTCGAATCCGTCGTCGCCGACTGCCCGGCGCTGGCGGTGAAGATCGCGATCGATGCGCCCGCCGGCTGGGTCGACTTCCACGCCGCCGAGCGCGCCGGATCACGCGCGTGGACCCGGATCGCGACCCGCAGCGACGAGCCGGCGCTCTGCTTCTACACCTCCGGTACCACCAAGGACCCGAAGGCCGTCCTGCACGCCCACTCCTACACGTTCGCGCACACCTACACCGGGCAGTACTGGCTCGATCTCCGCCGCACCGATCTGCACTGGACGACGGCCGATACCGGCTGGGCGAAAGCCGCCTACGGCGTGCTCTTCGGGCCGTGGAACCACGGTGTCCCGGTCTTCATGTACGGCGGCCGCTTCGATCCCGAGCGCGAGATGCAGCTCCTCGACGACTACGAGGTGAGCGTCTTCTGTGCTCCTCCCACCGAGTACCGCCTGCTCGTGAAGCAGGACCTCTCGCGCTGGAAGCTGCCGCGCCTGCGCCACTGCGTCGGCGCCGGCGAGGCGCTGAACCCCGAGGTGATCCAGGCGTGGAAGGACGCGTACGGGGTCGTCATTCACGACGGCTACGGGCAGACCGAGAGCATCCTCCTCGCCGGCAACCTCCCCGGGATGGCGATCCGCCCGGGCTCGATGGGGAAGCCGTTTCCCGGTCACACGCTCGCCATCATCGATGAAGAAGGGAAGCACCTCCCCGCGGGCGAGACCGGCGACCTCGTCGTGCACGGGCATCCGCCGTCGCTCTTCCTCGAGTACTGGAAGAACCCCGGCGAGACCGCCGCGTGCCGTCGCGGCGAGTGGTACGTGACCGGCGACCGCGCCTACGCCGACGAGGACGGCTATTTCTGGTTCGTCGCCCGCGCCGACGACGTCATCATCTCGGCGGGCTACCGTATCGGTCCCTTCGAGGTGGAAAGCGCCCTGCTCGAGCACCCGGCGGTCCTCGAGTCGGCGGTCGTCGCCGCGCCGGACGCGGTGCGCGGAGCCATCGTCAAGGCCTACGTGGTCTTGCGTCCCGGCTTCGCCGGCTCCGAGGCGCTCGCGCGCGAGCTGCAGGAACACGTCAAGGGGGTCACCGCACCGTACAAGTATCCGCGCCAGGTTGAGTTCATCACGGCGTTGCCGAAGACTGTGAGCGGGAAGATCCGGCGCGTCGAGTTGCGCCAACGCGCGCAACGTGACGCCGGTGCCTCCCGGATCTGATCGAGACACACTCGTCATGCCCAAAATTCACGTCATCCACGAATCCGGTGAGCCCGATCAGACCGTCGAGTTCTCACCCGCGGACGCGCCGTTCAGCCACGACGGCGAGCCGGGGTCGATCCTCGACGTCCTGCTCGGTCACAAGGTGCATCTCGAACACGCGTGCGGCGGCAAGTGCGCGTGCACGACCTGTCACGTGATCGTGAAGGAAGGGGAGGGGAACCTCTCCGAGATGCAGGACGACGAGATGGACCGGCTCGACACCGCGCCGGGTCTGACGATGCACTCGCGCCTCGGCTGCCAGGCGGTCGCGAAGGGCGACGTCACGATCGTGATCCCGAAGTTCAACGTCAACAGCTGAGCGCGGACGATGCCGACGGAACGCTACCAGGCCGTCGTCGAGCGCATTCGCGAGTGGACGCCGTCGACGCGCTCGCTCTTCCTGCGGCTCGACGGCGGCGCACGCATGCCGTTCCAGGCCGGCCGGTTCGTCTCGCTGGCGCTGCCGGTCGGGGAGAGCCCACCGCTCGTGCGGCCGTACTCCCTCGCTTCCGACCCGGAGGACGAGCTGCTCGAGATCTGCGTCGATCTCGTCCCCGCCGGCGTCGGCTCGCGGTACCTCTTCTCGCTCGCCGTCGGCGCGACGCTCGACCTCAAGGGGCCGTTCGGCTCGTTCATGGTGGACGCGCCGCCGCCTGCCGCGATGGTCTTCGTCGCCGACGGCACCGCCATCGCGCCCGTCCGCGCCATGGTACGCCGTGTGCTCGCGCGCGGCGGCGAGCATCGCGTTCAGGTGCTGCACGGTGCGCCTAGCGAGGCGGATCTCCTCTTTCGCGACGAGTTCGCCGCTCTCGCCGGCTCGCATCCGCGCTTCTCGTGGGAGCCCGTTCTCGCCGGAGCGGGGGCGGCCGCCGGCGAAAACCCGAAGCTCGAGGCGCTCGTCCTCGATCGCTACGTGCGGGCGGACGCGGATCGCACGCGGCACTTCTGGATCTGCGCCGTCGGCGACCTCGTCCGGCGCCTGCGCGAAGCGCTACGTGCCGCCGGCTACGAGCGCCGCGCCGTCCGCTACGAACAGTGGTGACCGCCCACGGCGTTCACTGCGCGTCGTGGAAGATGATCCCGAGCGTCGTCCGCTCCCCGCGTGTGAGCGCGCTCACGCCGTGGCGCATCGCGACCCGGTAGTCGCCGCGTACACCGCGCACCGGCCGCTCGCGATTGGTGAAGATCAGACCCTCGCCGCGGGTGAGTGTGAAGGCCGTCGCCCGCGACTGCGCGCGCGGCCGCTGCTCGACGAGCACGACTTCGCCGCCCTCGTAGTCCGTGCCGCGCTCGGAGAGGACGGTCAGCACCTGGAGCGGAAAGGCGACCGCGCCGTAGAGATCCTGGTGGAGCGCGTTCCAGTCGCCGACGACGTAGCGCAGGAGGAGCGGCGTCGGGCGACGCTGGCCGGCGCCGTGGCAGCGCGCGAGAAAGCCACGCAGCGTGCGCGGGAATTGCTCGGGGTCACGCCCGAGCCGACGCGCCCACTCGCGCGCCGTCGCGGCGAGCGGCCGGTAGAGCGCGTTTCGCAGCGCGGTGACGAGCGGCGGGAGCGGGCGCGCGAAGTAGCGATACTCGCCGCGCCCGAAGCCGTGGCGTGCCATGTCGACCGTCGAGCGGAAGCGTCCGTCACGCGCGTAGAGCTTCCGTAACGCAGCGCACTCGCGCGCCGTCACGAGCCGCGGCAGGCGCGCCCATCCCTGCGCGTCCAACGCGGCGGCGATCGCCGGCCAGTCGTAGCGTTGCACTCGTGCCGTGACGCTCACGCGCGCGACTCTAGCCGGTCGGCGACGCCGTTGACGAGCGTTGCATGGTGGACAGACGGCCACCCGCTCGGCATCATGTCGCCGCTCTCGACGCGCAGACGACCGCTCGTCGCGAGGAGGACGTCGTCATGTCGTGGTTCCACATCTTCCCGACCCAGGAATCGAAGCCCCACCGTCGAGGTGAAGTCATCTGCGACCCGATGCCATAGTCGGAGGGACTCGTGATTCGCCACGTGGCGTGATGGTCCGCCGCTCCGCGCCTTCCGGAGCGTCGCCGCTGGCCGCGCTCGCGGCGCGCATGGCCGCCGCCGGCGCGAGTCTCACCGTCGAGACCCCCGACGGCGATGCGATCACGATCGGTGACGATCCGAAACGCGCGCGCGTCGTGTTTCACTCCGCCGGGGCCGTCGGCGCGCTACTGCGCGGCGACCATCTGGCGCTCGCCGAGGCGTACCTCCGTCAGGAGCTCGACGTCGAGGGGGATCTTCGACAAGCGCTGTTCGTGACCGATCACCTCGATCTCGGTCGC
The DNA here is from genome assembly GCA_041476145.1 of Binatia bacterium. Taxonomy (GTDB): domain Bacteria; phylum Desulfobacterota; class Binatia; order UTPRO1; family UTPRO1; genus DP-19. The sequence goes on from JBGOSW010000008.1 coordinate 12,762, forward strand.
GCTTCGCGGCTGCGTCGAGCGCTCGTGTGGCTCCGCTTCGCGCTCGACCGCCGGCGCCTGAATCGCCAGTCGATCGCGCACCACTACGATCGTCCACCGCCGTTCTTCCTCGCCTGGCTCGACCCCTCGCGATCGTACACGCACGGCTTTTACGCGACGCCCGAAGAAGACCTGGGCGCCGCCCAGCGGCGCAAGCTCCAGTTCGCAATCGACGCGCTCGACCTGCGCGCCGGCATGCACGTGCTCGACGCGGGGTGCGGCTGGGGATCGTTTCTCGAGTACGCCGGCGCGCAGGGGATCCGCGTCCACGGAATCACGCTCTCGCGCCACCAGCACACGTTCGTCTCCGACCTCATCAGTGCGAAGAGACTGCCGTGTAGTGTCGAATGCGTCGACTTCCTCGACTACCGGCCCGCACGTGCGTTCGACGGCGCCGTGTTCATGGGCAGCCTCGAGCATATGCCGGACTACCGCTACCTCGGGCGCTTCCTCGCCCACCACCTGAAGCCCGACGCGCGCATGTACGCCGACTTCGTGACTACCCGCGAGGGCCGGCTCGCGGGCGCCTTCCTACGCAAGTACATCTTCCCGGGCGTGAGCGGCTACGTGGAGCTCGGGAAGCTGATCGCGGCGCTGGTCGCAGCCGGCTTCGACGTCCGTGAGCTGGCGGACGACACCCCGAGCTGTGCCTACACGGTCCGCGATTGGGCGCGGGCCCTGGAGCGTGCGCGGGTGGAACTCGCGGCGCGCCATGGAGAGGTCGCCGTGCGCGCGTTCCTGCTCTACCTGTGGAGCTCGCACCACTTCCTCGAGACCAATCGCACGCAGGCCTATCACTTGGTCGTCGGCCGCCACGGCAGGTAGGTCGCGGCCCCCGGGCTCGACCGAGCGCGGCGCTGGCGGTATGCAACCTCAATGACCATGACCGACGACGCCGGCAGGGGAGCGATACCAACGCCATCGGTGCTCGACCGCTGCCGGAGCCTTCCGCTGCGCACGTTCGCCGCCGGTGAAACGATCCTCGCGGAGGGGACGCGATCCGGGGTGCTCTACGTCCTCGCCAGCGGCGTCATCGAGGTCGTGAAGGGGGACGTGCAGATCAACACCGCGTCCGAGCCAGGGGCTTTCTTCGGGGAGGTCTCGACGCTGCTCGACGTCCCCCATACGGCGACCGTGCGCGCGCTCGAGGCATGCACATTCCACGTCGCCGAGGATCCGCTCGCTTTCCTGCGCTCGAATCCCGAGATCGCTCTCGAGCTGTCACGCCTGCTCGCCCGCCGGCTGCACTTCGTCACCACGTACCTCGTCGACGTGAAGCGCCAGTTCGAGGGCAGCGGCGATCACCTCGCGATCGTCGACGAGGTGCTCGAGAGCCTCTCCCACCACCAGGAGGCCGAGGCGTCGCCGGGTTCCGATCGCTGCCCGGATCCTACGGTGGAGTGAACGCGGCGACCGGTCGGGTCAGCGGCTCGTCGAGCCTCACGATCTCGGCGCCCGCGAGCGAGGACCAGATCGCCGTGCGTGCGGCGGTGTCGAAGATCACGTGCGCCGGGCTCGGCGCCGGCTGCCGCCCGGCGTTGAACACCCAGGTGTCGCCGATGCGATCCACCCAGGAGCCGCCCTGGCGAAAGGGCGACTGATGGACGTGCCCGGTGAGCACCACGTCGGGGCGATGTTGCCGGATCCAGTCCACGAGCTCGGCGTCGCCGTAGTACTTGCTGCCGGTCCAGCTCACCGGAGAGGCGTCGGGCGGGGCGTGGTAGACCCAGATCCACCGCCGCCGTCGGCGCGCGGCGTCGCGCGCCAGCTGACGGCCGACGTCGGCGCAGCCGAGCGGGCCGTCCCACCAGCGGCAGATGGTGATCGAGGTGTCGTCGATCTCGACATAGTCGCCGTCCGTCAGTGCGCCGGGCACTCTCCCCTTCGCGAGCCAGGTCGCAACGCGCTCGCCGTCCTCGGCGCGCGCGTTCAGGTCGTGGTTGCCCGAGCTGGCGACGACCCGCGTCCGCTCGGCGAGGCGCCGCAGATACTTCGACACGACGACGATCTGCGCGCCGAGCGCCACGACCGACGAGATGTCGAGAGAGTCTCCCGCGATGACGACGAGGTCGAAGCGATCGGCGACGTCGTGCACCCAATCGAACTGCTTGAGCGCGTAGTGGAGATCCGAGACGAGGAGGCCGCGCATGCTCGGAGACCTGCTACTCGCCGCGATGCCGACCGGTCAAGAGGTAGGCGACGCCGGCGACGGTCGTGCCGATCGCCGTCGCCGTGGTGAGGTTCAGGCCCATGCATGGGGCTCCGCACCCCGGCGTCGCCAGGGACACCAGGCTGAGCGGGAACAACATCAGGAGCCCGCACAGCGGGCCGCGCACGTACCAGCGCGGCGGCCAGCGCGTGATGCCGACGACGAAGCCGATCGACAAGCGCGCGGTGTACCAGCCCCACACCGCGATCGCGCCACGGATGTAGAGGATGTTGTACTTCTCCGGGATCGGCCCGTGCACCAGGATTGGAAGCCAGCCGATCGCGAGCCCGATGAGCGTGCACAGCAACGCGTACGGAATGGATACTCGCATCTTCGAGACTCCGCCTGCCGGTAGGTAGAACACGAGCGTCCCGCGGCCTCAACCGCGCCGACGGCAGCGGATCAGGGCGAGCGCGGTGGTCAGCAGGCAGCCCCCTCCGAACAGGTCTCCCACACTCGCGTAGAACGATCGTCCGCTGCTTGGGACGATCGACGCGAGGAGTACGTCGCGCGTGAGCGCTGCGGTGTGCGCGACGACGCGCCCGAGCGGATCGACGACGCCCGACGGACCCGAATCCGAGACGCGGACCAGGTACGTGCGTTGTTCGACGGCGCGCAGCGAGACGATGTCGAATTGCTGCCAGGCGAAGCCGGCGTCCGGCACCCAGCTGTCGTTCGACGGGTTCACGAGGTAGACGGCGCCCTCGGCGATGCGTCGCGCCGCGACGTGCGGCAGCAACGCCTCGTTGCAGACCAGGACGCCGGCGTTGCCGGCGCGTGTCGGGAGGGGCGGCGTCGGCTCGCCCGGGGTGAACTCGCGAATGCGGCCGAAGCGACGGCGTGCCAGCTCGAGGCGCAACGGGAAGTACTCCATGAACGGCAGCAGGTATTGTTTGTCGTAGCGCGCGACGAGCGTGCCATCGGCGGCGAGCAGATAGACGCTGTTCGTGTAGGGCGCGGTGCCGTCGGGACCCGCGGCCCGCGGCGCGCCGATCACCAGCTCGGCATCGTAGGGGCGGAGCGCGGCGGTGAGCGCGCGGCCGTAGAGCTCGTCCTGTTCGAGAAAGAAGGTCAGCGCCGCCTCGGGCCAGAAGACGATCCGCGGACGGCCGCGATCGAACGCCTCGAACGTGAGCCGCAGATAGGCATCGAGCGTACGCGCCGGTCCCTCGGAGCCCCAGCGTGCGGCGGCACCGAGGTTGGCCTGCGCGATCGCGATCGGAACCGGCGCGGCGCCCGTGGCGAGGCTCTCCGCCGAGCGCAGGATCAGCGTGCCGAAGGCGAGCGCGAGCCCGAGCGTACCCATCGCGAGCCCGAGCCCCGTCCATGCCCGGCGCTCGACGCGACGCTCGCGCACGACGGCACAGGCGATCTCGGCGCCCGCGGCGTTCACGGCGGCGAGCACGAAGGAGATGCCGTACACGCCCGTCAGCGAAGCCACTTGGATCATCCTGATGATCCCCGCCTGCGAGTATCCAAAGGTCGCCCATGGCGAATTGCCGAGGTAGAGGAGCGTGCCGTTGAGCAGCCTTCCGCGCGCCAGCTCGGCGCCGGCCCAGGCGGCCGCCGCGAGCAACGGCCCTGCAGCACCGCAGCGCGCTGCGAGCGGCGCGTACGCGGCGGCGAACGCCATGTAGTAGGGAGCGGCCATGGCGCCGGTCACGAGCACGAAGAGACCGACGCCGACGGTGAGCGGCTGGTGGAAGTAGCCCGACACTGCACCCGGCATCCAGGTGCCGACGCCCCAGCCCACCGCGAGCGTCCAGAGTAGGCCGAGGCCGAGGCGGCGCCGCAACGAGGCGTCGCGGATCGCCGCGAGCAGCGGTACGAGCGCAACCCACGCCAACGCCCGGGCACGCACCGGTGGGAACGCCAGCGCATAGAGGCCCGCCGACGCCGCCGTCAGCACCAGGGCGGTTCCGAGCGAACCGTCATGACGAGCACGCTCGACGAGCACCCGTCCTCGAGCCTCGGCCGGCGCCGCGCCGCGCGTGTCGGCCGACCCACGGCGCATGGGCTGTGACGTCAGTTCCGGGGCAGCGGCAGGCTCCAGCCCTTGGGAGTCCGGAGCCACGTGGCGTCATTGGAGAACACGTCGTCACCGATGACCCACTGGACCATCATTCCCGGCAGCGTCGCTCGCGAAAGGTCACCATCGAACCGCACCCGAAGGCGGAAGTGCCCGCGCACGGCTTGGATCTCGAAATCGACGAGCTCGGCGGTGCTGCCGCTCGCTCCCGGGCCGTGGAAGTGGACGACTTTGTGTCCTCTGTGCCTGAGCGTACCGGCGGGTATCGTGCCCTGGACGATCACGCCGTCGGCGTTCGAGACTTGCACGGCGACGACCTCGTTCTCGGGATCGATGGGCGTCGCCGGCTGCACGTTCCCCTGGAACACGAAGACGTCGCGATGGGGGTGCTTGCGGAAGGGCGGGCGGTAGCTGATCGTGCCGACGCCGTCGGTAATCGCGCCGCAGGCGCACGCGGGATCGCGGCAATCGACGAGACCATTGCCGTCGTTGTCGACGAGATCCGTACACACCTCGGAGGTGGTGAGGCAGGCGCCATTACACGCGTCGCACGCGTCGCCGACGCCGTCGCCGTCCGCGTCTTCCTGCTGCGGATTGAAAGTGTCCGGGCAGTTGTCGTCCCGGTCGAAGATGCCGTCTCCGTCCTCGTCGTTGAGCGCGAGCGCGGAGAAGGGCGGTCCACAGACGAGCCCCGCGGCACAGTCGGCGTCGGTCTGGCAGGGTGTGCTGGTGGGATCGGTCGCGGGATCGCGATCGACGTCGCACCGCCCGACGAGCGAGGGGAACACCGCGCCTTGATTGAAGACACCGCCCGATCCGGTCCCGGCGAGCGGGTCGGCGGTCACGTCCCCCGATACCTGGGTCAGGAATCGTAGCTGCCGCTGCTTGAAATCGATCTCGCGGACGACGACGTCTCGGCAGGAGCCGTTCTGGTTGAGATCGCAGCTGCGGTTGTTCGGCGAGCAGCTCTCGTCACACTCCGCGCAGCTTCCGTCCTCCTGGCACTCGAGCGTGAGGAAACGGACCGTCACCGAATCCTCGTGCTCCCCGCTCGGAAAGAGGCGCCACGGAAAGCGGCGATCGCACGCTTCCAAGGCGCACGGGAGCACGGTGGCCCCGGTCTCGAGCAGCTCGCCCGTGCCGAGGTCGACGAGCGCGAGCGTGCACTCGTCTTCGATCCCGTCGCCGTTCAGATCCTCGCCCGCGTCGAGCTCGCAGCGATCGAAGGCGGCGAAGCCGTTCTCGCTCAGGACGAAGCGACGGGTTCCGAGCCCTCCGGTGAACAGCGGCACGAAGGCGTCGCCCTGAAGCGCGAAGACGCGCAACCGGGCGGACGAACCGCTCGGGGTGGTGAAGACCACGAAGCGTCCGGTCACGGCGAGCGCACTCCCGGGTATCCCGAGGTCCGTCAGCGCCGACGTCCCGACGCGCGCGCACGCCACGTTTCCACTCCCCTCGAGGAGTACGCACACGACCTGCTCGGAGGCCGCGATCGCCGCGGCGCGGTCGCTCGCGGCGAGCGGCGTCACGTCGCATGAGCTGCCGCTGGCGCACGAGCGGACGAACACCGAGCCGTCGGGGCTGAGCAACGCCGCCGTCGTGCCGGCGATCGCCGCCTGCTTCGCCGCCCCGACGACGTCGAGGACGGCGGGCCGTACGCTCAGGTCGAGCGCGGCGAGCACGAGATCCTTCGCGGAACCGTTGCCATCGAGGTCGACGCCGGCGGTGGGATCGGGACCGTAGCGAAACACGCCCTTCCCTCCGGACACGGGCGCGACGTAGGTGACCGTCGTGCCGTCGGCGGAGAGCGCGGCCGATCCGGAGCCGTTTCCGACGCGCTTCAGCAGCCGGGTGACGCGATCGCGGACGTGCACTTCGGGGTCGTGTCCGCCCGCGAGGTCGCCCGGAGTCAGTGCCGCCGGGCTGGTGAACGCGAACGCCGCCGATGACGGCGAGGCATCGAACGACTCGGCGTGGACGTCCTCGAGTGTGGAGGTGAGCGCCGCCGGCTGCGCGATCGCCTTGCCGCGCAGCGCCGAGGTCGCGAGGTCGACGACGAACACCTCGGACGGATCGTCGTCGTCGTGGTCGCCACCGCTGACCTCGAGCGTGAGCAGGCGGCCGTCGGGACTGAGCTTCGGACGCCGGCCGGCGAGCGCGAATCCCAGCGGATCGATCGGAGATCCACCGCCGAGATCGCGAACGACGACGGTCGTCACGCCGGAGCTCACGCCCTCGAAGGCGACGCGGCTCCCGTCTCCCGAGAGGCTGGGGTTGCCTGCCCACCCCGACACACCGGCGCTCGCGAGGATGGGCGCCCCCGGCCGAATGGGGTCCGTCACGGGGTCGCTCCCACCGAGGAGCGGCGTGACGTAGACGTCGGCACTCCAATCCTGGTCCGCCGGCACGAGCTGCGCATCGCTCTCGAAGGCGACGAACGCGCCGGTCGCGGAGATGTTGCACCGGCGAGAGGGAAATCGCGCCTGCGCCCCGCCGTCGGTCACGCTCACACGGGCCGTCTGACACGTACCGCGGTCGAAGACGAAGACGTCCCGCACGCCGTTGGTATCTCCGTTGGGTCCGAGCAGGTTGGTGGCGTCGCTCTCGTAGCAGACGCGCGTGGCGTCGGCGCTCAGCGCCGGCGCGAACGAGGATTTGTTGGCGCGCGTGACCGCGCCCGAACAGAGCAGCCCGCCGCTCGACGGCGCTTGGAAGCGGGTGATCAAGTCGGTGCGGCCGAGCGCGAAATCGTGGCAGTAGACGTCGATGCGGCCCCCGCTCGGAAAGCTCGACCTCTCCACGAGGTCACCTTGGCTCTTGAAGCAGACCACGCCGCCGTCGCCGGAGACGACCGGCAGGTACACCGGCGCGTGTCCCGGCATACCGTGGGAGTCGACGTCCGCACGCAGGGTCGTCTTCGGCGTGTTCGCGGCTTCGTCGAGGAGAACGTAGAGGCGCTGATCGGCGAGAACGATCGGCTCTCCCCCGCCTTGGAGCGACGAGCGTACGTGCGGACTCTCGAGCAACAGCGGCGCCGCCGAGGCGGCGAGGTGCGCGCCGACACCGGCCGTCCGCGCCGCCGCGACCGCGAGCTCCTCGACCCCGCTCTCGGCGAGAGGGTTTCGGCAGAAGGCACGGAGAATCGGGCTGAACGCCTCGCCGTCTTCGTTGGCGTCGGTGCCGGCGAGCGCGGCTGCGTTCTCCCACGGCTCGGCAAAGAGCAAGGCGACACAGCCGCCCTTCGCGGTGACGGCGGGGCGCACGCTTTGCTCCACGGGCGGCACGAGGATCGGCTCACCGAACGGACCGAGCGGCGACGGGCCCTCGTGGAGCAGCGCAGCGGCGATGCCCTCGGCGCGGCCGTCGAGTCCGAGGGGTAGCGTCCGGCCGCTGCGCTTTTCGCGCAGCGTCAGCACCGCGGGATCGCTCGCATCCCCGTCGTCGTTGCTGTCGACACCCAAGGACTCATCGCGCAGGACGCAGGTGAGTTGGTCGGACTCACGACAGAGATTCAGCGTCTCGAGCGGGACGAAACCGTCGGTCGCCGCCTGGTAGAGCTCCGCAGGAACGACGGCCGGACCGCCCGACGGCGCTGCGAGCGTAGCCGACGCGAGAGCAACCGATGCTCCCGCCTCCGGGGCGCGGCACGTGTTCGGATGCCGGCAGTAGCGCAAATCACCGAACCGTAGAGGCGATGCCGTGAGGACGCAGGTCTGCGGCGCGACGTCCGCAGCGCAGCCGGCATCGCTCAGGCACGGGCTCTGGTCGGTGCTGCAGCGACCGAGCGCCTCGAGCTGGACGCGGATCACGGTGCGGACGGCGTCGGTCGACCCGAAGAGTTTGAGCGCGCTCAAACCCGCCGGCGAGGACGAGAATGGGTCGAAGAGCGGCGGGAGCTCGGCTCCTTGAAGCGTCTGGCTGGAGGTGAACTCGCTCGTCGGGATGACGAGAGGAGCACCGGGTGCCGCATCCTGTCCCGAGGCGTCCAGGCCCGAGCCGATGGACCGCGGGAAGAGCACGTTCACCAGCTTCGGTGGAGGAAATCCCGTGAACGGGCACGCGGCGTCCGTCTGACAGAGCACCCGCGACCAGTCGATGGGCGCGAGCAAGTTGCCGCGGGAATCGAGCGCGAGACGCAGGTCGGGTCGCGGCGCGGACGGCTCGGTTGCGAGCCCGAGCATCGCGCCGAAGTCGTTGGGAACCGGCAACGCCGTGAAGCTCGGGAACTTCGCGTTGACGTTCTCCGGCCGCGTGAAGCAACTCCCGTCCAGCCGGAACAGCTCGTCGACACATGCGATGGGGTGCTTGGTCGCGGCGACGTCGGCACAATGCGTCCCGACGAGATCGGTCGGGAGGACGTCGTCGATCGGCTCGACGACGATCCTCGTCGGCCCCGTGAGCGTATCGGGCAACGCGAGAGACGGTCCGGTCGCGGCGGGGAAGCGAAAGCCCAGACGACATTCCTGCGCGCCGCCGAGATCCGTCGTCACGACGTGGAGCTGCGCGTCGTCGCCGGAGAGACACGTCGCCGTCCCGCCAGGCTGGAGCAGGGCCGCCCACTGGTCGACGCCATGCTGCAGCGAGTTCGGGTCGCCCGCATCGCCGCAGCTCGCGGCGAGCACGACGGCGTTCACCGGCGCGTCGTCGGCCGGAGCGAAAATCAGCGTGACCCGAACCGCGGAGTCGCTGGTGCACGCCGGCGGCGTCCCGAGCCCCGGTGAGGCGCCGTCGCACACGGCCGGGCGGACGTGAATCTGCAGCAGCTGTCCCGGGATCGCATAGGGCGCCGTGATCGCCCCGACGGCGGCGCGGAACTCGCCGGTCGCGGTCGGGATGTTGTCGCAACCGGCCCACCCGGGGCGCGGGACGAAGAGCGCCAGCAGAGCCACGGCCGCCGCGGTCGAGGCCGCGCTCCGCACACCAAATCGCCATGCACGTTTCATCATGTCCCGGGGTTCGTACTTGGGAGAAGGGGGTCCGTGTCAACTGCAAGGGAGGTGCCGTGCCAAATCGCTCGTCATTGCAAGGCAATTCCTAATCGGCGTGGGGCGGCACCCCCGCGCTTGGCGCCCACCTGCGAGGCACTGCCCACTCGCTGGGCAAATAGCCGGATCAGAGCTCGGCGAGACGTTCCAGATCCCACGTCAGTCCGAGTTGCTCGAAAGTCGCGCGCGCGTGCGCCAGGCACGCCGTCCCGTCGAGACCGCGGAACCGTTCGCCGGGCCGCGCGCGCTCGCACAGGAGACGGCCTGCCTCGGCGTACGTGCGTGCCGTCTCCGGTCGCGCCTCGAGCCGCTCGCCGACGTCGACGCTGCGATCGAAGAGACGGTAGGCGCGAGCGGGATGCCCGAGCAGCCTGTGGTAGCGACCGGCGAGCCGCAGCACCTCGGCCCTGCGCCAGGCGACTTTGGCGGCGCTGCGCAGCGCCGCCCGCACGCTCTTGCGCGCGCGCCGCGCCCACACGCGCCGCGTCGCTCGTTCCGTTCCGTCGTGCTCGAGATGCGCCAGGTCGAGCAGGAGTCGGGAGCGGTGGTACGAGCTCGCGTGAAAGGGCGGCACGGGAGACGACCGCGCCACGACTTCCGCGGCGTGGCGCAGCGTTTCCTCGGCCGCATCGAGATCGCCGAGCTGCGTTTGCGCCTTCGCCTTCGCTCCCAGGGCGAGGATGTGGAGCAGATCTTCGGGGTTCTCGTCGTAGTAGGCGTTCGCCGCGTCGATGGCCCGCGGCAAATCGCCCTGCTCGAGGGGAATCAGGGTGTTCAGATAGTAGTGATTGGTCTTGGCGAGGTCGTACTGGAACAGGTCCCAGATGCGGTCGATTTCCTCGAGGCAGGCGCGCGCGCTCGCGAAGTCGCCGCGGTGGATGCGCTTCTCGCCGAGCAGTCCGAGATACGTCGTCGGGCCCCAGAGCTGGCCGTTGCGCACGCTCTCGGCGATGCGCGCCGGCTCGATCTCGTGGTCGTCCGCCCAGTCGCCCTCGAGCACGCGGTAGGTGAAGTTCATCGCACGCTCATACAGGTACTCGTCGAGTGAGTCGGGATGGACGAGCGCGTGGGCCAGCGTGGAAAGCCGTCGGCTGACGCCGAAGGAAAGGCCGCCGAACGCGAAGAGCGCCGCCGCGCCCGCATAGAACTTTCCCGAGAGCGGGACGGACGTCGGATCGATGCGCTGGAGGAAGGCGAGACTGTCCATGCTGTCGAAGAGGTGGCGCGTCGGTTGGCTGGTCACCGTCGCCTCGGCGCGCGCGTAGCGCAGCTCCATGATCTCGCGCTGGCGCGCGGTCGCCGTCGCACGGCGCCGGCCGATGCTCGGTCCGTACAGCCGTGCGAAGACGGCCGCCATGTTGGCGACGAAACGCAGTCCGAGCTCGAGGCGCCGCTCGACGACGCGATCTCCGAGCAAGCGCAACGCGAGGTTGAAGTGCTCGATCGCATCGAGGAACCGCCCTCGGTAGTAGAGCGCCTGCGCGATGTTCTTCTCGAGCAGCGCCCGCTTCGCGGGATCGCCGCCGCCGCGATGGAGCTGGAGGTAGAGCTTCGACGCCTCTTCGAAGAAGTGCAGGGCCTCACTGGGAGCGGCCGCGCGCGCCGCCTCGGCGCCGGCACGGAAGAGAAACGTCTCCGCACGCTCGACCACCCCTCCCATGCCGTAGTGGTACGCCAGCATGCCGGCATAGCCGGGCACATCCTCGGGAAACACGTGCTCCATCGCCTCGCCCACCCTGCGATGGAGCGCCTCGCGGCGCGCGTGTAGCAGGCCCTCGTAGATCACCTCCTGGATCAGGGGGTGCTTGAACGCGTACTCACGCTCGGGGAGATGCTCGGAGCGCACCAGAAACTCCGCGTGCATCAGCTCCTCGATCTCCTCGGCGAGGCGCGCCACGCTCTCGACGACGTCGGCGAGCACCTCCACGTGAAAGCTGCCCCCGATCACCGATGCCGTCTGTAGTAATTGCCGCTTGGCGAGCTCGAGCCCGTCGACGCGGGTCATCACCAGCTCGTGGATCGAGCCGGGGATTGCGACCGATCCGATCTTCTCGGTCGCCCGGAACCGGCCTTCGGCGTACTCGACGGCGCCTTCGTCGACGAGCACGCGAATCACCTCCTCGATGTAGAAGGGATTGCCGCGCGCCTTCTCCTCGATCAGCCGACGCGTCGTCCGCGGCAGGTCTTCCTGCCGAAAGAGATTGTTGAGCATGCTTCGGGAGCCGACGGCATCGAGAGGGCGCAGCTCGATCTCGAGGTAACGGAGGGCGTGGCGGGCGCGCGCCTGCTCGCGCACGCGCTCCGACGTCGTCGGAAAGCCCGGCCGGAAGAGGTGGACGAAGAGAATCGGGTGATCCTCGCAGAGGCGGAGCAGCGACTCCAGCAATTCGATCGAGGAGACGTCCGCCCAGTGCAGGTCGTCCAGGACGACGACGACCGGTTGCAGGCGGCTGCGCGCGCGCAAGAGCTGGGTCACGCTCCGCAAGGTCAGCTTCTCCATCGCGTCGCCCTGCAGGCCGCCGAGCCGGGCTTGGGCGGACGCCTCGAGTCGCAGCCCGAGCAACATGGCGATGAACGGGAAAACCTCGTCGAGCTCGTCGGGCAGCAGGCGGCGGATCGTCGCGGCGAGCTTGCCGAGCGCCTGCTCGTCGTCGTCCGCCTCGACGATTCCGACCATGGAGCGGCACAGGTCGATGATGGTGTGGAAGCTCAGATGCCGGCCCGTGGACACGGAACGGCCCTCGCACCATGCGACGTCGCGGGCTTCGTCGCTGGCCGCGAGCTCGGCGAGCAGGCGCGACTTTCCGAGCCCGGCCGCGGCGAGGACACCGACGATGGCTCCGTGTCCGTCACGCAGCCGAGCCAGCGCCCCGCGCAGCTGCGCGAGCTCGTCGTCGCGGCCGACGAGGGAGGAGAACACGCGACGCTCGCTGCCGATGCGCGCGCGGTGAAGCCGTTCCTGCTCGGAGAGCAGCTCGAAGACGCGGATCGGCGCGTCTCGTCCCTTGCGCGCGCTCGCCTCCAGCTCGCGGTACTCGAAGACCTCGCGTGTCGCGCGCTGCACCTCGATCCCGACGTAGACGTGACCGGCGGGCGCAAGGTCCTTGAGCTCGTCGGCGACGCTCACGGGATCGCCCATGACGGCGAACTCGCGAAGGAGGGGGCCGCTGATGTCCCCCGCGATCCCGAGACCGGTGTTGATTCCGCTGTGGACGTCGAGCGGCATCTCGGCGCCGACACTTTCACTGTAGGCGCGAACACGGCGACGCATCTCGATCGCGGCGTTGACGGCGGCACGCGGAGCGTCCTCGATCGCCTCGGGCACACCGAAGAGCGCCATCACGCAGTCGCCGAGATACTTCTCGACGGTCCCGCCGTGCTTGCGTGCGATCTCGTCGAGCAGCCGCAAGCAGCCGACGACGACGGGATACGCGCGCTCGGCGCCGGCGCGCTCGGTGAGCGACGTGAAGCCCGTGATGTCCGCGAAGAGGATCGTCGCGCGGCGACGTTCGGTTTCTTCCGAGCGCCGTGCATGCCGTTCGCGCTCGCGTTCGGCGCGCAATGCGGGCTCGAGGAACGTACCGCTGATGAGGCGGGTGGGGTGGCCGCCGGCACGCGCGAGGATCATCTGCCGCGAATCGTCGGACATCGCTTCGCCGGCCACGGCGTCGATGAGACGTCCGCTCTCATCGGACGTGAGCGACCCGAGGCGGATCTCGTCGCACGCCGACGGCGCGAGCGCTCGGCGCAAACGCTCGATGGGGCCGGCGGGCTCGGGACGGAGCGTGAGCAGGAAGAGCACCGCCTGCTCGCGCGCGCCGGCGACGACACCGGGCAGGCGGTCGAGGGAGTCGGGGTCGGCGTCGTGGAGATCCTCGAGCACGACCACGAGACGGTCCGCCGACCGCCCGCGCAGGCGCTCGCCGACGCGGTCCGCGATCGCGGACGCCGTCGCGCTTGCGCCCTCGGTCGCGGGCGCGCACGCGAGCAGCAGATCGGCGAGAAGGCCCCCGCGCCGGGCCCGTGAGCCGACGCCCGTGCGGGCATGGATGAACGCCGTCCGCCCGGCGGCGGGAAGCGTCTCCGCCTCGGCGAGAAGACGGGACTTGCCGATACCCTCCTCCCCGACGACGAGCACGACGCTTCCCCGCCCCGCCGCGAGGGCGTCGAGGTGCCGCGCCAGGAGACCGAGCTCGTGCGCGCGGCCGACGAAGGGGACGCTCGCGGCACGCCTCGCACCCGTCCCGGATCCCGAGCGGCGCTCGCGCGAGCCGATGAGCTCGAAGATCGGCACCTCGGCCGTCTTGCCCTTCAGGCGCATGCGACCGAGCGGCTCGTACTCGAAGGCGTCCTGCGTCTCGCCGTGCGTCTCCGGCCCGACGTAGATCGCGCCCCGCGGCGCCTTCGCCTTCAGTCGCGCCGCGACGTTCACCGCGTCGCCGAGCACGTGGAACTCGCGGATCACTCCGCCGCGAATGTCGCCGGCCACCATGGCCCCGGTGTTGATGCCGACGACCAGATCGAGCGCGGCGGCGACGTCGAGCCCGCGACGGTACTCGTGGAACTGCTCGCGCATTTCGAGCGCCGCCGCGGCGGCGGCGCCGGCGCCGTCGGCGATCGGAACCGGATAGCCGAACACGACCATCACACAGTCGCCGAGGTACTTATCGACGGAGCCGCCGTGGCGCCGAGCGATCCCATCGAGGATCTTGAGCGCGCCCGTCACCGCGAAATACGCGCCTTCGGGGCCGATCCTCTCCGCGAGCGCGGTGAAGCCGACGATGTCGGCGAACATCACCGTCGCCCGCGTCGTCTGGGCTCGTGGACCTGCGGAGCCGGGGTCGCCGGCGGGGTCGCGTACGTCGCCGTTCACTGCTCCCTCGCCTCGGGCTCCCGCCTCACGTGTCGTCCTGGTAGCAATCGCTCGGGCTCCACGCGAACGTGCACACTTTGACGCAGTGTGATAGCGCGCTCAACCACCATGCCAGAGATCGGACGAGGGCCGGTCCCGCTACCAATCGACGAGTATCTGAAGGGGCTGCACGCGCGCTTCGCAGACCTGCGCACCGGCGACGTCGCTACCTACATCCCCGAGCTCGCCAAGGCCGATCCGGACTGGTTCGGCATCTGCATCGCAACGACGGACGGCCGTGTTTACGAGGTGGGCGACACGCGGCAGCCGTTCACGATCCAGTCGATCTCCAAGCCTTTCGTCTACGGTCTCGCGCTCGAGGATCGAGGACGGGAGGCGGTGCTGGCGAAGATCGGCGTCGAGCCGACGGGCGACGCCTTCAACTCGATCAGTCTCGAGCCCGGGACGGGTCGTCCGCTCAACCCGATGATCAACGCCGGCGCCATCGCCGCGGCGTCGCTGGTGGCCGGTCATTCGAACGACGACCGATTCTACCGCGTGCTGTCGACCTTCTCGCTCTACGCCGGCCGCCCACTATCCGTCGATCGCGCCGTATACGAGTCGGAGCGGGACACCGGTCACCGCAATCGCGCCATCGCGCACATGCTCCGCAACTTCGACATCATCACCGAGCAGCCGGACGGTCCGCTGGACGTCTACTTCCAGCAGTGCTCCATCTCGGTGGATTGCCATGCGCTGAGCGTGATGGCGGCGACGCTCGCCAACGGCGGCGTGAACCCGCTCACGGGAGAGCGCGCCGTTCGCAGCGAATGCGTCGAAGCCGTGCTGAGCGTCATGACGACCTGCGGGATGTACGACTACGCCGGTAGTTGGGTCTACTGGGTCGGCATGCCCGCCAAAAGCGGCGTCGGGGGCGGCATCCTCGCGGTACTCCCGGGCCAGCTCGGCATCGCCGTGTTCTCGCCGCCGCTCGACGAACGCGGCAACAGCGTGCGCGGCGTCGCCGTCTGCAAGGAGCTCTCGCGCGAGCTCGACCTGCACTTCCTCGGCGCGCCGCGTGCGTCGCGCTCGGCGATCCGTGCCCGCTACGACCTCGCGGCGGTGCGCTCGAAGCGCGTCCGGACGGCCTCCGAACGGGAAGTGCTGCGGGAGACGGGCGCGCGTGCCCGGATCTACGAGCTCCAAGGCGACCTCACCTTCTCCGGCATCGAAGCGGCGGTGTGGCAGATCGTCGCGAGCAGCGCCGAGCTCGACTGTGCGATCCTCGATCTCAAGCGAGTCACCGCGGTCGGCGACGCGGCGGCGCGCACGCTGCTCGATCTCATCGTCGGCTTGTCGCAACACGACAAGCGGCTGCTGCTGGTCTACGGTCCGGACCAGTCGCGCTTCTTGCGCTTTCTCGCCGAGCGCCTCACCGGCGAGCGTCAGCAGTGGTTGCAGGCGTTCGGCGACGTAGATCTGGCATTGGAGTGGTGCGAGGAGCGCTTACTCGCGAAGCGCGGCGGCGCGACGCTCACCCCGGCGTCGATTCCACTCGCCGAGCACCAGCTCTGCCGCGGGCTCGAGCCCACGGCGATCTCGTACCTGGAGGAACTGCTCGAATGCCGCACCTTCGGCGCGGGGGAGGTGATCGTCCGCAAGGGCGATGCGGCCGATCGCTTCTACCTGCTCACGAGCGGCAAGGTGAGCGTGAGCATCGATCTCCCCACCGGGCAGCGGCAGCGGGTGTCGACCCTCTCGGCCGGAATGACCTTCGGAGAGCTCTCTATCGTGAGCGACGCGGAGCGCTCAGCCGACGTGCGCGCCGACGAGCCCACCGAGTGCCACGCGCTCTCCGTCGAGGCCTTTCGAACGTTGAGCAAGACACGACCCGACATCAAGCTCGTCCTGCTCGAGAACTTGCTCCGCAACGCCTCGCAGACGGCGACGCGCCTCACCCGCGAAGTCGCCGCCCTCGCGCGTTGACTCGTCGCCCTCGACGAGCGTCACGGATTGGTCGTCACACAAGCAGCGACAGTTGATCGCCGAACGCCGGCGGCCGATGGAACGCCGACGCGCTCAGCTCCGGCACCGGTCGGTCGAGCCCGTGCTTCTTCGCCGCCGCCCGGAAGAGCGCGGCGATCTGCTGCGCGTACGCGCCCTCGCCGCGCCCGCGATGACCGAAGCGCGAATCGCTGATCCGCCCCGAGCGCGTCTCGCGGATGCGATGCAGGATGCGCTCACGCCGCTCGGGGAATCGCTCGGCGAGCCAACGGTCGAAAAGCTGGTCGATCGGCTTCGGCAGGCGCAGCAGGATCCAGGACGCGCTGTCGGCGCCCGCGGCGGCGGCGGCGGCGAGGATGCGCGGAATCTCGGCGTCGTTCAGACCCGGGATGACGGGACCGATCATCACGCCGACGGGCACCCCGGCGCGCGCGAGCGTCGCGATCGCTTCGAGTCGCCGCTCGGGCTGTGCCGCGCGCGGCTCCATACGGCGTGCGAGCTCCGCATCGAGCGTCGTCACCGAGAGCATGACGCGCGCCGCCCGATACCGTGCCAGCTCGGCGAAGAGATCGACGTCGCGCGTGACGAGCGCCGACTTCGTGATCGCGGCGACGGGATTGCGAAACTCGACGAACACCTCGAGGCAGCGGCGCGTGATCTGCAAGCGGCGCTCGACCGGCTGGTAGCAGTCGGTGTTGCCGGAGAGCGCGACCACCTGCGGCGTCCAGCGCGGTGAGCGCAGCGCCGCGCGCAGCAGCTGCGGCGCCGCGTCCTTCACCATGATGCGGCTCTCGAAGTCGAGCCCGGCGCTGAAGCCGAGGTACTCGTGCGAGGGACGCGCGTAACAGTAGGTGCACCCGTGCTCACAACCTCGGTAGGGATTCAGGCTGAAGCGGAAGCCGATGTCGGGGCTGTCGTTCTCGGCGAGGACGCTCCGGCTCGTGTCGCGATAGAAGACGGTGCGCGGGGCGCTCGTGCCGTCCTCACCCGCGGGAGCGAGATCGTCCTCGTCGATCTCGACGTGTAGCTGCTCGAACCGGTTGGGTGGGTTGGCGTCCGTCCCGCGGCCCGTACGATCGTCGGCAACCACGAGCGGAGTTTCGCTCTTTCTTCGCCTCTCTGCAACCCGGCGATACTGTTGCTCTTGACACCCACCTCGGTCTGCGCTACTCTCTGAACCATGCAGACCATCGACGCATTCGATAAGCAGTTTCCGACCGACGACGCCTGTAAGGACTACCTCGTCATCAAGCGCTGGCCGGATGGCGTCCGGTGCGCCCGCTGCGGCGCCAAGGACAAGGTCTACGCGCTCAAGGCGCGGCCGTACCACTGGACCTGCAAGAACGCCGATTGCGGCGGCCGGAACGGCTACCGCTTCTCCGTCCTCACCGAAACCATCTTCATGAATACCAAGGTGCCGCTGAAGCTCTGGTTCAAAATCGGCTACCTGATGATGACCAGTAAGAAAGGCATCCCCGCGCTGCAAATTCATCGCGTCATCTTCGGCGAGAATTCCGGCTCGGACTGGCGCACTAGCTGGTACATCTGCCACCGCTGGCGCGCAGCGATGCGTGGCGATGCCTTCAAGCTCACCGGCACCGTGGAAATGGACGAGACCTATGTCGGCGGCAAGGCGAAGAGCCGGCACCGTCAGAAGCAACTCGAATTCCGCGCCAAGAACAAACGGCATCCGTTTCGCGGCAAGGTCGGCGTGATCGGCGCCATCGCCCGCAAAGGCAACGTCGTCGCGCAGGTCATCGAGCGCATGGACAACGACACCACCAGCCGGTTCGTCCGCGACACCGTCGCCGACGCTGTCGATCTCGTCGCGACCGACGACCACGGTATCTATCGCGACATGTACTGGGGGCCGCTCCGGAAGCACGAAAGCGTCAACCACAGCGAAGGCGAGTACGTCCGCGGGCAGGTCCATACCGCAAACCTCGACGCGTTCTGGTCGCTCTTGAAGCGCGGCATCATCGGTACCTTCCACCACGTCTCGAAGGACTATTTGCCGCTGTACCTCAACGAGTTTTCCTTTCGCCACAACCACCGCAAGGACATCGACGCCTTCGGGTCGCTGGTAGCAACGTGCGGTGCGTGACCGGGTGCCCATCGTCATGCTAAAGCACCCGCATGCCCAAGAAGAACAAGGATGCTTCATTTTCGCGCGCCGAGAAGCGCGTCAACGCCGACGTCCGCGCCGAAGATGAACGGCTCCGCGCGGAACTGCGGAACGCGGATATGCGGAAGTTCGACAAGGCGCTTGCGAAGGCAATCCGTCCTGCGCGTAAGCTCCGCGATTCGTAGCGCCTTACGACAGTATCCAGACTAACGCGACTAGTGCTGCTGCAAAGATTGCAACCGCCAACGTGTCGGCGATCGACTCCCATTTGCCAGCTTGTTTCGCAGTTGTTGGAATCATTACATCCCTCCTGATCGCATTCTTCGCCATCCGAGTCGCGCTGTATCCTCCATCGGGGAGAAGCGCACCAACTGCTCGTATCTTGAGTCCGATACTGTTGTTCGCAATCTTGATTCCATGGATGCTCGCCAAAACAGGCGCGGACTTTCGGGCAGAGCTGCCTGGCGGAGCCAAATTTGAAACTGTCCAACGTGTCGAAGCAGCAGCAGCGCAGAGCAGTGCCGACAGGCATGAAATCGAACGCCTGAAACACGAGATAGATGACACAGTTCGCACTATGTCGCTGCTGATGAACAAACATCGACGACTGGCAGGGAAACTTGCGGCCATGGCGTTTCTCCAACTGTCGGAGCAAGCCGTTGCGGACAAGGATCGGCCACAGCTTGGGAAATACAGCGCGGCGCAATTGATGAAGCAACGCCTCCGCATATTGAATGGTGTCATGGATGAGGCGTACCCCGATTTGACTCAGCGTCGTCGGGTTATCGACAAGCTTGCGGCACGATCGGGCGCGATCGTTAGTCAGCCGTCGCCAACCTCGTACGCAACCCCCGTTAGTAAGTGAACGAATCACAGTCCCCATCTACTCTAGCGTGCCGCAATGTGGCCGCGATCGCTACGGCTCATCGCTGAACCACGGGACGGGACCCTCAGTGATCACACCCTTACGGATCACGTCGTAGAATTCCCGTGCGTCCTCTTTTCCGTGTAGATATTCACAAATGACCGTTCCGCATACATCGGCAAGCTGTAGCGCGCGTGACTCATGTGATGCACCAAAGTATACAGTATCTACAAATGGCGAGTCAACGAAGTGCGTAATGACATCCAGGTCTCCAGTCGCGAATACCTTTTCTTGGTGAAACTTCACTGACTGCTTGAAGGTAGGTTCGGAGGAACCTGCATCATCCGCGATCCATAATACATGGTCTCCCGGAAGAAGTGTCTGAACATACTGGCGGACGGTGGCCATACACATATCGAAGGCCGCATACTTCGATGCATTGACATCGGCACTGCCAAATCCATCACGCCTGACACGGCGCCCCAATCCGGCTCGATCAACGGCGCCGTAGAAGATCGGTACGCAATTGTTTACCGGAACACGGAGACTCCGAATAAGGAACTCGGCGGCCCGCGGCTTCTGTTTCCTGATCTTCTTCAGCAACCGGGCGCCTTTCAACTCAGTGCCACCTACAAGGTAGTCAGAAGGCATCTCCGCAACGATGTTCTTTAGGTCCGTCTCAACAGCTTTCCATTGAACATCGAGGTTCATCATGATCGCGGCAACGACCGTGATCCGATCCATCTCGGCAACGCCCATTTCGTCGGAGTAGACAACACGCACGATCTCTAGCCGTCCCCTTCCGGCATCGTAGATGGCCGTCCTGACGGCGCCGTGCTGAAGCTGGCGCATCTAGGCGCGGCCAGAGGCCGGTTCCTTGAGGGCGCATAGCGCTCCGGACGAACGGGTGTCAACAGCAACAAGATCGCCTGCAACCCCCCGGAGGCTATCGACGACTTACGGTTTGGCGTCGACGTCGTCCGGTGCCGAGACGCTGCTGCTGGTCCTGAATGGAGAACCATGCGGCTCTCCATGGAGTCCTTGGGCGAGTGCCATCGGCCCGAACCAGCCAGTATTTCCACGGTTTTTTGTTGACTTTGTTGCAACCGTTCGCTACCCTGCGCGATGAACCGTGGCTTCTTCCCGGGCTACTTTGGTACCGCTCTGCCTCGCATCCACTGAGGACACTTTTTCGCGTCGGCGTCTGTCGCCCCTCGACCATGAGGCGTGACATGGGCCGCGCCAGCGATTCAATGAAAAGCGCAACCAAGCAGAGCAAGATCAAGGGCACGGGAAACGGCGCGCCGAGCAAGTCGAACCGCGTCGTCGAGCTCGGTCGCGAGCGCAAGTACGTTCCTGCGGGTGAGGGCGACTCGTTCGGCCCCGATCCCACCTCGGTCGAGGAGATCAACACGGTGATCTCCATGCTCGGGGACGGCGAGACCGAGATCGCCGTCGAGGGCTCGGAAGACGGCCCCTTCAACGCCGACGCCGACGACGAAAAGGAAGAAGACTGGGTGCCGGAGGTTCCCGAGGAGAAGGAGGAGCAGGAGGATCGCTCGCTGCTCCGCGATTCGTCCGACCCCGTCCGGATGTACCTGCAGGAGATGGGCGGCGTCGCCCTGCTCTCGCGCGAAGACGAGGTCGTCATCGCGAAGAGCATCGAGTCGGGTGAGCTCGAGGTGCGAAAGGCCGTCTTCTCGCTCCCGCTCGCGCTGCAATACGTCCTGAACCTCGCCGATCGCCTGCGTGACGGCGAGATCGACGGCCGGCACCTCTTCGGCGACGAGGACGAGGAGCCCGCCAACGCCGAGGGCGCACCGGAACGCGAGGACGCGCGGGTTGCCGCCTTCCTCAAGCACATCTCGCGCCTTCGCCGCCTGGTGAACGAGCGCGAGAAGCTCGTCGGGCTCAAGTCCGGCAAGAAGCGCATTTCCGCCAAGAGCCTCAAGCGGGTCGAACAGCGCATCGAGGCGATCAAGCCGGCGATTCATTCCGTCCTCGCGGAAGTGCCGCTCGGGGCGCGTCAGGTCAACGTCATCGTCGAGAAACTCAAGGAGGCGATCGGCGTCCTCGACGCGCACAACTCGATCGTCCGAAAGCACGAGGCGGACACCAAGCGCGACGCCAAGGAGCTGGTGCAGATCGGCGAGCGCATGGGGCGTGGCCAGAAGGACGCGAGGCGGAGCGCGGTCGCCGCGCTCAAGCGCAGCGCCGACCAGGTCGCCCAGATCGCCGCCGACATCAAAGAGGCCCGCAAGCGCGTCAAGCAAGTCGAGCGCGAGACGCAGATGACCGAGGGCGAGCTGCGCGAGTCGCTCTCGGCGATTCGCCGCGGCGAGTACAAGGCGTCCGAAGGCAAGCGCAAGCTCATCGAGGCCAATCTTCGTCTGGTCGTCTCGATCGCCAAGCGCTACACCAACCGCGGCCTCGGCTTCCTCGATCTGATCCAAGAGGGCAACATCGGCCTCATGCGCGCGGTCGAGAAGTTCGAGTACCAGCGCGGCTACAAGTTCTCGACGTACGCGACGTGGTGGATCCGCCAGTCGGTGTCGCGCGCGATCGCCGATCAGGCACGCACGATCCGCATCCCGGTCCACATGATCGAGACCATCAACAAGGTCCTGCGCACCTCGCGCTATCTGGTCCAGCAGCTCGGTCGCGAGCCCTCGCCCGAGGAGATCGCGGCGCAGATGGAGATGCCGCCGGACAAGATCCGCAAGGTTCTGAAGATCGTGAAGGAGCCGGTTTCCTTGGAGACGCCGATCGGCGACGACGAGGAGAGCTCGCTCGGTGACTTCGTCGAGGATCGGCAGAGCATCTCGCCCGCCGACGCCGCGATGGCGCTCTCGCTCGAGGAGCAGACCCGCAAGGTGCTGGCGACGCTCACGCCGCGTGAGGAGCAGATCCTGCGGCTGCGCTTCGGGATCGGCGAGAAGTCCGACTACACCCTCGAGGAGGTCGGGCAGCGCTTCCAGGTGACGCGCGAGCGCATCCGTCAGATCGAGGCCAAGGCGCTCCGCAAGCTGCGCAACCCGTCGCGCGCCAAGACGCTCGAGAACTTCGCGCACAGCTGAAGGCGCGGCCGAGCCGAACCTTCTTTGGCGTGATCGCGCTTCCTATCTGCGCGCGCCGCCGACGAACGCACCCTTCCCGAACTTCTGGTCGAAGGCGAGGTAGCGTGTCTTCTCCTCGAGGGTGATGCCGTCGAAGGCGCGGACCTCCGTCGGCGCGCGCCCGCTGCCCGGGCTCGCGAGGATGTCGAGGCGCCCGTCTCCGTCGACGTCCGCCAACGCGACCCGGACGCCCGACTTGCGCTTCGGCTCGAGGGCGAGGAAGCGCGCGAGCTCCGTACCGTCGACGCCGCTGAAGGCGACCACCTGCGGCGCCCCTCCCTTGCCTGCGCCCGTGACGACGTCCGCAACGCCGTCGCCGTTCACATCGCCCGCCGCCACGAAGACGCCGCCCTTGAACTTCGCGTCGTACGCCAGGAACTGGTTCGGGAGGTTGGGCAACGACGCGCTCGTGAAGGGACTCCCCGCGCTGTCGAATAGACGCACCTCGGGGGCAGCGCCCTTCCCCGGGCCGGTCACGATCTCGCAGTCCCCGTCGCGGTCGAAGTCCGCCGCCGCCACCTGAACGCCGCCCTTGAAGGTCGCGTCGTAGGGGACGAAGTCGACAAGCTCGCCGCCGGTCGCTCCGCTGAAGACCTTGACCTCGGGCGGAGCTCCTGGCCCGGTGCCGACGATCACGTCCTTGTTGCCGTCGCCGTTGACGTCACCGGCGGCGACGAAGACGCCACCTTTGAACTTGGGGTCGGCGAACGCGAGGAGCGTCCCGAGCGGTCCGACGAGCGGTTGGCCCGTCGTGCCGTCGAAGACGTGAATCTCCGAGGTCGTGCCCTTGCCGGGCCCGGTGATGATGTCGGGCACCGAGTCGAAAGTGACGTCACCGAGCGCGACGCGCACGCCCTTCTTCACCGTCGGCCCATACGCCAAGAAGCTGAACAGCTCGATACCGGTCGAGGGATCGAAGACCCGGACGCGCGGCTCGAAGCCGCTGTCGGCGCCGATCGCGACGAGGTTCGGCGGTGCGACGGCCAACCCGCCGATCGAGAAGCCACCGTTGGCGATGCTGCCGACCAGCGTCGCCGCGCCGGTGCCCAGGTTGATCGTGTAGAGGCCGTTCAAGCCGTTGGCGTTGTTGGTGAGCGCGGCGAACGCGGTGTTGCTATCGACGTCGATGTCGAAGCCGATGTCGCTTGCGGCCGAGAGAGTGAGCCCGAGCGCCTGGGAGTTCATGATCGCGCCGCCGTTCGGGCTCGGACTCTGGTTGATCCCACCGATCGTCACCAGCGAGCTGTTCGCCCGCGAGATGCCGTAGGCGGTCGTGCGGTTGGCAACCGCCAGGCCGGTGTCGAAGCTCCGGTCATACGCCACCCCCAGGACGGCGTTGCCCGCCGGGTTCAGGTCGGTGTCGTTCGTCGGCGTGTCGGCGCGCGCGCCGTTGTTGGGGTTGACCCGGAAGTTCTCGTCGGCGTTGTTCACGACGCGCAGGCGATCCACCGTCGGATTGAAGGCGATGCCGTATTGCGTGCCGTGGGTGACGGTAAACGAGGTCGATCCGGGGACGAGGGAGGCGGCGCCGCTCGTCGGGTCGATGACGTACGCGCGCACGGTGTCGGTCGCGCCCTCGACGATGCCGACGCCGAAGAGCTGTCCCGTGCGCGGACGAAAATCGATGCCGACGATCCTCTCGCCGGCTTGCAGCCCCGTAAGTGCGGCGGCGTCCGTGATCGTTCCCGGCGTCGTGCTGTCGAAACGGATGAGAAACGTGCCGCCCGCCGTCAGGCCATAGAGGGTCGCCCCCATGGCCGGGAGGGCGCTCGTGGCGAGAGCCATAGTGACCACGAGCGCCATTGCCGAACCGCAACGCCGGATACCCTTCGCGTACGCCATACGTGCCCTCCCGCGACCGCTATTGGACGACCGCCGCGGAACATACTGACAGAAGAAATCGATTGACAGCGCTCGCCGACCCGCGCTAGCGGGCCGATAGTCGAATCCCGCGCTTGTGACCTCCACGCAGCCCGCAACCAAGGAGGATCCATCGTGCGTATCCTTCAATCGGGCCTCACCGCGATTGCGACGGTGCTCGTCCTCGTCGCCTCCTCGGCTGCCGACGTGAAACCGGGGGACGTCATCAACCGCGATACCGTCGCGGCCGCTACCGATCTCCTGCCGCCGAGCGTGCAGTTGATGGTGAAGCACGGGATGCGGATGACCGTCGTCCCGTACGAGCACTGTCCGTTGCCGCAGGCCTTCCTCGACGCCACCGAGAAGTACGCGACACAGGTGAAGCTCGGCGCCGACGGTAGGTCGATCAAGAACTACGTTGCCGGCATGCCGTTCCCGAACCTCGATCGCGCCGATCCGCTGGCCGCGTGGAAGATCATGTGGAACCACGAGTACAAGCCCGCGTACTCGGACGACGTGTACACCTCGTGGCTCGTCGAGAATCAGGACGAGCACGGCACGATCGAGAAGCAGCTCTCGTCCGACGTCTGGCGTCGGCTGCGGTGGGTCGGACGCCTCTACCGGGAGCCGAAGCCGACCATCCCGCACGACCCGGCGCTGCGCTACACGGAGCAGTGGGGGCCGCTCGACGCGCCCTTCGACCTGAAAGGCGCCGGGTTCCTCCTCTACCGCTACATCGAGGCGGCCCGCGCCGACGACTCGTGGCTCTATCTCCCCGCGCTCCGCCGCGTGCGCCGCTACTCGACCGCCGCGCGCAGCGACACGCTCTTCGGCACCGACATCGATCAGGACTCGATCTGGGGATTCAACAGCAAGCCCGAGTGGTGGGACTTCCGGCTGCTCGCGGAGAAGGAGATCCTGGTTCCGATGCACGCCGGCAAGTACGCCTCGCCGGACATCTGGTGCGGACCCTCGGGGACCGAGAGCTGGGTGCCATGCGTCAACTGGGAGAAGCGCCACGTGTGGCTCATCGAGGGCATACCGAAACTGCCGCAATACGCCTTCGGCAAGCGTCAGCTGTGGATCGACGAGGAGGTCTACAACGTCACGGCATCCGAGATGTTCGATCACGCCGGCGAGCTCTGGAAGGTCTGGCACAACGTCTTCTGGTACACCAAGAGTGCGCGCCCCGGGCTGAGCTATTCCGAGCCGCGGCTCTTCACTCCCGCGGTCGCGGTGATCGACTTCCAACTGATGCACTCGTCGCGCATCACACCGCCGACGTATCTGCGCCCGCCCGAGAAGGATTGGCTGTTCGAGAAGGGTGAGGAGAGCCACAACACGCCGGAGTTCTACACCGTCGCCTACCTGATCTCGTCGGGGAGCTGAGAGACGCGGAGGGGAAGGCTGCTACAATGGCAACGTGCATGACCTGCTGATCGATCCCGCGGAGCTCACGCGCCGCATGCGGACGCGGAGCGTCGTCGTGATCGACGCGCGCCCGGCGTCAGCGTTCGCGGCGGCGCATCTCCCCGGCGCGGTGCACCTCGACGTCTTCGGCATGAGCCTCATCGATACCCGCCCGGGGCCGCTCGCGGCCTTCGAGTGGATGGTGCGGCACCTCTTCGAGCTCCGCGGCCTGACGCGGGAACAGCCGGTCGTCGTCTACGAAGAGGACTCCGGCATGCGTGCGGCGCGCATCGTATGGCTCCTCGAGCTCTTCGGCCATGCCGACGCGCGTCTGCTCGACGGCGGCATCCGCCGCTGGCGCGCCGAGGGCGGACCGCTGACGCGCGACGCCGAGGAGCCCGCGACGACGTCGCTCGTCGTCGAACGCCATCCCGAGCGGCTCGCGACCGTCGAGGACGTCGTCGCCGCACTCGACCGCTCCGACGTGACGATCGTCGATACCCGCTCGCGCGCCGAGTACACCGGCGAGCTCGTGCGCGCCGCCCGCGGCGGCGCGATTCCCGGCGCCGTGCATCTAGAGTGGACACGCAATCTCGCGCCCGACGGTCGCTACCGACCGGCCGCCGAGCTGCGCGCGATGTACGCGCAAGCAGGCATCACGCCCGAGCGCGAGGCGATCACCTACTGCCAGGGCGGTTATCGCGCCGCCCAGAGCTACATCGCGCTCGTGCTCGCCGGCTTCCCGCGCGTCCGCAACTATCTCGGCTCGTGGGCGGAGTGGGGGAACCGCGCCGACCTGCCGATCGTCACGCCGTCCTGAGTTGGACGTAACGATCGCAGATCAGCATCAAGAGCGACCGCGCATCGCGTGCGGATACCGACCGACTCTTCTCGATCACGTCGTGATCGGCGACGCCCGCTACGTCTCGTTCACAGACGATGGTCTTCTCTAGCAGCACGAGCCGACCCGTGGAAGTTGGCTCTTTTCTTCTTCCTCCATTTGCTCTAAAGCCATTAGCCAAAATGCAGGCCAATATGGGCCGCGTTCGGAAGACGCGAGGCGCTTACTTCACCAACCTCATCACCCGCCGCGCCAAAGAATCGGGCATCAATAGTCTCGGCCTGCGCTAGTCGTCATCGAGAGGGCCGCACGGTACGCGTGAATGCCGCTCTGGTTGAACGATCTCCTCGTCAAGTTGGTTCCCTCGCTCGTCGTGGCGGTCGTAACGGCCTGGGCGACAGTGAGACTGTCTCTCAGGAGATTTCGAACGGAACGGTGGTGGGAGCGAAAAGCAGATGCGTACTCTCGCATTGTCGAGAGCCTCTACCACGCGAAGCAATACTACGACCATGAAAGCCGAAAGTGGTGGAACGAGCAGGAATCACCCTCCCGCGATCCCTCCAAAGTAGAATCAGACGAAGACCGCCGACGACGCGCCGAATTCTCTGAGGCATTTCATGAACTCGCGAAAGCTACTCACATCGGTGCGTACATCATCTGCGACGAAGCTGCGAAGGTTCTCGACGACCTGAAGAAACGCAAGGGACTCGAGTGGGATGAAGGACCGCCGGGCGACGTCTACGACGATGCAGCAACCGGCTACGCCGAGGCCCTTCACAAGCTACGGGCGATCGCTAAACGCGATCTCGGCGTCCCGTGATCGACGCACGGTTGACCTGATATGGCGCGTCGCTGTCCGGACTGCGGACACGTCTACGAGGACGTTTTAGTTCGATGTCCCGAGTGTAAAGCACCTTATTCCAATACACCTCGGCAAATTTTGCTCACGCCGGAAGAGCATCGAGCGATCGTCGCCGAGCTCTGGGGGCGCCTGTGGACACGACTTGTGGGCGGTCTCAGCGTCCTCACCCTGATCAGTCTAGCAATCCTGGCGGTACAATTTCTGGTGCTATGGAAAACAGCAGTTCAGAAGCTGGAGAGCGTCATCGAGAACCGTGTCAGTGACGAGTTCCGCCAAGACACCATAAGGAAAACGGTTGAGGAGGTCGCGGGACATGAAGCGACCTCGATCCTCGAGAAGGAGGTTGCACCGGCACTCGAGCACGTTCAGTCCGAAGCACGTTCAGCGACGGCAGAGATCGAGAAGCTCCAGGCAAACGTCTCAGAGCTCGCGACCCCGCCAACTCTCAGCTTCGAGGACAAGACAGACACGGCCGCGATTGCTGAAGGGCTGAGACTCACTGTCGCCATCTCGCCGTCGAAGCGTTCCCCGATCGGCCCAGTTGTCATCAACGCGACACTTCCCCGTGCTTCCGCGAGCATGATTGTCGACGTCCACGTCAGTGGGTACGGCGCGGATGCAGCGTTTCTGGGTCTCGGGCGCCAGATCGCGGAAGATGGAAAGACCGCTGTCTTGAGGTTTCAGCCCCAGGTCGCGGCTGAGTTCTGGTTCCACATCACAGTCTCAGAACCTGAGACCGTTGTACTCTCTGGAAGTAGCTATCTACGCCCGAAGTCGTTCGAGGTAAGGCGGCCATAGCGGCGTGCGGCACGAGCGCGATCGTTTTCCGCGAGGGAGTCCGGTTGTTTTACGCCGTATCCGCCTCCAGAGCATACCTGTTATTCACAGACCCTGTCCGCTCGATATGCTATCATGAATCTGTAACCTAATCGCCCTTATGTTCGACATAAGGACACTGAGGAGGGGTGGTGGTACGGCCTCTAATTCTTCGGGATAATCTGGAACAGAACGTCCCGGCGGCACTCACGGAGGCCACCGAGAGCCTTCGCGCGTTCGCCCGCGTCTACTTCGTCACCGAGGTCGCCGGCCAAGCGCCCGGGACGATCGACGCGAAGCGCTGGGATCTCTCCCGCTCCCTCGCCTTCTATGCGCGCCTCTACAACCACGATCGCCCCGTATCAAGGAATGGGGAATGGGCGGCGAACACACGAGCGTCCGATAAAGAGATCTCCGTCAACTAGACGGTCAATGTTTCCTACCGACACCGACACGACATCGGTTTACGAAGACGACTGCCAGCAGTGTAGGTCGGCTCGAAGGAGCGTTGACTATCTGCGACACGCCGGACCCGAAAGGCTGTGGAACTACAGCGCCTGCGCGTAGCGGAACGCGTAGACTTCTTGCGCCGGTCCCCATACGTCGAGGAGCACCCACAGGTACTTGCAGCGCTCCGCAAGGTTGAACCGAAGTTCGATCTCCAACTCCGAGATGAGCGCGAGCAGCAGTGTCAGTGTATTGAGCATGCAGTCGGAGCGATACTTCTCAACGCCTAGTCGTCGTGCATCGTCATCCAAGTTCAGAAGGTGCCCTGCCCGCTCTATCAAGCCAGGAAGCGACAAGTGGCTCGCTGACGACAGTTGGCGGTAGAACCAGTCGTTCAGATAGGTGAGAATCGCGCGCCGTTCGTCAGACAACAAATGGATGCCGCCCTTCTGGGGGCGTAGCATCGCACCTGGGTGCGGCCAATGCAGCGGCTTAGTGCCGGATGAGCGCGGGCGACGCTCGAACCCAAGCTGCGCTGGCGCGATGTTGATCGCGAGCCGCTGGCGCTCGAACCACGGCTTCCATTTCAGATCGCTGCCGTACCGTTGGAAGTGCCGATCGTACTCCGCTTGGTACTCGTCCATCCCCGCGTTGTAGTACCACTCGATACGACGCGGCAGGTCCTCGAACATGAACACGACAAGGAACACGGCATCAAGAATCGTGCGCGCCATCGGCGGCACTGCGACCGCAAGCTCCGGCTGCCGTCCTAGTGTATCGGGGCGCTCGGCACAGAGGAATCGGACAGCGTTGTACGTCATCCACGACGTTGCGAGGACACCGCACAAAACGCCCGATGCAGTCGCGCATTGGCGATACTTAGCCGGCCACTCGCGGCGCATAAAGTTCGAGAGCGCTTGCAGCAAGGTATCAAGCGGCGGTGCAACGACGTTGAAGTCGATGGACGACGGTCGCGACGGTTCGCTCATTCGAGACAGCTCGTAGCGCGTCGCCTACGATCGCTCAACTCGGCGTCATCCGCCACGAACCGCCTCTGCGAGCGCGCGAATCGTCGCAGCGCGATGCGACGCGAGCTGGGAGCCACTCCGCGCTGGCGAGCACGCGACGTTGGCGCTACCGTGCGAGCGGCAGCGGGCTTGCAGCGACGCTCTTGCCGATGCGACGCCCACGGCCCTGCCCGGAGGTGCCATGACACTGGTCGTATCGGAGCTGAACGAATACGGCATCGTGATGGTCGCGGACAGCGCGGTCACGAGAAGGCCGGCCGGCGGCGGCCCGGCCATCGTCGAGAACACATACACGAAGCTGCAAGGCATCCCGCAGGCGCATGCCGCGATTTCGATGTGGGGCAACGGGCGCGTTGGGTCGCAACGCACGGACGAATGGATCGCCGACTTCATCACCCGGCACTCGTCGATCACGTCGATTACGTTGCTCGCGAAGCAGCTTGTCGATGACCTCAAGAACGAGTCGATTCCGGCTGAGCTCGGGTTCCACGTGGCCGGTTACGAGATGTCCGGAGGAGTCGCGCAGCCGATGTTGTTCCACGTGCGCAATACCGACATCGAAGCGGACGGCACGTACACGTTGAAGGAATGGACTGAGGGGCAGGAGTTCCCGCGACCGCCTGATCGAGTGTCTCTCGGCCGCGTGTGGTTGTGGAACGGTATCTTTCAGAGCTTCTCCATCATCATTCAAATTCTTGAAGGGTACATCCCGTCCATCGGGTCGGTCCTCAAAACAACGCTGCCCCCAACGGACCTCGAACGTCGCGGGGACTACGTGCAAGCCTTCGTGCGCTTCGTCATCGGCCTGCACCAATCAGCGGGGCTCCTACCGTCGATCGGTGAGCCACTGCGGACAGCGTTGATTTCGCCCGACGGAAAGGTGCGGGTCATAGAATAGCCGCGGCCCCCGGCGCTCGACTGCCGGTCCGTTCCGCGTGTGTTGATCGCGGCGGCACGGTCGATCGCGTCGTGAATACGATCCATCTGCTCGCGGCGATGACGTCGCCGTGGACTTGCGCGCCGCGAACTAGGCTACCGTCGCTACAGTCCGAACGCCGCCGGATCGGCGCCGTGGGTCGTCAGCCACCCGCGAAACAATGCGCGCTCCGGTGCCTCTGTTGGTGCCAGCGCGAGGTTGATTGCCGGCCCTAGCCCGTAGATGAACTTCGTCCAGACCTCGCGGTTCACGTACCGGAGCCCGGCGACAGGATCGGTGAGGCCCGGAATCTTGTCGCCTTCCGTTTTGAACGCGAGCGGTTGCACGAACTCGTCTTGTCGCTCCGTGTACGCGAGCGGGTTCGTGTACGCCGTCGGGTCGGCCACGATCCACGCCTGCGTCGCGCGGGCGTGCATAGTGAAGTCATCGAGGACGGCACTCACGAGCTGCCGAAGCCCCGCGGTGCCTGCGGACGCATCCTGCTCGATGCGCGTGAACCACGGAGATGTCGTACTGTCGAGCGCCGCGACGCACCGCCTCGCGCGATCCCATCGACGCTGCGCGTGCTCATGCAGCTCCCGCGCGGCACTCGCCGGCGACATGCTCTCGCTCGCGACCACGCGAAGGATCGTCAGCAAGTGCGCGTCATTCGCCTCGGCAGGAACCTCGCATAACATCGCGAGCACCAGCAGCGCGACGTCGAGAATTGCCTTTGAGCCCGGCTCGAAGCGCGACACTACCGCCGCGACTACACGCAGAAAGTCGTTGTATGGCAAGCGCGCTGGCTCGCGCTCCATGAAGCTCAGCATGAGTGCGTGGGTCGCGTTGCCGCCGCTCGGCCCATCAACGAACGTCCCCGTGAGAGCGAGCTGGCACAGCAGCGCGGACGCCTCCATCAATCGTCGCGTCCGTGCACACAGGCTCGCGTAGTCAGGGCATGTCGACACCGCGAGCGAGCGCGATGCGTCGCGCTGCGTGAACATATGTACGGTGAGCGCGAGGCTCGACAACACGAGGTGGTTGCCGACCGTCGTTCCGAGTAGATCGTGAACGTGGCGCCGCTCGTGCCACAGCACCGTCGCGCGGTGAACGTAATCGATCGTCTCGTGCGGCGCCCACGTCAACCCGGTGGGCGGCTGTATCTGCTTCGTGCGGATGAACGATCCGAGTGCAGCCGCGACGGTCGGTGACACCCCGGACCAGTCCATGTAGACCGCGGGCGCCGGCGGCGCGACGTAGCCGTACGAGCGACCGCAGAACGCCGAGTGACGATGAGGCGCTTCATCAAACGTCGATCGCGTCCCTTCCTCCATTCCCATCACCTCCGCTTTGAGGCGGATCATCGCCGACGCCAACGAGTTCCGTCAACTAGACGGTCAATGTTTCCTACCGACCAGTCCGGGGTAGAGAGCCCGTTCTTGCTCGCGCGCTACACGCCGCCGTTGCCCTTGAGATGCCGCGTGATGTCCTCAGCCGCGTGGACCACGCGCACGATTTCCACCGCCTCGTCGAGCACGCGGTAGAGGATCAAGAAGACGCGGAAGCGCGGCACCGGCCAGATGCGCACCCCCTCCATGCCTCGGCGTGTGGAGGTTCGTAAGGCTCCGATCTCGGGTATGTGCTGCAACCGGCGATAGGCGGCCTCGACCGCAACGAGGAACCGTCGAGCGGTAGCGGGGCGCTCCGCCCGGATGCGGTCGGCGTGCCGAAAGAGGTCCCGATCAGCCGCGCGTGTGCGAACGAGTCGCTTTGCCATTCCCTCTCGTCACCTGCTTCTTCCCACTGCGCTCGTCCACGAATTTGTGCAGTCGCTTGAAGAGATCCTCAACATTCCCTTTGGCCCGGCCGCTCTTTACGCCCTCGAGGAACAGCGCTTCAAGGCGCCGCTCGGCCTCGCGCCGCTGGTCCTCCCGGATGAGATGGCGCACGTACTCGGTCGGGGTACTGAACCCGCCCTTCTTCGTCCGCTTGTCGACGAAATCACGCAGGTCCGGCGGCATATGTACGTTGAGCGAGGCCATGGGGACAACGTCTCACGGCTCGACCAAGATTGTCAATATTGGTCCACAAAAAAAACAAACCAACGTTGCTAACGGTGGGTTAATGCGTCCTTGTATCGACCCTAGGTGCGTCGCGCCGCCCAGGTCATGTGCGGCGTCGTGTGCGCGGCGCCGATGCGACCGAAGCGATCGACGATGATGATACCGCCGGTGGCGCCGACGCGTGTGAGCTCCGCAAGGGCGAGAGCTGCTGCACGCTCGGGCGCCATGCCGCTCCGCACGCGCTCGATCGCGGCGCTGGCGAGCGTCACGCGCATGATGCCCTCGCCGTCGCCGGTCGCCGAGGCGGCGCCGGCGCCGTCGTCGGCGAGCGTGCCGGCGCCGATGATGGGCGAGTCGCCGATACGACCGGCGCGTTTGCCGCTGACGCCGCCGGTGGAGGTCGCGGCGGCGACGTGACCCGCCGCATCGAGCGCGACGGCACCGACGGTCCCGGTGCCGGCGTCGTCATCGGACAGGCTGCCGCTCGATTGCGGATCGTGGCGACGCGCCTCCCATGCGGCGCGCCGCTCAGGGGTGACGAGCAACTCGGGGTCGATGAGGGCCACTCCCTGCGCCGCGGCGAACGTCTCCGCCGCCGCGCCGGCGAGGAACACCTGGCGGCCTTCCTCCAGGAGCAGGCGCGCGACGCGCACCGGATGCCGGAGACGGCGCACGAGCGCGACGGCGCCGGCGCGGCGATCGCGCCCCTCCATCACCGCCGCGTCGAGCTCGACGGTGCCGTCCTCGGTGAGGCAGGCGCCGTAGCCGGCGTTCAGCGTCGGCACGTCCTCCATGTGCTCGACGGCGCGCACGACGGCGTCGAGCGCGCTGCCGCCGCCGGCGAGGACCTCCCACCCGAGGTCGAGCGCGCGGGCGCAGGCGTCCGCCGCTCCCGCGGCCGGAGCGGTGCCGGCCCCGCCGTGGACGACGAGCGTGCGCAACTCAGTCGACGAGTGCCCGGACGATCGTCTCGCGATGCGCGGGCGCGGCGCCGAACGCGGCGTCGGCGGCGAGCGCGCGACGATAGTAGAGATGCAGATCGTGCTCCCACGTGAAGCCGATCCCGCCGTGTACCTGAATCGCTTCGCTGGTGACGGTCTTCGCCATCTCGCCACAGTACGCCTTCGCCATCGCCGCGGCGCGGCCGGCGTCGGGCGCGTCCTCGCTCACCGCCCAGGCGGCGTAGTAAGCGAGCGAGCGCGCGGTCTCGACCGCGACCATCATGTCGACGCACTTGTGCTTGATCGCCTGAAAGCTGCCGATCGGCCGGCCGAACTGGGTGCGCTCGTTGGCGTACGCGACCGCCATCTCGAGCGCGCGCTGGCCGACGCCGACGAGCTCGAGGGCGAGGCCGGCTAAGGCGTGCTCGAGGACGCGACGCAGCGCCGTCGCGGCGACGGCGGCGTCGCCGAGTGGCGTGCAGGGCGCGTCCCGGAGCTCGACCGTGCAGAGCCGGCGCGTCATGTCGACGGTCTGGAGCGGCGTCACCTCCATACCGACGGCGCCGCGTTCGACGAACACGAGCCGCCGCTCGTCCGTACCCGGCGCGCGCGCCGCGATCACCAGTGCGTCGGCGACGTGGGCGTCGAGGACGAAACGCGCGCGGCCGCCGACACGGTCGCCGTCGGCGCTGAGCGCGGGAGGCGCGCCGTCGTCGGCGGTGAGCGTCGCCGCCGGCGTGTTGTCGGCGGCGCCGGGTGCCGTTGCGAGGACATGCTCGCCGCGTGCGAGCGCCGGCAGGATGCGCTCCTTCTGCTGCGGCGATCCCGCTTCGCGGACGGCGATCGTTCCGAGCACCGCGCTCGCGAAAAACGGCCCGGGTACGAGCGCCTTGCCGATTTCCTCGAGGACCACCGCCATGTCGAGGAAGCTCCCTCCCTGGCCCCCGAACTCCTCGGGTACGAGGATCGCGAGCCAGCCGAGTCCGGCGAGCTGCCGCCATCGCTCGGGGTCGTGCGCCGTCGTGCTCGCCATCGCGGCGCGTGCGACGGCGGGCGGATACTCCGCGGCGAGGAACTTCCGGGCCGCGTCGCGCAGCATCTCCTGCTCTGCGGTGAAGCCGAAATCCATCGCGGCGGGGCGAATTATAGCCGCGGCCGGCAATGGTGCAATCGGCGCGCCGCGCGCTATAACGACGGGCGCTTCATCCGTCGAAGGAGATCCATTGCGCCAGACGCGACTCTTGATTCCGACGCTTCGCGAAGTGCCCGCCGAGGCCGAGGTGGTGAGCCACAAGCTGCTGCTCCGCGCCGGCATGATCCGGCAGGTGGCGCGCGGCATCTACGACTTCCTGCCGCTCGGCGTGCGCGTGCTGCGCAAAGTGGAGCGGATCATCCGCGAGGAGATGCAGCGCGCCGGCGCACAAGAGGTGTTGCTGCCGGCGATCTGCCCCGCCGAACTGTGGCAGGAGAGCGGCCGCTGGGAGCGTTACGGCAAGGAGCTCCTGCGCATGAAAGACCGCAACGATCGCGACTTCTGCTTCGGGCCGACGCACGAGGAGGTCGTCACCGACCTCGTGCGCCGCGACGTGCGTTCGTACCGCGACCTGCCGCTCAACCTCTTCCAGATCCAGGTGAAGTTCCGCGACGAGGTGCGGCCGCGTTTCGGCCTCATGCGCGGCCGCGAGTTCATCATGAAGGACGGCTACTCCTTTCACCTCGATCGCGCCGACTGCGAGCGCGAATACGACCGCATGTTCGCCGCCTATCGCCGCATCTTCGACCGCTGCGGGCTGCGCTACCGTCCGGTCGAGGCCGCCACCGGGACGATCGGCGGCAGCCGCTCGCACGAGTTTCAGGTGCTCGCCGACTCGGGCGAGGACGCGATCGTGAGCTGCGACCGCTGCTAGTAC
>JBGOSW010000009.1:0-44855 GCA_041476145.1 Binatia bacterium
CGACACCGACCACATCCACGGCATCGGCGGCCTCGGCTTCGCGGCGCTCGAGCTCTACTACGGCACCGAGGAAGCGCAAGAAGGTGCGCGCGCGTTCAACGAGAAGCGCGCGCCCGACTTCCGCAAGCACGTGAAGTGAGCCGGCGCCGGCGTCAGATGGCGACGAGCACGTCGTCGCCCTCGAGCTTCACGGGGTACGCGCTCACCTTGCAGTTCGGATCGTCGGTGTTGACGCCGCTGCGCACGTCGTAGCTCCACTCGTGCCACGGGCAGGTCACGACCGTACCCACGACCTCGCCCTCACCGAGCGGCCCGCCCTGGTGCGGACAGGTGTCGTCGATCGCGTAGAAGGTGCCGTCGCAATTGAACAGCGCGATCGGCTTGTCGCCGACCTCGAACGTCTTGCCGCTCCCGGGAGGAATGTCGCTCGTCGTCGCGACCTTCACGAAGTCCGCCATCGTGCCTCGTCTCCGTCAGTGCTTGCCGTCGATTTCTTCGTAGGTCTCGATCGCCGGCGGGCCGTCGAGCAGCGGCCCGATGGCCGAGAAGAGCGTCGCCATCTGTGGACTCTGCGCGTGCGCATCGAGGCCAGCACGGTCGCGGTAACGTTCGTAGAAAAGGAACGTCGTCGGATCCTTGCGGTGGCGATGCAGCACGTACGTGAGCGTCGTCTGCTCCGCCGCCTTGACGTGTTCGATCATCACCCTGCAGGCGCGCTCGAACTCGGCTTCCTTGCCCGGCTGGACCTTTAACTTGGCGACGACGGTCAGCATGGGATGACATCCTCTCAAGATCGGCACGCGCGCGTTTGACGCGATCGGGCGCGTACAGTAACCGCGCCACCGGACCTTTGCAATCATGAGCCGCTCGATCGAACTCGTCGCCGTGCAGGCGTTCATGCGTCTCCGCGACTACCGCGACGGCGACGCCTTTCGCGCCAAGATCGCGGCGCTCGGCGAGCGCGTCGCCGCCGCACGCGAGCGCAACGCCGCTGGTGCCTTCCGCCATCCCGCCGTGGTCGTGTTCCCCGAGCACGTCGGCACCTTCCTCGTCGCCGCCGGCTATGCCGACCTCCTGCGCCCGGGCGACGACGTCGACGCGCTCCTCCGGCGCGTCGTACTGCACCACCCGCTGCGCCTGCTCGGCGCGATGGTACGCCACCGGACGCGCTCGCCGAGTGCCGCCG
Organism: Binatia bacterium; assembly: GCA_041476145.1. Taxonomy (GTDB): domain Bacteria; phylum Desulfobacterota; class Binatia; order UTPRO1; family UTPRO1; genus DP-19. Next base: position 1,187 of record JBGOSW010000009.1, read on the forward strand.
TCTTGCTCGCCGAGAGCGCGAAGATGCACGCCGTCTATCGCACCGCATTCGCCGACACCGCACGCCGCTTGCGCGCGACCGTGGTCGCGGGGAGCATCATCCTCCCCGAGAACGCCGCCGGCCTCGACGCGGAAACGTTCCGCCCGCACGGCAATCGGCTCTTCAACCTGAGCTACACCTTCGATCCCGACGGCCGCTGCGTGAACGTCACGCGCAAGGTGCACCTCGTCCCGACACTCGAAGATACGCTGCCACTCACCTGCGGCGACGCCGACGCGCTGCGGCCGATCGACACCGCCTGCGGGCGGGTGGGCGTCATGATCTGCTACGACGGGTTCGCGGAGCCGCACACCGATCGCGAGCCGCTCTTCCGTCCGCTCGGCGCTCGCCTCGCGGCGGCGGGTGTCGAGATCGTCGCGCAACCGTCGGCGAACCCGTGGCCGTGGAACGAGCGCTGGGTCTTCTGCGACGCCGGTGAGAACCAGCTGCGTCGTGAGCAATGGCTGGGCGAGGGCCTCTTCAGCCAGCTCCAGCGCATGCCGGGGGTACGCTACGCGGTGAACCCGCAGCTCGTCGGCGACGTTCTCGGCAACCGCTTCGACGGACGCTCGTACGTGTTCGGTCGCGACGCGTGCGGCGCGCCGACGATCGTCGCCGCCGCGGTGCGCGACGATCTCGATCCCGCGAGCGAGGAGATCGTCCTGGCGCGCGTCCCCGCCGCCGATGCCGCGCCCGCCGCCGCGTCGGCCTGATCGGCGCGCACGCGGCGCGCGCTCAGGCCGCTTCGGACTTCTCCAGCTTGAACGACTTGATCTTCCGCATCAGCGTGTTGCGCCCGATGCCGAGGCGGCGCGCGGCGAGACTCTGGTTCCAGTTGCAGCGCGTCAGGACGGTGGCGATGTAGTCGCGCTCGAGCTCGCGAAGCGGGAATACGTCGGGGGCGACGTGGCGGCGCGGCCGGCGTCCGAGGACGGTCCGAATGCGCTCCGCGGTGAGCTCACCGGTGCGCGTCAGGGCGAGCGCCGCCTCGAGCGTCTGCTGGAGCTCACGGGCGTTCCCGGGCCACGCGTAGCCGGTGAGCTCCGCGAGCGCGGAGCGCGCCACGCGAATGCCGGCGCCGCCGCTGCGCTCGCAGAAACGCCGCACGAAGTACTCGGTGAGCGCGATGATGTCCTCACGGCGCTCGCGAAGCGGCGGGATCGTCAGCCGGATGAGGCCCAGGTGCGCGTACAGCTCCGGGAGAAACCGCCCGAGCCGCACCGCCTCCTCGAGCTCGGTGGGCGTCGACGCGATGATGCGCACGTTGCGGCGTCCGGGGTCGGCGCGCAGCGCGCGCAGGAGCCGCCGCTGGAGGCGGACGGGCAGGCTCGCGATGTCCTCGAGGTAGAGCGTCGCGCCGTGGGCGTTGCCGAGAAGCTCGCCCTCCCTGTCGAAGAGCTCGGGCGCGAGCTCCGACTCTGAGCGGTCGCTGAGCGAAAGCGCGTGGAACGGCCCCGCGCCGCGCGGACTCTGCAGGTGAATCGCCTCGGCCAACACCCGTTTGCCGGTTCCCGCTTCTCCTTGGAGGAGCAGGTTGACCTCGGCGGCGGCGAGCCAGCCGAGCGCGCGCTCGACCTCACGGATCGGCGCGCTCATCCCCACCATCACCCGAGTGGCGGCGGAGTCGGCGGTGGCGGACGAATCACGCATGGATATGGACCAATGGCCTTCCACGATGCACCCTCCTGAGTCGCTGCTGACGGGAGGTGGACTCTAAAGAAGCACCGCCACGGCGAGAAGAGGAAGGTGTCCGGTCAACACCTGACACGCGTTGAAAAAATGTCGGGCCGTTTGGCAGGCCGACGATACAGCTGCTAGGCAGCGGCCCACAGGCGATTTTGAGAACAGTGACAATGAAGGGAGAGCGCACCAAGGTCCTTCTCGCCGACGATCACACGATCGTGCGCGAGGGCCTGCTGTCACTCTTGCACGAGCAACACGACATCGTCGTCGTCGGCGCGGCGGAGAACGGCCGCGAGGCCGTCGAGAAGGCGCGCCGCACGTTCCCCGACATCGTCGTCATGGACATCGCGATGCCGCTCCTGAACGGCATCGAGGCGATGCGCCAGCTCACCCGATCGCTGCCGCGGACGAAGGTGATCGTGCTCACGATGTACGTCGACGAGGAGTACGTGCTACGCGCCCTGCAGGCGGGCGCGCGCGGCTATCTCCTCAAGAAGGCGGCGGCCTCCGAGCTGCTCCAGGCGATTCGCGCCGTCGCCCGTGGCGACTTCTATCTGAGCTCCGACATCTCGCGGGCCGTCGTCGAGCGCTTCTTCTCCTCGGACAACCCGGCCGCCGAGGAGGCCGCCGCACTATCGGATCGCGAGCGACAGATTCTGCAGCTCGTGGCCGAGGGGCACACCAATCGCCAGATCGCGTCCGCGCTCGGCATCACGCCGAAGACCGTCGACACGCACCGCACCCGGTTGATGACGAAGCTCGACATCCATGACACGCCAGGGCTGGTGCGCTACGCGATCCGTAAGGGCCTCGTCCGCGCCGACGACTAGGGGTTCGCTCCTCGACCCCTGCTCCGCTGCGCTGCTCAGCGTCGACGTGCAGTGGACGCGACGCGCGTGACGTCGACGGGGACGCCCGTCCGCGCGCGCACGGCGGCGCGCAACAGCTCCGGATCGATGCGCGCCGTGAGCTGCGCCTTCCGCACCTCGGCGAACGCGTGGCGCTCGAGGTCGGGGATGCGGCGATAGACGTCGGCGTGCACCTCGGCATAGACGCGACCGCCCTCCTCCCCCAGCTTCACCGGTTGGTAGACGAGCTCGCCCGGCATGCCGGGTCGCACGAGCGGGAAGAGCCTCGCGATGTCCTCGGGGTAGAGGCGGATGCAGCCGTGCGTGGTGAGACGGCCGATCGACCACGGATCGTTGGTGCCGTGAATCGAGTAGAGGCCTTTCGAAAGGCGGATCCGATACGCGCCGAGCGGATTCTCCGGACCGGGAGGGACGACACGCTCCGGCTTGTCCATGGTCTTCAAAATGTCCGCGGGCACGATCCAGGTGGGATTGGCGTCCTTCGAACGTACGGTGAACGCACCCTCGGGGCTCGGCGCCTCCTCGACGCCGATGCCGACCGGCCAGGTGAGAAGCGGTACCTCCTCGCCGGCCCTGGCGTCGACGGGAAACATGTAGAGCCGCATCTCGGGGACGTTCACCACCAAACCGCGGTAGCGCGAGCGCGGGAGGATCCAGCGCGTCGGGACGACGACGTCGGTCGCCGGCGCCGGCACCCACTCGTCGACGCTCGGGTTGGCGTCGCGCAACGCGCGAAAGCCGAGGTCGGCGTCGCGCGCGACGTCGAGGAGCGTCTCGCGCGTCGCGACGCGATGCCGCTGCATGCGCCCGACGAGACCGGGCAGTTCGCCGCCGTGCGGAACGCGCGCCCGCACCATGGTGATCTTCTGCGGCGCAGGCGGCGGCGTCGGCGGCCGCGCGCGCCACGGGCCGCAGCCGGCGACCGCGAGCGCCGTCACGATCGCGAGCATCGCGCCGACGCGCCCGCCGGCGGTCATAGGAGATGCGCCGTGTAGGCGACCAAGTCCTCGAGCTGGCGAATCTTCGTTGCGCGCGCGCCACGCTCGTCGAGGGGCGCGCTGCAGTACAAGATCCGCGAGACCACGAGGCATTCCTCCATGAGCGTGAGGCAGCGCGCGGTCAGCGCGTGCTCGCGCCGCCGCGCCCGCTGCCGCAACACGTCCGTGAAGTCGATGATCTCCGCCACGCGCAGCACGACGCTAACACAGGTGATTTCATCACGGCAAGTTTGACCGTCCGCACGCGTTGCTCTAAGCACGCGCATGGCCGATCCTGCCTCGATGCGCGTGAATCATCTGGCGATCGCGGTGCGCGACATGGATGCGGCTCTGGCGTTCTTCCGACGCCACTTCCCGATCGTGACGATGCACGATCGCCAGCCGGGCCACACCGGCGACTACACGTGGTGCGACTTCTTCATCGGCGACTTCAAGCTCGAGCTCATCGCCAGCGCCGCACCGGGGAGTTTCGTCGAGCGCTTCCTCGCCAAACGCGGCGAGGGGCTGCACCACCTCTCGCTCGAGGTTCCCGACTTCGAACGCGCAGTGAGCGACTTGGAGCGCGGCGGCGTACGGATCGTCGATCGCTTCGAGGCCGGTCCCGACGAGAAGACCGCGTTCATCTCGCCGCGCTCGGCGTTCGGCACCTTGATCCAGTTCTGGAAGGTCATGCACGCGGAACCGTCGCATCCCGCGGTCGCCGTCCACCGCTACAGCGACGCCGACGTGCGGGTGCGCGTCGACCACGTGTCGCTCGCGGTGCGCGACATCGATGCAACGCTGGCGTTCTTCCGGCGCTTCTTTCCGATCACCCTGGGCGTCGCGCCGCGCATCGGCTACGAGCCGTCGTTCCGCTTCGCCAACTTTTTCTTGAACGGCTACAAGATCGAGCTCATCGCGCAAAACCCGGCGACACCGAACGGTTTCGTGCGCACGTTTCTCGACAAGCGCGGCGAGGGATTCCATCACGTCTCGATCGACGTCGATCGGCTCGCCCCGGTGCTCGAGTCGCTGGAGCGCGCGGGCGTGCGCATCGTCGGCCGCTATCGGCGGGAGCGCGACGGCCGCGAGACCGCGTTCATCTCGCCGCGCTCCGCCTTCGGCGTGCTGATCCAGTTCTGGGAGCATGCCGAGATGGACGGGGCGCGCGGCCTCGAGTGAGCACCAGGCCGCCGCCGTCGAGTGCGGCGCCGGGGGTCACCGCACCGGTACGCGCGGTCTCGTTCGACGCCGCGGGGACGCTCTTCCACACCGCGCGCCCGGTCGGCGAGCTGTACGCGACGGTCGCCGCGCGCCACGGCGTCGACGTCGACGCCGCCGCACTGCACACGCGCTTTCGGGCGGCATTCGGCGCCGCGCCGCCGCTGGCGTTTCCCGGAGCTCCGGCGGACGAGCTGCGCGCGCGCGAACAAGCGTGGTGGCGCGATGTCGTCGCGCGCGTCTTCGCGAGCGCACGCTTCGCGGACTTCGACGCCTTCTTCGCCGACCTCTTCACGTTCTTCGCGAGCCCCGCCGCCTGGCGCGTCGATTCCGACGCGCACGCGCTCCTCGCCACGCTGCGCGCACGTGCGCTCACGATCCTCGTCGTCTCGAACTTCGACGCGCGCGTCCGCGGCGTACTCGCCGCGCTCGGCCTCGCCCCGCTCGTCGATCACGTCACGATCTCCAGCGAAGCGGGAGCCGCCAAGCCCGATCCGGCGATTTTCCACCGTGCGCTCGGCGACCTGGCACTCGAGCCCGGCGCTCTCGTTCACGTCGGCGATACGGTGCGCGAGGATTTACGGGGCGCGCGCGCCGCCGGCGTGCGCGTCGTCCTCGTCGGCGGTGCCGAGCTCGCCGCCGAGGCGCCGGACGCACTGGTCGTCACGCGACTCGGCGAGGTCGCGAACCGCATCGCCGACGCGCGCTGAGCGACGATCCTCACCCTCGGCGAGGTCGCGGGCGTCCTTGACCGGAACGCAACCTCACCGTACCAAAGCGCCCATGAATTCTCGGCCTCTCCTTGCCCGCATCGCTAGGGTCGTGGACCGGCATCGACTCGATGCCGTGCTCGTCGGCAACGCGGCGGCGGCACTCCAAGGGGCGCCCGTCACAACGTTGGATTTCGACTTCATGTTTCGGGAGACGCCCGGGACCATCCGGAAGCTCAAGCGAGTGGCGAAGGATCTCGGGGCAGTGATCTTGCGACCGTTCTATCCAGCCTCGAGTCTCTTCCGGCTGGTCAACGACGACGCGGGACTTCAGCTCGACTTCATGCCGATCCTACACGGGGTACGCTCGTTCGAGTCCTTGCGTTCTCGCGCGACGCCCGTCAAGTTCGGTAGTGTCGCACTCCTCGTCGCCGACTTGCAGGACGTCGTTCGGAGCAAGCGAGCGGCGAATCGCCCGCGCGACCGGGCGGTGCTCGGAATCCTGGAGGCCACGCTCCGTGAGAAGGCAAAGACCGACTGATCTGAGTCGACGACGGCGACTCGCCGCGCTGCGGCGCGAGAGCGAGCGGGTGCTGCGCGATCAAATCCGGCGGCTCCTCGCAAAGCCGATGCACGAGCGCACGCATTTCCTCCGCGTGCGTCTCCCGGGCGGCGGCTCGGCTCTGTAGGCCGCCGACCTTCTCGAATCACGGCTGCGGATCCAGCGTACCGAATCCTCCGAGCTTCTGCGCCGGCTTTTCGTACTTCACCACGGCCGCGTCTCGCCGAGCGGCGGCGTCCATACCGTCTCGACGGCGAGACCGCGACGGCGCGCCTCCTGCTGAAAGCGGCGCGGCGGCTCGTCGAGCGGCTCGTCCGTCAGGTCGAACGTGCCGTAGTGAACGCCGAGCATGACCGCGGCGCCGACATCGAGCCCCGCTTGCAGCGCCTCCTCGGGATCGAGGTGGACGGCGCGCATCATCGCCTGCGGCTCGTAGGCACCGATCGGCAGCGCCGCGAGCCCGAACGGTCCGAGGTGCCGCCCGATTTCGGCGAAGCCCGCGAAGTAGCCGGTGTCGCCCGCGAAGTAGAAGCGGCGAGTCGGACCGACGACGACCCACCCGCCCCAGAGCGTCGCGCTCTGATCGGTGACGCCGCGCCCGCTCCAGTGCTGGCTCGGAACGAAGTGTACGTCGACCCCGCCGATGCGGCGGACGTCCCACCAGTCGAGCTCGTCGACGGCGTGGATGCCCGCGCTCCGTAACAGCGCGCCGACACGCAACGGGACGAGGAAACGCGTCCGGCCGCCCGTCGCCAGCCGCCGCAGGGTCGCGAGGTCGAGGTGGTCGTAGTGATTGTGCGAAACGAGGACGAAATCGATCGGCGGCAACGCCGCGAGCGCGAGCCCCGGGGACGCGAAGCGGCGCGGCCCGAGGAGCGCGAGCGGGCTCGCTGTGCTCGACCACGTCGGGTCGGTGAGGAAGGTCACGTGGTCCATCTGCACGAGCACCGTCGCGTGCCCGATCCAGGTGACGGTCGGCGTGCTGTGGCGCGCGTTCTCGCGCAGGAAGGCGCCGTCGTTCGCCACCGCCGACGGCGCGCCGGCGCGGCCACGAAAGAACCCGGCGGTGCGCCGCAGAAAGAACGGTACGGTGACGTCGAGCCCGGCGCGCGGCAGCGGCACGGCATTGCGAAAGCCGCTGCGCGTGTGGTGTGTTGGTCGCTCCGCCATCTGTCGTCCTCCGCCGCCGCGCCGAATTCTCTCGAAAAATCGTAGCAACCTTGCGTGGCGTGAACAACTCGGGTTGATGACGGTTGTCTACTTGACACAGGGTAGGACCCGCGCTAGTCTTTCTTTGTGCTCGACGGATGCGATTTCGACCGGGATTTTTCCTTGACCTTGCCGGCGACCTCGTCCGCTTCCTCGACCACCTCTTTCGGGAAGAGCTTTTCCATCACCTCGTCCGTCGTCATGTCCTCGATGCGCTTGCCCTGCTTCGCCATAGGAGCCTCCGATGGCCGCCACTAGGAAGAAACGTCCCAACTACAAGCCCGCGATGACGCTGCCCGAACTGTGCGAGCAGTTCCAGAGCGAGGAGAAGTGCCGCGAGTATCTGATCGCGCTCCGCTGGCCCGACGGTGTGACCTGCCCGCGCTGCCAGTCCAAGAAAGTATCTCACATCGCGACACGCGACCAGTTCGATTGCGATTCATGCCGCTACCAGTTCAGTGTCCGCGCCGGCACGATCTTTCACGACTCGCACTTGCCGCTCTGGAAGTGGTTTCTGGCGACGTACCTCATGAGCGAGGCCCGAAAGGGCGTGAGCGCGAACCAACTCAAGCGCACACTCAAGGTCAGCTACAAAACCGCCTGGTATCTCTGCCACCGCATCCGTGAAGCGTTGAAGGATGACAAGCCGTCGCTGCTCAGGGGCGTCATTGAAGTGGATGAAACGTGGGTCGGCGGTCGCAATCGCGGGCGCGGTCGCCGTAACAAGCTCGCCAACAAGACCATGGTGCTCGGCGCCATCGAGCGTGGCGGCCCCGTGCGCATGAAGGTTGCGGGGCGCCCCGATCGCGAGACCCTGCACGGGTTCGTGAACGAGACCGCTGAGCGAAGCGCCATGGTCATGACCGACCAATGGCAAGCGTATGAAGGACTCACGAACCCACGCCGTAGCCACCATACCGTCAACCACAGCAAGGATGAATGGACACGTAAGGACGCGTGGGTTGAGAGTCTGATTCATACGAACACTGTTGAAAGCGCGTTCTCCCTGTTCAAGCGCTCCGTGGTCGGCGCGTACCATCATCTCAGCGCGAAACATATGGATCGCTACCTCGACGAGTTTGAATTCCGGTTCAACAATCGGACGAATCCGCACTTGTTCCGCGACGCCCTGCGAAAGCTGCTGGCTTCTGACAGTCTGCCATATCAAACGCTTGTCTCCGTCACAGCTAACGATCGGGGAGCAGCTTGACGAGTTCCTCAAGTTCCCTTGCGAGCGGCTTCATCATCCCAAAGCTGAACTCCGGGCCAAGCGGGATGTCCAACGTGATTAGCGCCCCGGCGCGGGGGTCTGCGGGTTCGAAGGTTGGAATAGCCGGAATCTGCTTACGAGCCTCATACGGTATCCGGCTACGCAACTCACGAAGAACAATCGTTGCATCAGTACGGAGCTTTGTATCGAACTCCTTGCCTGCCTCGATAACCCTCTCGTGCGCTAAACGGAGGCGTTCTGCCTGATCCGGTGTCGATGCGTCGCTTATACGTGTTTGGCTTTCCCAGTGGTCTATCAGTGCATAGATGTCTTTATAGATACTGGTGCCACGATGTTTGAGTTCCATGTTCGTTAGCTCAATGAGGCCAGTCCTGTTTGGTAACTCCGTATGTTCCACTAAGGCCCTGTAGCGGGCAATAAGCGCATCCTTTTCGTCGTTCGGCTTAGGGGCATGTAGTTGATAGGAACCTATGGCAAGAATACTGAGGGATGCGAACAGTCCGCATGTAACAATCCGCCAACTCAGATCATCGCGACGACCCGTGCGTTTGTCTACGTGACGGAACTGCCCGGTCCACAACCAGAGCCACCACGTAAACGACGCAATGGCGACAGCGGCAGATAGCGCCGCAGCTATCAATGCGAGCGTCCCATCCTGGTGGTCAAGCCAGAAGGAAAGGGCTCCCGTTCCTAAGCCCGCGACTGTTCGCCGCTCTACGACGGGCACAACCATCTCGACGCCATACGAAGGCAACTACCACGTCAGCCTCCCTGCGTGAAAGGGACAACCCTGGGGTTGATCTGTATTCACTACTTAGGTAGTGAATTGGTGTGCAGGGCTTGCTGCAACGGCTGCGGGAGATCGGGCTCGGCGAGAACGAGGCCAAGCTCTACCTGGCGCTCGTGAAGCGGCATCCGGCGACCGGGTACGAGCTCGCGCGCGCCTCCGGCGTGCCGAGCTCGAAGGTGTACGAGGTACTGGCGCGCCTGCGGGAAAAGGAGCTGGTCTTCGTCACCGACGGTGGACGCGCCACCCGCTACATCCCCGCCGATTCCGACGAGTTCGTCGAACGCTACACGCGGCGGATGACGCGTGCGCTCGACGGCCTGAAGCAGGACCTCCACGCGCTCGGCGACGACGACCAGGTCGGCTACGTCTGGAACGTCCATGCGCGCGAGGAGCTTCTGGAGCGCACCATCCATCTTCTCGCCCGCGCCGAGCACACCGTGCTCCTCTCCGCGTGGGACGAGGAGCTCGGCGCGCTCGCGGGGCCGATCGCCGCCGCTCATCGCCGCGGCGTGCGCATCGCGGTGATCGACTACGGCGCGCTCGCGATCGAAGCCGACGCCGTCTACCCACATCCGATCAAAGATACGATCGCCGCCGAGAAGGGCGGCCGCGGCCTCACCCTGTGCGTGGACTCGCGCGTCGCCCTGCTCGGCCTGGTCGCCGACGGCGGCAACGCCTCCGGCGCCTGGAGCAGCAACCACGGCTTCGTCGCCGCGGTCGAGGACTACCTGAAGCACGACATCTACGTGCAGAAGATCGTCGGCCGCTTCCACGATCTCCTCGTCCGCACATACGGCCCCAACTTCGCGCGCTGGCGCGACGTCTTCGCGGATCGGGTGCTGCCGGCCGCGGACGGTGTCGACGCTCGCCGGGCGCGCCGCCAGCCCGCGCGGCGGCGGCGCACGGCACGCCCCGAAAGGAAGCCCCGATGAAAGTCTACATCGACGGGCGCCTCTATCCTCGCGAGGAGGCGCGAATCTCGGTCTTCGACCACGGCCTGCTCTACGGAGACGGCGTGTTCGAGGGCTTGCGCATCTATCACCGCCGCGTCTTCCGTCTCGACGCGCACCTCGCCCGTCTCGCGGCGTCGGCGCAGGCGATCGGGCTCGCGTTACCGCTCGATCAGGCCGCGCTCGCCGACGCGGTCCGCGACACCGTGCGCGCCAACCGTCAAGAGGACGGCTACATCCGCCTCGTCGTGACGCGCGGCGACGGTCCTCTCGGCCTCGACCCGACGACGTGCACGCACCCGCGCGTGATCATCATCGTCGCCGACATCGCCGTGTACCCGCCGGCGCTGTACGATGCAGGGATACGCGTGATCACGGCGGCGACACGCCAGGTACCGGCGGCGAGCGTCGATCCCCGCATCAAGTCGCTCAACTATTTGAAGAACGTCCTCGCGCGGCTGGAAGCGCATGCGGCCGGCGCCGCCGAGGCGCTGATGCTGAACGCCGAGGGCTTCGTCGCCGAATGCACCGCGGACAACGTTTTCGCGCTGCACGACGGGATCGTGCGGACGCCGCCGGCGACGGACGGGGCGCTCGACGGCATCACGCGCGCGGTCGTGCGCGAGCTCGCCGTCGCCGAGGGTCTCGACTGGCGCGAGGAGCGGATCGGACGCTACGACCTCTTCACCGCCGACGAGTGCTTCTTGAGCGGTACCGGCGCCGAGCTAGTGTCGGTCGTCATGCTCGACGGGCGCGTGATCGCGAGCGGCCGTCCCGGTCCGGTGACGCGTCGCCTGACGGCGGGACTGCGCGCGCTCGCGGAACGTGAGGGCGATCCGCTCTTCTGAGGCTCAGCCGCCGAGCTCTTCGCGACGAGCGTTGCGCTCGACCAGCTCCTCGATCTCTTCGAGCGAGACGGCACGCGCGCGGCCGAGCTGCGCCGGCAGAATCGCGTACGGCAGCGCGGTCGGGATCTCACCGGGATGACGCCGTCCGTGCGACCGCGGCGGCACTGCGGGCAGCTGCCAGTAGTACGGTGGCGGCACTTCTCCATCATAGGCACGCGCCAGCTCGCGCTCGAGGTCGCGCGCGGCACGCGTTCCGAGATTCGATGTCATGATACGTTCCTCCCCGGGAGCTTCGATCCTACAGCCGCCCGGCTCGGTGAGGACATTGCGCGCAATCCCTAGACGAGGAAGAAAAATTCCCTATGGACGATACACGACGCGAGCACGCCGCTAGCGTTGGATTCGCCTCTCCCCGATGAGCATCGATCCCAAGCTCCTCGACGATCTACGCAACCCGCGCGCGTATCCGCACCTCCCGTCGACGGTGGAGGTGGTGCAGACGCACATCTCGTGCGTCTTTCTCGCCGGCGACGAGGTATTCAAGGTGAAAAAGCCGGTGCGCTTCTCGTTTCTCGACTTTACGACGCTCGAGCGGCGCCGCCATTTCTGTGACGAGGAGGTGCGACTGAATCGCCGGCTCGCGCCCGAGGTTTACCGCGGCGTCGTGCCGATCGTGCGCAGCGCCGGCGGGCACCGCATCGGCGGCCGCGGCGAGCCCGTCGACTACGCGGTGCACATGCAGCGCCTGCCGCAAGCGCGGCTGTTGCGCGCGCTTGTCGAGCGCGGCGAAGCGGACGACGCCCTCATGGAACGCATCGCCGTGAAGATGGCGGCGTTCCACGCCCACCCCGACACCGAGCCGGCGTCGACGGAGTCGGCGGCGCCCGAGGAGATCGCGCGGACGCTCCGCGATACCTTCACCGGCCTGGTGAAGAACGCCGAGCCAGCGGACGGCGCGCGGCCGGTCGGCACGCGCGCCGGTGACGCGCCGGCGGACGGCGGGGTCGCGGCGCTCGACGATCTCCGCTTGCTCACCGAGAGCGCGCTCGCGCGCGTCGCCGAAACCTTGCGTCGCCGGTGCGCCGCCGGCCGGGTGCGCGACGGGCACGGCGATCTCAGACCCGACCACATCTGCTGTACCGAAACGTTGCCGATCATCGATTGCGTCGAGTTCAGTCCGCGGTTGCGGACCTGCGACGTCGCCTCCGACATCGCGTTCCTCGCCTCGGAGCTCGAGTTCCTCGGCGCGCAGCCGCTCGCCGACGCCTTGATCTCGGCGTACGTACACGCGAGCGGCGACGACGAGCTGCGCGCCGTCCTCCCCTTCTTCCGCGCCTATCGCGCCGAGGTACGCGCCATGGTCGCAGCGCTCACCGCCGCCGAGCCGGAGGTCGATGCCGCACAGCGCGCGCAGCAACGCGACGACGTGCGGCGCTACCTCGCGCTCGCCGCGCGTTGCGCCTGGAACGCGCAGGGGCCGTTTCTGCTCGTCGTCATGGGCCGCAGTGGGAGCGGCAAGTCGACCGTGGCGACGGCGCTCGCGAATGCCACCGGCCTCCCCATGCTGCGCTCCGACCTCCTCCGCAAACGCCTGGCGGGCATGGCGCCGCTCGCGCGGCCCGCTACCGACGACGCCGCGGCGCGCCTCTATGCCCCTGCCCATTCCGCCGCCGTCTACGCCGCGCTCGTCGCCGACGCCGAGCCGGCGTTGGCGAGCGGTCGTGGCGTCATCCTCGACGCCACCTTCCAGCGTCGCGCGGACCGCGATCGCGTCCGCGCCCTCGCCGCGCGCGCCGGCGTCCCGATCTTTTGGATCGAGTGTCGTGCCGCGACCGACACCATCCACGCGCGCCTGCGCGCGCGCGCCGCACGGGACGACGACCCGTCGGACGCGACCCCCGCGATCGCCGACGAGCAAGCACGCCGCTTCGAACCGCTCACCGAGGGTGCCGAGCCGCGCCTGTCGCTCGCGACCGACGAGGATCGCGATCCCGCGGCGACGGCCGGGCGTTGGCTCGTACGCCGCCTCGGCCCGCCGTTGGACGGATCGGGGGCCCCGTGCTAGATCCGCGCCCCGTGCTGAGCGCGCCCTCTTCGGCGAGCAGCCGGCTGCGCCAAGCGGCCGGCCTCGTCGCGCTCGCCGCCGTCGTCGGGCTTGCGTTCGGGCTCGACCTCGGACGGGCGCACCTCTGGGATCCCGGTGAGGGGCGGTATGCCGAGACCGTCCGTGAGATGCTCCTCACCCGCAACTGGATCGTCCCGACGCTCAACTTCGCGCACTACTACGACAAACCGCCCGGCTTCTTCTGGATCGTCGCCGGCTGCTTCCGCATGTTCGGCGTGACGGAATGGGCGGCGCGGCTTCCGGCGGCGCTCTCGGCGGTGCTGACCATCGCGGCGACGGTTGCGTTCGGGTGGCGCCGTATCGGCGCCCGCGCGGCGCTCGGCGCCGGCGTGATCCTCGCCACCGCCGGCGAGTTCGTCGTCCTCGGACGCTCGGTGCGGATGGACATGCTGCTCGCGCTCGCGGTGAGCGGCACGCTGTTCCACGCCTATGCGCTCTGGACCGACGATGCGGCGCCCGTCGGCGACCGCTCACGGGAGACGCCGACGTGGCCGCTCTACGTCCTGCCCGCGGTCGGTCTGCTCATCAAGGGACCGATCGCGATCATCCTGCCGCTGCTCGTCCTCGGCGCCTTCACCGCGCTCACGGGGGAGTACCGTCGCCTGCAGCGGCTCCGTCCGGGACCGGGCCTGCTCGTCGCGCTGGCGCTCGCGGGAAGCTGGTACCTGATCGCCGCGGTGCGCGCGCCCGAGTACCTATGGTCGTTCCTGTGGCGGCAGAACGTCGATCGCTTTTTCGAGGGTGCGAGCGGCACCGGTCACAGCGAACCGTTCTGGTTCTACTTCTGGGTGCTGCCGATCACGTTCCTCCCGTGGACCTTGTTTCTGCCGGGCGCGCTGCGCCGCAGCGTACAGCGCGCCCGTCGCGGCCACGACCTCGACGTCTTCCTGCTGGCGTGGCTGCTCGTCGTCTTCGTGTTCTTCACCCTCTCGCGCGCCAAGCTCGCGACGTATCTCCTGCCGATCTTCCCGGCGCTCGCGCTCATGGTCGCGGCGTATCTGCGCGACGTTGCCGCCGCCCCCGCCGTGGTGCGCGCGCGGGCGTTCGCGATCCCCACCATCATGTGGGCGGCGGCGATCGTCGCGCTCACGGCGACGATCGCGATCGGCATCGCCGTCCGCTACCCGGCGTTCGGCTGGCGGGCAGCGTCCGGACTGACGCTGCTGGTCTTCCCGCTCGCCGGGTTTGTGCTCGCGCGGCGGCAACGCTGGCAGACCATTCCCGTCTTGATCGCGGTCGCCGCGCTCGCCTCGCAGATGCTGTTCTATCGGGCCGGCGCACCGATCGTGAACGAGTTCAGCAGCCTGCGCGCCGCGGCGGACGTCGCGCGCGCGCTCCCCGCGGATGCCCGCATCCTCGCCTACAAAACACGCGGCCACTCGTTCACCTTCTACGCCGGGCGCACGTTGACGCGCGTGCGCTCGCCGGAGGCGGTCGCGGCGGCGCTCGAGGGCGAGGCACCGATCGGCCTCCTCACCAAGGCGAAGTACCTCGACCGCATCCAGGCGCATCTCACCGAGCCGGCATGCGTGTGGTGGCAAGGCGTGTCGGGACGCGTGTTCCTCGCCAACCGACCGTTCCCCGACACCTCGCGCCACGCGGCGCTGATCCCGGGTACGGACGGTGCCGAACCCATCGTCGCGAACTCGCCGCACTGCTGACCCGCGTTTTGACGCCGCGGAGATCCATCGCTAGTGTTCCAGCCGTGCGTGAACGTCCGGTCGACGTCTACTTGGGCTACGCTCTCGAATTGGTCGTGAGCGCGCTGCGCGGCCTGCGCTTCGCGCTCGGGCGGCTGGTCGGCGACGACGAGGGCGACGCGAGGCGACCCGCGGCCGCGGCGGATGCGCCCGCGCCGCCCCGCAATCGTCCGCCGGATGCCGAGACGTTGCGACGCGCGTTGGCGACGGTACCGCCGCTGCCGGCGAGCTACGGCGACGATCGCCTCGTCCTGGTGGCGCGCGACCCCGGCACGCTCTTCGCCTACTGGGATCTGCCGGCGGGGATCGAGCGCCCGGCGGGCGCCGTGGACGCGCGCTTCGTCTTGCGCATCGAGGACCTCACCTTGCTCGACTTCGCCGAGGCGCGCGCCTGGCGGCATCACGACGTCGAGGTCGAGGGCACCGCCGGCTCCCGGTACGTGCGGCACGCGCGTCCCGCAGGCACGTATCGCGCTGAGCTCGGCTGGCGTTCGGCCGACGGTACGTTCGTCGCGCGGGTCCGCTCGGCGGTGACGACGACGCCGCGCGCCGAAGCGCCCGGTCACGATCCCACGCGGTGGATGACCGTGCGTGTGGAGCGCGCACCGCTCGGACGCGCCGGCGCCGACGTGCCGACGCGGCTCTCCGTGCGGTCATCGCCGGCGCCGTCCGCTGCACCGGGTGCCGCGTTGGTCACGAACGACGTCGCACGGCGGTCGCCCTCTTCCGAAGAGTGGCACCGTCGTGACGGGTGAGCACGGGCTCCTCGCGCTCGTCCTGCACGCGCACCTTCCGTGGGTGCGCCACCCCGAGTACGACACGTTTTTCGAGGAAACGTGGCTCTTCGAGGCGATCACTGAGTCCTACATGCCGCTCCTCGAGACCTTCGAGCGGCTCGCGGCCGACGGTGTCGCGTGTCGCGCCGCCGTCTCGCTCTCGCCGCCGCTGCTCGCCATGCTCGCCGACCCGCTCCTCCGCGCCCGCTACCAGCGCCACCTCGAAAGCCGCATCGAGCTCGCCGAGCGCGAGCTGCACCGCACGCGCGGCGACACACGATTCCACGGGCTCGCAGCGCGCCATCACGCGGCGTTCACGGCGGCGCGTCGTCGCATTCTCGATCGCCGCGACGGCGATCTGATCGGCGCGTTCGCACGGCTCGCCGATGCCGGCGTCCTGCGCCTGATGACGACCGCGGCGACGCACGGCTTGCTCCCGCTCCTGGCGCCGACGCCGCAGGCGGTGACAGCCCAGATCGCGATCGGGACGGCGGAGTTTCACCGGGTCTTCGCGCGCGAGCCGGCGGGCTTCTGGCTTCCCGAGTGCGGCTACTACGCCGGACTCGACCGCCCGCTCGCCGACGCGCACGTGCGCTTCGTCTGCGTCGAGACGCAGGCCGTCACCCTCGCCTCGGCACCGCCGCTCTACGGAGTCTACGCCCCCATCTATTGTCCGTCCGGCGTCGCGGCGTTCGCCCGCGACGCCGCCGCGTCGGCGCAGGTGTGGAGCGCGACGACGGGCTACCCGGGCGACCCCGCGTACCGCGACTTCTATCGCGACATCGGCTTCGACCTCGACTACGCCTATGTCCGCCCGTTTTTGCCGCCCACGGGTGAGCGCGTCGCGACCGGGCTCAAGTATCATCGCGTCACCGGCGCGGGCGATCGCAAGCAACCCTACGATCCCGCGCGCGCCCGCGCCACCGCGACGGCGCATGCCGCTCACTACGCGCAGTACTGCGCCGGCGAACTCGCGCGCTTCGCCGGCGGCTTCGATCGCCCGCCGCTCCTCACGGTGCCGTTCGACGCCGAGCTCTTCGGCCACTGGTGGCACGAGGGCCCGCTCTGGCTCGAGCTTCTCTGCCGCGAGCTCGCGGCGCAGGGTCGTGTGCGCATGGTGCCACCCGACGAGTACCTCGACGCCTACCCGACGAATCAGGTCGCCGAGCCGAACGCCGGCACCTGGGGCGCGCACGGCCATCACGAGGTCTGGCTCACGGAGGCGAATGACTGGATCTACCGCCACCTGCATCACGCCGCCGATCGCATGGTGGCGCTCGCACGGCGCCATCCGGCCGCCGCGGGCACGGCGCGGCGGGCACTCGATCAGGCGGCGCGCGAGCTCCTGCTGGCGCAGGCGAGCGACTGGCCGTTCATGATGTCGCGCGGCACGACCGTCGCCTACGCCACCAAGCGCGTCACCGACCACGTGGGGCGCTTCACGCGGCTCGCCGACGAGATCGAACGCGGCGCCGTCGACGTCGAGTGGCTGCGCGCCGTCGAGGCCGCCGACGCGCTCTTCCCGGCGCTCGACTACCGCGTCTACGCGTGAACGACGCGCAGGCGCCGGGCGCCGCGCCTACTCGAAGAATCCGCCGACGATCGGCACCCGCCGCACGCACGGCAGGGCGGCGCCGATCACACGGCGCGGATCGGGAAGCACGCGCGTCCACCCGATGACGGTGTCGACCGCCTCGATCGCGAGCTCGCCGACGTAGCCGACGACGCCGGCGACGCTCCATGGCGCGGCGGATTCCGCCGCCTCGGGACCGAGGCCGAGGTTGTCGCGGGCGCTGTCGATGTCGCTCCACAACCGACGCATGCGGTCGGGCTCGAAGCCCCGCGGCCGATCGTCCTCGCCAGACACGGCGCGACGGGAGCGCGCGCGCCGGCGCGCGCCGTTCGATGTGCCGTTGCGGTTGACGTCGTCGGTCGGCGACACGACGCGCGACCTTAGCACCGGCACGCGCGCCTTTCGAGCGCCGACGCCTTCCGCTAGGATCCGCGCCGCATGCGTCGCCATCCCGCGCTCACGTCGCTCGTCGCGCTTCTGCTCGTCGTGGGTTGTCACTCGTCCGATCCGCGGCGGGCGATCGCCGAGCGCTTCATCGACGCGCTCTTCATCAAGATCGATCAGCCGGCGGCGCGCGAGCTCGCGACCGGTCTCGCGGTGTCGAAGATCGACGAGGAGACGCGCCTGAAGGCCGGGCAGGCGATCGACGAGTCGACACGCCAGCCGAGCATTCACTACACGTTCATCCAGCTCGGCGGCGGACGGGAGGAGAGCCCCTCACTCGTCTACGACCTCCACGTGTCGCCGGACGGCGCCGAGTCGTTCACCCGCCGCCTCATCCTCACACTGCGCCAGGACGGCGGCTGGAAGGTCGCGAACTACACGCTCGAGTCGCCGCCCGTTCCGGAGTGAGTTGTCAGCGCGCGAGGGCGCTCTCGCGAAGCCGCGTCTCGAGGAGCGGCATGCGATCGTGTCCCCAGAACGGCTCACCGCGGAAGACGAAGAACGGCACGCCGAAGACGTGGTCCTCCTCCGCCTCGGCGACGCAACGCTCGTACGCCGCGACGCCCTCGCCGGCGAGAAACCGCTCGTACGCCGCCGCCGAGGCGCCGCAGTCGGCGAGAAGCGCCGCAACCGCCGCCGGCACGTCGAGCTCGAGCTCGCGCCGGAAGAAGCGCGCATACGCTTCCTCGGTGTAGCGACGGAAGCATCCCTCACGCATCGCGAAGAGCGCGCCGATCAACGCCGGTTGGGTGTCGTACACCTTGCGCGGCCCCTTGATGACGAGGCCGCGCGGCGCGGCCGCGCGGCGCGCGTCGAGGTACGAGTAGCGCGCCTTCCATTCCGAATTCTGGCTGCGCTCGCCCTTCCCCTTGATGCGCAGCTGGTACGGGATCCAGCGGACGCGCACGTGGAAGCGCGTATCGAGCGTGAACGCCGGACCGCTCGCGAGGTAGGCGAACGGACTCTTGTAGTCGAAGTAGAGCTTGATCTCGTCGAGCGGCGCAGCGGCGGTGGCCATGCGCGCCTACTACGAGCGTGGCGGCGGCGAATCAAGGATCGCGCGACGCCGAGAAGAAGAGCGGGGGTGAGAGCCCCGGGCGTGGCCTCCCGGGGCTCTCGTGGCGACCTGTCGTGAGGAGGGGGACGGTCACCGTTCTGGAACGCGTCATCGATGCCAGCGCCCACGCCGGCGATCAATCCCGTCTTCGATGAATATTCGATGACAGGCGGTCGATGACTCACTGCGACGGCGGCGCACCTTCGGCCGCGCCTTCCAGGGGCGTCGTGAGTGCGGCGATCGTCACCGCACCGCCTTCGCGTGCCCGATCCATGACCTCGACGGCGAAGCCGTATTCGGCGTCGTCGGCGGCGTCGAAGAAGAGGACGTGGTCGTCGCGGGCGGCGAACATGCGTTTGAGACGCTCCGCCAACTCCGCCACCGGCACCTCGCTGCCGTTGACGTTGACGCTGCGATTCGCCGCGACCCGCATCACCAGCGGCGGCATCGGGTCCTGCTCGAGCTGTTGGCGCTCGACCTCCTCCTTCTCCTGCTTCGGTGTGTGCACCCAGAAGTTCTTGGTGAGGAGCGGCGTGATCACCATGAAGATGATCAGCAGCACGAGGACGACGTCGACGAGCGGCGTGACGTTCATCTGCGGCGTGACGCGGCGGTCGTCGTCGGAGCCGAGGCTCATCGCCATGTCAGGCGCCTCCTCCCGGCGACTCCTCCGGCGATCCTCGTGCGAGATCGTCGCCGATCGTCTGGTGGCTCGACCGGTTCTTCTCGCCGACCATGAGCGCGATGCCGGGAAAGCCGACCTTCTGCGAGCGCGCGAAGATCTCCCGCACCTGGCCGTAGGTGAGCTTGGCGTCGGCACGCAGCATGAGGCGGCGGAGCGGCTCCGTGGCGTGCTCCGAGCTCAGCACCTCGATCGCGTCGTCGAGGCCGTACTTCTGATCGTTGATGTAGTACTCGCCCGTCCGCGCGACCGTGACCTTCAGCGGATCGAGAGAGGTCTCGACCTCGGGATCGGGATTGAAGATGCCCGGCAGATCGACTTGCACGTCCTGCTCCATCCGCGGCGCCACCACCATGAAGATGATGAGCAGCACCAGTACGACGTCGACGAGCGGCGTGACGTTCATCTCCGGCCGAATCTCCCGGCGCCCCCTGCGCTTCGCGGCCATGCTCATGCTCCGCGGGGACGCCTACGCGACCCGCTCACGGCGCCCGTTCTGCGCCTCGCGCTCCGACCAGTCCTCGATCGTGTCGAGGAGCTCGCCCGCGGAATTGGTGAGCGCGCTCTCGTCGCGCGCGATCGCGTTGGAGAGATAGTTGAACGCCAGTACCGCCGGAATCGCGACCGCCAAGCCGAGCGCGGTCTCGACCAGCGCCTCGCTGATACCCGCCGATACCGACGAGAGCCCGCCGGACCCGGTCGCGGCGATACCCTGGAACGCCGAGATGATGCCGACCACCGTGCCGAGGAGCCCGACGAAGGGTGCCACCGACCCGACCGACGCGAGGACCGCGAGGCCGCGCCGCAGATCGGCGCCGATCTCTTCCATGAAGCGCTCGAGGTGACGCCGCGTCCGCTCCGTCGGCGTCAGGCCCGAGATGTCGGCGGTGTTGCGCGCGTGCCAGTACGTGGTGACGCCCGAGCGCACGACCCGCGCCAGGTGGCCGGTCTTGTACTTCTCGGCCTCAGCGATGATCGCGTCGACGTTCCCCTGCCCCATCGCCGCGGTGACGTTCATCGCGAACGCGCGCGACTCCGCACGCGAGCGCCTGAGTGTAAGGATGCGCTCGACGAACACCGTCAGCGATGCCAACCCCATGACGATGAGGATCGCGGCGACGATCATCGCCGGCACGCCCATGTGCTGCCAAATATCCAGAAAGCTGAACGACATGTCTCTCCTCCGGCGCGTCGATATTGTCGTTACACGTTCAATTTGAAGGGGATCTGGATGATGCGATACACCGTGATCGGCTGGCCCTTGTAGCGGGCCGGCTCGTACTTCCATTTCTTGACCGTCTGCACCGCCGCGGAGACGAACGGCTCGTCGCCGCGCATCACCTGCACGTCGGCGACGCTGCCGTCGGCGAGGATCACGATCTTCAAGATCACCGTCCCGGTCCTGCCGGCGGCACGGGCCTCTTGCGGATACGGCGGGATCTGATTGGTCTTGTTCGGCATCGGCGGAACGCCGTCCTCCGGAAGCGCGATCGCGCCCCCAACCTGGCCGCCGACGACACCGCCCTGCGCGACGCCACCCTCGAGCCCCGCGGGATCGCCCTTGCCGCCCTCGCCGTACACTGCAACGCCCTTGTCCTCGCTCGGATCGGCCTCGCGCGGTGCCTCCTTCGGCATTTCCTTCGGCGCGATCATCTCCTTCGGCTGCGGCGGCGCCTCGAGCTTGCGGATCTTCTGGTCGGGTCGGACGACAGGCGCGGCGGCCGCCGGCGCCTGCGGCTTCACCTCGGGCATGGGAGGAGCCGGCGGCGGTGGCGCTTCTCTGATGATCTTCTCGACGAAGGTCACGTCGACCTTCGTGTCGAGCACGACCTTCTTCGTTACCGTCCCGAGCATCACCATTCCGACCGTGATCGCCACGTAGATCGTGGATGACGCGGCGAACGCCGCCGCCCAGCTGCGGCGGCCGCCGAGTTCCTCGCTATACGAAGCGAAGGTCGTGATCGCAGCACTGGCTGCCTCGTTGCTGCTCACGCTCGGCCCGCCCCGTCGTGGCTGCAAATCACCGGCACCCGACACACGTCCATGCAGCTGTCGATGACGGCCGCTGAATGTCGGACAACCTGCCCCGTCCGGCGGCCGGTGCCGTTCAGACGCGGCGGTTCCGCAAAGACGAGCAATTGGGCCAGCAAGAAAGGTGAGAGTACCAGACGATACGTCACCTGAATGCTGTGAGACGGTTACGGTTTCGTGACCGAAATCCAAAGGCGGCGCCGATCGCGCGAACCGGCACCGTCCGCACCGCCCTGGCTCTACGGGGTCGGCGTGGGCGTCGGCGCGACCGGCCGGCACTCGATCGTCGTGGCGTCGATCTCGATCCCTTGGTCTTCCGCCTGCTTGACGACGCACTGGAAGTTCGTCGCCAGCGGCGTGGGCTGCCCCTGACAGAGATCGAAGCTGATCGTCGGATTGAACTCCTGTTGCGAGGGGTTCGCCACGAAGCTCACTTGCGCCGCGTTGTTGAAGTCGTTGAGCACCGGGAGCCCCCCGGGAATCCCCGTCACGCGCCCGCCCACCGAGCCGCTCCCCGGCAGCGACACCTTCGTCGGATAGGTGAGGCAAAACACGGCCCCCGAGAACTGCGAGCCCGGCGGCGGCGCGATGTGGACCTGCTGCGGGAAGCGCCCCGCGGTCGCGCATCCGACCGGCGCCCGATGGCAGCTCGTCGGACAGCTGTCACAATCGTCGGTATTCCCGTCGTCGCAATCCTCGCCGATGTTCAGCACCCCGTCGCCGCACCGGCCGCCCGGCACCGGCGTCGCCGTCGGTGAGATCGTCGGCGTCGCGGTTCGCGTGCGGGTCGGCGTCGGCGACCTCGTCGGCGTCGGGGTCGCGCTCCGCGTCGGCGTGCCCCCCGGCGTCACCGTCACCGTCGGCGTCCGCGTCGCGGTCGGGGTCGATGTGGGCGTCACCGCCGGCGTCGCACTCTCCGTCGGCGTCGCGGTCGCCATCGGCGTCCCGGTCGCCGTCGGCGTCGCGCTCGGGGTCAGCGTCGCGCTCGGGGTCGGGATCGGCGTGGAGGTGCCCGTCATCGCGACGGTCGGGATCGCCGTCGTCGTCGGTGTCGCGTTGGGCGTCTGCGTCGGGCTCTCGGTCGGCGTGGCACTCGGCGTCACCGTCCGGGTTGCGGTCACCGCGGCGGTGACGGTCACCGTCGGCGTGGCCGCGGCGATCTGGGTGACGGTGGCGGTCGTCGTCGCGGTGACGGTCGTCGTCGGGGTCGCGACCTGAGTCGTGGTGCGCGTCGGAGTCGGATTCGCGGTCTGGACGGCAGTACTGGTCACCGTCGCAGAGGCGGTGGTGGTGACGCTGGGAGTCGGCGTCGGGACGGCCGTAAACGTCGTCGTCGGTGTCGCCGGCACGATCGTTGCGGTGCGGGTCGCGGTGGGAACGATCGTTGCCGGCGGCGTGGAGGTCGCATGTGCCGTCGCTGTCGCGCTCGGCGCCGTCGCCGGCGTTGTCGTGGGTGCCGGAACGGGCGAGCTCGTCGGCGCCGGGGTCGCGATCGAGGCGTTGCACGTCGTCAAGTCGGCGTCGGTCGCCGACCTGAACCCACTCTCGACCCCCATGCACTCCAACGCTTCGAGACTGCGTGGAAGCTCGCGAGTTCCGATGAGACACGCAGTGTCGGAGACGATGACGCGACTGAGACAGTCGGCGAGCGCACCGAGATCGTTCAGATTGGCCGAGCCATCGAACGATGCGCACGTGTCTCGCAGGCTCTCATAGCCGAGGCCCGCGGCGTTCAGGAGATCGTCGAACGCCAGGGCGTTGCAGCGGCGGTTCGCAATGTGCGTGACGAAAATCGTCTTCGCGTCTGCCAGCTTCGCGAACCGACCGGTGCACGCTCCCGCCGCCCGCGCACAGCAACTCGCCTTGGTAGCCTCGTCTCCGACGACGCATTCGATGCCACGTGTCACGCACGCCGACAACGTATGATAGGCGCCGCTCGCGAGCTTGAGGCTCGCGGCACGGATCGTGTCCTGGCAGGCCGCGAGGGCCGAAGGGTCATTGGAGAGCGGAAACTTGGCGTGCGCCTCGAGAGGCATCGTCAGCACCGCGCCGAGGACGACCGATGCCACCGTGCTCCACCGAACGCCGATCATCAGGAAACGTTCATCGCGCATCGCGGACCGTCACGTAGCTACCAGGGTCAGCTTTAGTACCAGCGGGCACCTGACGGTCGCTACCGTATTTGGTGACAATACGACCTCGGTCTCGTGACGGTTTGGTTACTGTCGCGCGCTTCCATCCGCGAGCGACGCCGAGCAAGCGACTCCCGGCGTGCTACGGGACCGTGACCGAGCACGACACTTGAGCCGTGACGTCGTTTAGACCGTCGCCCGCCGAGCGCACGTTGCACCCGAACTGGTCGAGCGTCGCCACGGTACATTCGTCGAATTGCACCGTGAAGAAGTCGCCGGGAACGAGAGGGTCGGCGCTGGCGATCGTCACCTCGACCTCGTAGTCGCGATCGGTCACCGTGATGAGACCGTTCTGCGGAATGACGGTGACCCGGTCGCGGACGGCCTGCGCGCTTCCCGTACCCGGAATGCGCACGTTCGCTTCGGGATAATCGAGAGCGATCGAGAGACCCAACACGCTCGTGGCCGGAGGCTTCGAGAATCGTACCGTCGCGGACTGCATCTGCCCGTCCGGAACGCACGGCGCGATGGAACCGCACGTGTTCTCGTTCGGGGTCTGGCATGCGGCAGGCGGCGAGTCACCGCACAGCTCCACCCCGGCGTGAACGAACCCGTCACCGCAGGTCGCGAGCGTGCAGCTGATGCAGCCGTCGGTGCTTATGTCGTTGCCGTCGTCGCACTCCTCGCCGGACTCGACGAAGCTGTTGCCGCAACCCGGGTTCGGGTTGTAGATCGCGGCCGCGGTTTGCTGGCCGGTTGTCTTGGACGAGGCCGTCACGCAGGTGGGCAGCGGGTCACAGCTACCGACGTCGATTCCGGCGATCCCGAGGTCGACACACTTCTTGCCGATCGCGAGCTCGCCCTTGGGTGCGGATTTGGTGGGCGCGAGAAGACAGTCGGACTGCAGCGAGCCGAACTGCGTCGCGGTCTTGTCGACCGTGTTCTGACACTTGACGGCCCCTTTGAGAATCTCGTTGATGTTCTTCGCCGCCGCCTTGGCGATCGCCGCGTGACAAGCCGCTCTCGCCTTGTCAGCCTTCGTCTTGTGGATGTCCGGAGCCCCGAGGAGCGCTCCGCCGCTCGCCTGAATCACGTCCACCGCGAGCGGAAAGAATGCTCCCACAGGATCATTGGACGGATAGTTGGCGAGCACCGGGTCGCCGGCGAGACACTTCTTGCCTGTGTTCTTCGTCGCCGCCGTGTGCGCCGACGCGACCTTGGATTTGATGTCGGCGTCGACGAGATTGTTGCAGTCACCGGTGAACTTGTCTTTGTCGCGCAAGCCGTGGCAGCCATCAATGGCTCCGATACCGGCGCTGACGATCTTGCTGAACGCCGAGCCGATCGTTTTCCGGCACGCGCGGGACGCTTTCGTCGCTGGCGAGTCTGTCGCCATCGACATGCCCACCAGGACCGCCAGGCTGACGACTGCTGCGCCGATCACGACGCGGACGATTCTCATCGAGAGCCTCCAATCTTCTTCTTGCCGGGAAGTTTCGCGTGCATGACTTCGACGGCACACGTCGCGCCGTCGACGAGTTTTGCCTGCGTGTTCGATGCCTGTTCGATCTTGCAGTGGAAATCCTCGGCTCTGATCGACGCCCGCGCGCAGCGGTCGAAGTCCACCGCGAAGATCGCGCCGTCGGGAAGGGCGGTCGTGCCCGCAAGGCTGACGATGAGCTCGGTATCGGTGTCGTTCGGCGCAATGAAGAAGCCGGCGGGAACGCGCGTAATTCTCTTCTGCACCTCCGGCCGATTTTCGAAGCCCGGAATTCTCACTGCCTTCTCGGGATAGTCGAGCACCACCTTGACGCCGGCGAGAGGCTCCCCGGCCGGCGCCTTCAGATCGACCACGACGGTCATCGTACCGCCGGGATTGCACACCGCGCTCGAATCGGCGGCTCTCGCTGCGTTGCCACTCAGGACGAGCACTACTGCAGCGAGGAGCGTCCGCGCCGAAGAGTGCATCACCGTTCTCGCCGCCGTCATGCGCGTATGAACCTCCTCGAGATCTCCTCGGATCCCACGATGTCCCGAGTCAGATGTCGAAACGACGGGGCGACCGCCCGAAGATGGTCGCCCCGTCGCCTCTCAGGTTTCTACCAAATCAAACCGCAAACGCGCGTGCGTTTACGGCACCGTGACCGAGCAGGTCACGCCGTCTTGAACGTCGACACCGTTCCCATCGGAAGCGCTCCGGACGACGCAGCCGAAGTTGCCGCCGGGTGTCGGCGTGGTGCCGCACTTGTCGAAGGTGACCTCGTAGAGAGTACCGGCGGTCAGCAATCCGACGTCGTTCGTCGTGGCCGACGTGAGGATGAGCGCGTCGTCACCGTCGGAATAGGCGTTGACGCCGAACTGGTCGTTCACGATGCGCGGCGACGCGCTTACGTCGCCGGAGCCCGGGAACGCGATGCCCTTGTAGCCGAGGCTGATCGAGATACCGCCGAGACCGCTGCCACACGCGCCCCCAGGACACTGGGAGCCGACGGTACAGGTCTTGCCGCTGTTCGCACCCCCAACACACACCGAAGGCAGCGTGCCGGTGAGGTTGACGGTCACGTGTTGCGTGCCGCCGCTGATCGCGCACGTCACCGGATTGTCGGTGCAGAACGGCGGAAGGACTCCGTCGTAGCCGAACGACGCACCAGCGGCGCTCTGGCATTGCGCACGCTCGTTCGCCTGGGTGTCTACGCAATCGAGCAAGCTGACACCGGTCACACCGGTCTGGACGATCGCCGCGCCTCCCAGCGTGAGACCTGGGCACGGCACGGGCAGACCGACGGTGTTGCTCGGGCTGAGATCGTCGACGCCGCCACAGATGTTGCCGCACGTCGAGCCCGGACACGCGCTGTCGCTGCTGCAGGCAGCGCCCGCGTTCGCACCGCCCTGACAGACGCTGCCATTACCGACGCACGTTCCGGCGGCGATCGCGGGACAATCGCTGTTGACGTTGCAAGCCTCACCGTCCTTGCTGCCGCCGGTGCAGGTGCCGGTTGAGCACAAGCTGCCGGGGCATTCCGAGTTGACGGTGCAGGCCGCGCCGGCATTGGCACCGCTGACGCACGTCGCCGAGCAGGTACCGGTGGGACACTCGGAATCCGTCGTGCAGACCTTGCCGTCGTTCGGGCCGCTGACGCAGCGCTTGGGCTCGGAGACGTCGCAGTTGGCCGGGCTGTTCTGGCACTGGCCATTGGCGCTGCAGGGTTTGCCGGGCTGCGTCCCGCCACGGCATCGGCCGCAGTCGCGATTCGCTTCGCACGGGGCGTTCGCCGCTCCACCAAAACACTTACCGCCCGGGCATTCACTATCCGTGGAACAGTCGTTGCCGGTGTTGACGCCACCGGCGCAGAAGAACGGATTGTTCGCACACGTACCGCCGGGGCACGCGCTGTCGGCGGAGCACGGCGCACCGTCGTTCGCGCCGCCGTCGCACATGACCTTGGGCGCCAGCGTCGCCGAGCAGGTCGCGCCGCCGCAGACGCCGTCCAGGCCGCAGCAGGCCTTGGTGATCGCGGCGACCTTCTTCGATTCGGACGCGGCGAGTTTGAGCGTCGCTACCGAGTCGGGGCATGATGTGACCTTCTTCGCCAACAGTGCGGCCTGGCACCCCACCGCTATCTTCACTGATGCGGCGTAGAAGCCGAGCGTCGCCTTGTCGACCACCGCCTGACACTTCGTAACGGCCTTCGGGCCCCCCGTCGTCAAGCTTCCGTACAGGACACGGTGCACGAGCTCCGTCGCGTTGTGGTCGGCCAGGCACGAGAGGCAGTCGGCCTCGGTGCTCTTGTCCTGAATCAGGATGGACCCGCAGTCGTTGCTGTCCGCGCCGGTCTCGTTCGGACACCGGCCGAAGGTGAACTCGCCGGTCGACGTCGCGCACGCTTTCTGGATCGCCGCCTTGAGCTTGCTCTTCGTAGCGGCGATCTTCGTCGCGCCCGCAGTGTCCGGACACGGGCCCGGTATCTTCCCGGCGTGTACGCCCGCCTCGCACTTCGTGAGGACCTTCGCGATCGCCGCCGTCACGTTCGCCGATTGCTTCGCGACGGTCACCCGACACTTGATGCCGGCGTGCGCCGCCGTCGCCGAGGCGATCACGGTCACCGCAAAAGCGGCACCGAGCGCCTTTAATGTTCCTCGCTTGCTCATCGTTTGTCTCCTTGATCTCAGGTTGGAGTTGCTCGTCATGATTTTCCGAGGAGGCTGATGAACTTGAATTGGCCGTCGACGTCGGCAATGGAACCGAGCGTGAGCTCGGCCTGCTTCCCGTTCTCGTCCTCGAGCACGAGATGGAGGGTCTTGTACGCTTCATACCACGCGTACGTCTCCTGCCCCTTCAAGTATTGCCTTTCCTTTACGTGACACCTGTGGCCGCCGTATTTCTTGATGATACCGCTCACGGCATACAGGTTATGACTGTTGATCAGTTCCCAATAAAACTTGCTGCTTTCATCGTCATAGACCCGCGCCGACTCCCCTGGCTTGACGGAGCCCGGCAGGAAGAATTTGCGATATTCGTTCTCCGTGACCCGGAGACGATGCATCGCCCGGGCGTCGTTCCTCGCCAACGCGTCGAGCAGACGGTCGATGAGGACATCGACCGACGGCGCGGCATCGACCAGCGCGAAGTGCGCCGGCCGCGTCAGCGTCACGGGTTTCGTGGCCGCTTCTGCGTCCCCGTCCTTCGCCGAGACTGATCCCGTCGACAGAACCGCCGCGATCACTACGGCAAGCGTGACAAAATGCTTCGTCATCTCTGACCTCCCGTACGGTAGACGTTCATCGGGAATCGACGTGGTCAGTTCGTCGGGTACGCCGTCCAGCCGGACGTCCAGTCGCTGGCGGCGGGATCGAAGCCGCCGATGTACGGCAAGTTGACGAAGAAGCTGTCCTTCGTAGAGCAGTCCACACGCTTGGCCGTGGTCACCAGCGTGGCCGCGGCGCCGGCCGGTACGAGGCTCGTGCGCGGGAATGAAGACCCGCCGATCGAGCTGAGAACGGTCGTGTCGGTGATGCAGTTCCCCTCGTGCTTGCAGAGCGCGTAGTACTCGGTCGAGGAGCACTGGCACGGAATCGGGGTCGCGGCCGGGCTGTTGTTGGTCGCGCAGCTCGAGTTGTCGGCCGCAGGAACGGCGTTGTTGCTGAAGATCACGCCCTGGATCTTCGCAAGCGGCGCCAGCGAGCCGGTGATCGGACAGCTGCCGCCTGGACAGTCGCCATTCACCGCGCAGTCGTTGCCGGCGTTCGAGCCACCCTCGCACACGCCCGCCATGTGCGCGTCGGTGCACACCACGTCGGGATCCCGCACGCACGAGCTCGTCGGACACTCCGAGTTCACCGTGCAGACGGCGCCGGCGTTCGCGCCGGCGACGCAGATCAGGGGAGCATTGCAGTCCGTGTACGGCGGGGCGGTTTGCGCGCACGCCGCGCCGTCGTTGGGGCCGTTCACGCACCGCTTCCCGCCACTTCGGGTCGTGCAGTAGTGCTGCGAGGTCTCGGGATCGCGGAGCTGGAATCCAGCCTGCCGGAAGTCCTTGACGATGCTGTTGAGAATCATCGACGAGTTGCCGCGACGGCTCAGGATGCCGACCTGATTGGTCGTGCCCGGGTTGCTCGCGAGGTCATAGCGCGCGCCGAATGCGGTAATGTTGCAATTCTTCGGGAAATTGTTCGGCGTACCGGTGAAGTTGAACTCGCTGTCGTCCTCCTCGAAACCGTTGCTGCCGGCCGTCTCGTTGGTGTCCGCGCCCTGCATGATGAGTCCGGGCTGCACGGCGTCCTGCGTCCCGAGCTGGTTGTCGAGACCGTCGTCACCCGGCGCCGACGAGACGGTGAAGCTGGCGTTCGCGGTCCCACCGAACCACTCGATGCAGTCGTCTTGACCGCGGTGCGCCTGGATGTGGTCGAGGACCGTCTTGCGGCCCACGCCGGCGAGCGTGATGGTATTGAGCTCGTTGTCGGGTGTGAGCTCGCGGCCCGAGAACTGGACGCGGGTGAACTTCAAGCAACCGCTGAAGTCGTTGCCGTTGTCGCCGCCGTAGATCGTGTCCGAGCTCTCCGGAATGCCCTCGACGTGAGGGTCGCTCAGGTTCACGGGTGCAGAGCCGAGGAGAACGATGCCGCCCCAGTCCTTCCGGTCCCGCGTGCCGGCGCCCGCGCCGCTCGTCATCGTCACCGGGCTGGCGAGCGTGCCCTGAGAGAAGACGCGCCCGCTCGCCGCGGGCGGGCTGAGCACGCTCGGCTTGGCGACGATCACCGATGGCGGATCCGTGACGTCGCCCAACACCGTCGCGCCCGCACCAATCGTGAGTGACGCGCCGGGCTGCACGAACGTGAGGCCGTTCACGTGGACGGTGTTGCCTGGCGCCACGAACACGTTCCCCGTGATCGGCTTCGGCAGCGTGGCGCCGTTCGCCATGGTGGTCCGCGTGACGCAGCTGTCCGCGCTGCAATTCGCGATGCTGCTCACCTTGTTCAGCAAGAGCTGCGTATCGGCGATGTTCGGTCCCGTTCCGTCGCCGTTGAGATCGGCGCAATCGGTGTAGCCGGCGCCGCCGCACAAGGTCGCCGGGTTTCCGCCGTTCACCACCAAGAGGTGCTGAACGGCGTCGTTGACGGCGACGGCACCACTATTGTCGCTGTCGCCACACAGGGCGGCGTGCGCCATCGGCACGGCGCTGCTCACCGCAATCGCGGCGGTGACGCCGGCGATCATTGACTTCAGTCTCGATGTGTTGCGCATCCTAAGACCTCCCTCTTTTCTGGTTGGTTCGTCGGTTTTCTTGGTCTGTTCTTCCGTACGTCAGTGACGATGTGTCGCGACGGGCACACTCTGCGGACCCGAGTCGTGTCGTGCTGCCGTTCGATTCCTCCTTCCTCTCCTCTTGTTCTCGGTTCGGTCCTCTCGTTTTCCGCCGACCCGACGCACGAGCGCACCCAAAGTGCGGGTGCCGATGGGAGAGGTAGTAATGGCGGCCTGTGACCGAATCGTACGTTCGAGACGACGATTTCGTTACGGATCACGACAGCCAATATCGGCGGGGATGGATTCACGCAGTGGCCGCCAGCGAAGCTGCACGTCGCTGGCCATGCATTCCGCGGTCACGCGTCATCAAGAAGAAATAATGCGGTAACGAAACTACAACGGTCAGCGTGTCAAAAGGTCGTGACAACTACAGAGGCGGTGGCATACGTAGCCGTCCGTCTCGGGGCGACGGTCGCCCGAAGGTCCGCCAGATCGCAGCGCTCGGTCGCGTATCGCAAGGAACCCCGCAGTCATGAGGAGGTCAGAGCCACGATGGGGGAAAGAAGAGCACTGGCCCTTCTGGTCTGCGCGGCCGCCCTCGTGCTGGTCATGTACGGCGACGCTCCCGGGCAGGAGGTGCAACCTTCTTTTGAAGCCGCGTCGGGCACGATCGCAGGCCAGGTCATCGACGCCGTGACTGGCGATCCAATCATCGAAGCGGGCATCGAGGTGATCGGCACGACGCGACAGGTGCGAACCGACATCGACGGGCGCTATTCGGTCAAAGTTCCCGCCGGAACGTATCAGGTGCGGTTCTTCGCGCCGCTTTACCGAGGGGCGCGGCTCGAAAAGATCGTCGTCGAGTCGAACAAGGTCGCAAAGGCCGACGTGCCCTTGAAACCCGAGGGCCAGGGAGGCGTGCAGGTCGTCGAGGTCATCGCTCAAGCCGCGAAAGCGGCCGAGGCGACGCAGCTCATCAAACGCCAGAAAGCGTCCGTGGTGAGTGACAACATCGGCGCCGAAACGATCGCGAAGTCGCCCGATGCGGACGCGGCCGAGATCGTGCAGCGCGTGCCCGCCGTGACGATCAAGGACGACAAGTTCATCTTCGTGCGCGGCCTCGGCGAGCGCTACAGCAGCGCGATACTCGAGGGAAGCCGGTTGCCGAGCCCGGATCCCGAGCGTCGCGTCGTGCCGCTCGATCTCTTTCCCGCCGAGTTCATCGACTCGATCTCGATCGTCAAGACCTACACTCCGGACCTGCCGGGCGACTTCTCAGGCGGCCTTGCCGACATCGAGCTGCTCGATTTCCCACAGCAGCTCACCTACGGCATCGGCACCTCGACGGCCGGAAACAGCCAGACCACGTTTCAGAAGTTCGATTCCTACAAGGGATCCAAGCTGGACTATTTCGGATTCGGTGGTGACTACCGGAAACTCCCGTCCATCATCCCCGACGGGAGCCTAGGCGGACGCCCTCAGTCGCAACGCCAAGCCTTCGGGCGCGCGTTCAAGGACATCTGGGATCCCGACACGATCACGGCTCCAGTCGACTTCAACACCAACTTCCAAGTGGGCGACCGTTGGGGTCCGCTCGGCATGCGCCTGGCCGGTACCTATGGAACGAAATATCGCACCAGCCGCGATCGGACCGAGCGACAATTCATCCAATCGGGTACGGCACCGATCATCGGAGACGACTTCAAGTTCGATCAGAGTGTTTTCGAGACACGGCTCGCTGGGATCTTCACGGCCGCGTACGAGATCTCACCGGAGCATCATCTGAGCTTTCGCTCGCTCATCGACCGGAACAGCGAAGACACGGTGGCGCTCGGCCGGGGTACCTTCGAGCAGGGCGGCCGCGTGCCCGCCACCTCGGGCGAGTTCGTCTACAAGCAAGAAGAGCTGGATTTCGGACAACTCTCCGGCACACACCACTTCGCGTGGCTCGACGTCGACTGGCACACGGCGTTCTCGCGCACGACGCAGAACGTGCCCGACCAGCGCATCACCGTCCGCCAGCAAACGAGCCCGGGCGTGCTCGAATACACCAACGACGGCAACGGCGGTTCGCGGATCTTTCAAGATCTGACGGAATACCTGACCGACTCGCAAGTAAATTTCACGATCCCGTTCACGACCGGCCTGCCATTTACCGACTTTTGGTCCGGACTTCCTGCGAAGTTCAAGTTCGGGCCGGCGTATCTCTATCGCACGCGCGACTCTTCGCTGCGCATCTTCAAGTTCATCCGCGAGCCCGTCGACGCGGCGCACCAGCTCGACTACACCGCGCCCTTCAACGACATCCTGGATCCGAAGAACATCGGCGGTGGGCAGCTTGCGTTTCCGATCGGATTCGACGACACGACCCAGCCGCAAAACTTCTTCAACGCGTCCCAAGAGATCGCCGCCGGCTATGTGTCGCTCGAGCTGCCGCTCGTACGTGATCAGCTGCGCCTGATCGCCGGTGTCCGCACAGAGTACTCGTACATCCAACTCGAGGGCTCGTTCATCCAAGACAACGGCGTCCACGCGACGACGATCATCAAGAACAACCTCGATCCGTTGCCCGGCGTGAATCTCGTCTATTCGCCCCGGAACGACATGAACGTGCGCGCGGCGTGGAGCCAGACGGTATCGCGTCCAGAGTTCCGCGAGCTTTCACCAGCAACGTATCCGGCGCCGCGCGGTCTCCGCGGTATCGTCGGGAATCCGAACCTCGTGCAGACGGGCGTCGACAGCTACGACCTGCGCTGGGAATGGTTCTTCAGTCCTTCGGAGCTGGTATCGTTGAGCGGCTTCTACAAGACGATCGACAAGCCCATCGAAACCGCCGTGTCCATCTCCGGATCGGCGCCCCAGGACACGTTCTCTCAAAACAAGGACGCGAAGCTCGCGGGTTTCGAGTTCGAGGCGCGAAAGAACTTCGGCTTCGCGAGCCCGAAGCTCGCAAATTTGAACTTTCTCACCAACGTCTCCTACGTGCACTCGGACGTGACTGCGGTCATCGCGCAGCTCCACACCACGCGTCAGCGCGCGCTGCAGGGACAGGCGGACTTCGTGGTGAACGCCGCCCTCGAGTACGCGCATCCCGAATGGGGCACCGTCCGTCTCCTCTACAACACGGTCGGCCCGAAGATCACCGCCGTCCAGGACGCCACCCGTCTACCGGACTTCATCGCCGGGCGTCGTGACGAGGTCGATCTCGTGTACCTCACGAAAATCCACCCGTGGGGAGTGCCGCTCAATCTCAAATTGTCCGTCGAGAACATCTTGAACGACAACTACCCGACGACGGTCGGCAGTGTGATTCAAGAAGACTACCGAACCGGTGTCACTGCCAGTCTCGGTATTTCGTACACCTATTGAGATTCGGAAACGGAAGGAGGGTCTATGCTGAAAGGAAGGTCTATGCTGACAAGATCGGCGGTAATCTCCAGTCTACTGGCGTTGGCAGTCACGCTGCCTATGGTGGGTTGCGGCGACAACAGTAATAATGACAATATCTTCATCGGGGAGGACACCCCTACACCAATCCGGACTCCCTCGCCGGGTGTCGCCACGATCACTCCGGGGTCAACGACGCCGACGGTGACCGTCACGACGCAGGGCACCGGGTCGGAGCCGACGAGCACGCCGACACCGACCGGAGGACCCGCCTGCAATTCCGGCGATCAGATCGTGGCCATGGCTTCGGTCGACAAGCCGTACGGCGGGCTCAGTATCCGACTCGCGTACCCCGCAGCTGCCAACATCCCGGGCTCCGGCACAGCCCAGAGTGTCAAGGATCGCGTCGTCTTCGGACATCCCGGAGGTCTCACGGCCGTGAACGACCTCGACGCCAACGGTGGTGACGGCGTAGACGACACACTCGCCGTGAGCTCGGTGAGCAGCGACGAGAACCCTGCCGGCTTGTACGTGACCGCCACCTTCGACTGCCTGCCGGGCCAGCCGCGACCCGGGGCGAGCGCCTTCACGTGCACCGTCCAATCCGCATCGATGCCCGACGGGACGGAGATTACCGACGAGTCGTGCACGTTGGTCGTGCAGTAGACGAGAGCGACTAGCCGCGTTCACGGGGGGAGGGGTGCGCATTCGTGCGCACCCCTCCCTCTGGTGCGCGGCGTGCAACCCAGAGGAGCCCGTACGCATGCGCCGTAGGGAACGATCGGTCGTCGCATTTCTCGCCCTGACTCTCTCTCTTGCAGTCATCAGCTGTGGCGGAGGCGGCGGCCCGGCGTTCGAGAACTGCGGTAACGGGTCCCTCGACGCGGGTGAGGAATGCGACGACGGGAATCTCGTCGACCAGGACGCATGCCTGGGGACGTGCGAGCGCAACGTCTGCGGCGACACCTTCTTGAACGTCGGCGTCGAGGAATGCGACGACACCGCCTTTGGTGAGGCCAGCTGTGCGACGCTCGGTTTCGCGGGCGGCACGCTCGCCTGCACGGCGTCGTGCACGTTCGATACCTCCGGGTGCACCGGAAGCGACGGCCAATCGACACCGACTCCCAGCGCGCAAGGGACGCCGAGCCCTGGCTCAGTGAGCCCGACTCCGAGCACCGCGTCGCCGGTAGCGACGTCGACGCCATCTTCTGGAACGATCTGCAGGGCGGGCGACCAGCTCGTAGCGAAGGCTTCCGTCGACAAGCCCTATGGCGGCATCAGCCTTCGACTCGGCTATCCTCCCGCCGCCAACGTCCCCGGCTCCGGCAGTAACGCGCAGAGCGTCAAAGACCGCGTCGTCTTCGCACAGCCCGGCGGACTCACCGCCGTGAACGACCAAGACGAGAGCGGTGACGGCGTGGACGACACGCTTTTCGTGAGCTCGGTGGGCAGCAGCGACAACGCCGCAGGCCTCTACGTCACCGTCACCTTCGATTGCGTCGCCGGGCAGGCGCCGCCGTCGTCCTCCGCCTTCACGTGCACGGTGGTGTCGGCCTCGACGTCCGGGGGCGTGTCGATTCCCGACGAGCATTGCGCCCTCACCGTGACCGGGCCGTAGCGCGCACCGTCTTCGCTGTAACGCGGAGGCATGGCATCCGCCGTCGATCGTCGCTCTCGCGACGAGAATCGCGGACTCCGGGGCAGCGCCAACGTCGTGTTCAACGGCTGCGGCAACGGTATCCGTAGCGGCGACGCCGTCGGCCGGCGCACTGAGCCGTGATCGAGAAATCAACTGGATAGCGTCGCGCCCTGACTGAAACGGTGTCTCGTCGTCGCCGGCTTCCGGTCCATTTCGGACTGCGCTAGTATCCGCCGCTGCTCACGTAACACGCCGCATTCAACGTAAGGGCCCTTGAAGGAGATCGCGATGACAGAGGACATCCGTGAACTTCGCGACAAGGTACTCGCGCTCACCGCTACCGTCGAGAGCCGCAAGGCGAAGTATCGGCTCCACGAGATGGAAGAGCGCTTGACCGAACTCTCCCAAGCTTCCTCGGAGTCCAAGGGCACACGCGAGAACCCGCCGTCGTCCTGACGATCTCCGCGATCGCCGCGCGTCAGGCGCTGGCGCTGGGGCGGTTCTTGAACGCGCCGTACCAGCGCGTCACATTCTTCCGCGCCGGATCGAGCGGGACCTGCGCGAACTCACCGAACTCGAGCGCGGCGAAGAGCGTGCAATCGGCGACCGTCGGCCGCTCGCCGGCGACGAAGGGACGCGCGCCGATCATCGTGTCGAGCGCCGTCAGGGAGTTCGCGAGCACATTGCGGGCGTTCTCGGCGGCATCCGGAGACTGCTTCAGGCGGCCCGCCATGAACGGGTGCGTGTTCTGGAAGATGACGGCGATGCGGTTGAACACGCCGAGCTCCACGATGCGCTCGAGCTCGCGGACGCGCGCACGCTCGAGCGGCGTGGTGCCGAGCATCGGCGGCGTCGGGTGGAGCTCCTCGAAATACTCCGTGATCGCGAGTGACTCGGTGAGGTGGCTGCCGTCGTCGAGCTCGAGGACCGGCAGGCCACCGAGGGGATTCTTCTTCAGGAACTCGGGGGTGCGGTTCTCGCCGGTCACGATGTTGACCTGCTCGTAGGGTATGCGGATGCCCTTCTCCGCAAGGTAGACGCGCAGCCGCTTGGGGTTGGGAGCGCCGACGAAATCGTAGATCTTCATGGCTCGAGTCCTCCGTGGGCACGTCGTCGTGCCGCTCGCCGCTTCTGCCAGCGCCGGCGAGCTGACACAACTCCCCCGGCCTCGGACCGCGCCGTCGTACAGCGGACCGCCTAGCCGAAGATGCGTTCGAGCTGCGGCTCTCCCGGGAAAAGCACGCACGAGACATCGTCGGCGATCGGCCGGCCGAGGAGGTCGCGGTCGAGGGACTCGTCCTCGGCGCAGGCGCTCAACGTCGAGAGGACGAGGCGCCGTGCCGCGAGATCCTGGCGCACGAGCGGCTGGGCGCCTAGCGGTCGAAGGCATGCGATGCATCCCGTGCGCGCCGCCTCGCCCACCTCGACGACACATTCGGCCTCGCAGTGCGGGCAGCTCACCAGTCCATAGCCGCGTCCGCCGACCACCGCCTTGTTGGACCACTCCGCCACCGCGCACATGGCGACCGCGGGCCATCCGTCACCGCGTCGACCGGCCTCGCCGAGGCGTTGGACGCAGCCGACGCAGGCGGTCTCTTCGAGTCGCGCGCCCGCCGGCAGCACGCACTGGGTACCGCAGCGATGGCAGACGATCTCGCGACCGGACCCGTCGCCCCACGGCCGCTCCCGACTCGCGAGCTTTTCCAGTGCTCTCGCCATGACGTGTACCTCCTGTTGCTCCCAACATATCCCCAGAGCGGTTGTCGGGATTGTGAATACGCAATGACACAAACGTTAATTGGACCAACAGAGCACCGCACATGCGTGTGATCTCGCTCATGCAGTATGGTGTATTTCACATTCCCGACATGTCGCTCTAACGCTATGGTCATATCCTCGACCTACGTTGTGTGGCGTTGGCAGGCTCCGACGATCACAGGCGCGACGGCGGCGACGGTGAGGCGTCCTTCGACGGATCGCGCTTCCGCATCGCGCTCGCGCGCGACGCAGCGGATGTCCTCGAGGCGCAACGGCTCCGCTGGCGCGTGTACCGCGAGAGCCTGAACGCCGATCTCCCGGCGGGCGGAATCGACGCCGACGCCTTCGACGGCTTCTGCGACCACCTGCTCGTCCGCGACTCCGATACCGACGCCGTCGTCGGCACCTATCGCATCCTCACACCGGAGCGTGCCCGCGAAGCGGGCGGCTACTACTCGGAGACCGAGTTCGATCTCGGGCGCATCGTCAGCCACGGCGCGCGCGTCGCCGAGGTGGGACGGGCGTGCGTGCATCCGGCCTACCGCAAGGGCGGCGTGATCGCGCTCCTCCTCGCCGGCCTGACGGCGCATCTCGTCGAGCGTCGCTGCGAGTACGTGATCGGCTGCGCCAGCGTGAGCCTCACCGACGGCGCCGGGCGGGCCGCGAGCATCTGCCGGCGCCTCACGCGCGACCACCTGAGCCCGGTCGAGTGGCACGTGTTTCCGCGCGCGCGCTTTCCGTTCGAGTCGATCGAGCCCGACGACGGCGCACCGCTGCCGGCGCTCATCAAAGCCTATCTGCGTCTCGGCGCGACGGTGTGCGGCGAGCCGGCATGGGACGAGCAGTTCAAGACCGCGGACCTCTTACTGATCCTCGCGATGGCGCGCATGGCGCCGCGCTACCGTGCCCGACTGCTGCGCCAGGCGCTGCCCGCATGACCGCCCGCGCGACGCCGGCGATCGAACGCGCGCAACGCCTCGGCCGTCTCGCCTCGCGCATCTTCCTCACCTGGGCGCGCGCGGCGCGACCGGCCGCGGACTCTCGGATGACGGCCGAGCTCGCCGTCGACTGTGCACGGCGGACGCTCGCCGCGCTACGCGTTACGGTCGCGCTGCGCGGCGAGGCGACACTCGCGGGCGGGCCGCTGCTCGTCGTCGCCAACCACGTGTCGTGGCTCGACGTGTATCTGCTGAACGCGCTCGGGACCGCGCGCTTCGTCGCCAAGTCGGAGGTCGGACGGTGGCCGCTGGTCGGCCCGATCGCCGCGGCGTTCGGCACCTTTTTCATCGTGCGCGGCAGCTACCGCGACGCCGCCCGGGTGAAGGACGCGATCGCCGGCGCGCTCCGCCGTGGCGAGCGCGTCGTCGTCTTTCCCGAGGGAACGACGACGGACGGAACGCGGGTCGGGCCGTTCTACGCGGCGCTGCTGCAAGCGGCGATCGACGTCGGCGCGCCCGTGCAAGCGGTCGCGATCCGGTACGTGGGACCGAACGGAGAACCCGACGCCGCGGCGGCGTTCATCGACGAGATGTCGTTCGCGG
The DNA here is from genome assembly GCA_041476145.1 of Binatia bacterium. Taxonomy (GTDB): domain Bacteria; phylum Desulfobacterota; class Binatia; order UTPRO1; family UTPRO1; genus DP-19. Next base: position 39,866 of record JBGOSW010000009.1, read on the forward strand.
AGTCGCTGGCGCGCGTCCTCCGACGGCCGGGCCTCGCCGCGGACGTGCACGTCGCCCTGCCGCTCCCGTCGACGCGGCACACGCGTCGCGAGCTCGCGTTCCTGACGCGGCGCTGGATCACCGCGGCGCTTCTCCTCGAGGACGCGCCGCAGCCCGAGCGCCGACGGCGAACGACCATACGGCGCGCCGCCTGACCCGGCGGCGCTCTACGCGTCGCGCCGGGGCGCGAGCCGGCTGAGGAGACCGTCGAGCGTGAGCTCGTGCTCCCGCGACTGCCCGCCGAGCGCGAGGAAGCGCGCCATGCGCTCGCGCGCGGCCGCGGTCGCGACCGCTCGGTCGAAGCAGTGCGCCTCCTCGAGCAGCCCATCGACGATCGGCAACTCGGCGGCGTTCACCGCCTCTTTCGCGAGCGCGATCGCGCTCGCGGGAAAGGCCGCGATGCGGAGCGCGAGCGCCTCGACGAACGCGCCGATCTCGTCCGCCGGCAACGCGCGATTGACGTAGCCGTAGCGCTCGGCGAGATCGGCCGGGAAATCCTCGCAGCCGAGGACGATCTCGAGCGCGCGCCCGCGTCCCATGAGGCGCGGCAGACGCTGCGTGCCGCTGCCGCCGGGAATGATCCCGAGCGCCACCTCCGGTTGGGCGAGCAGCGCGCGGCCGCGCGCCGCGAACCGCATGTCGAGCGACAGCACGAACTCGCTGCCGCCGCCGCGCGCCCGTCCCTCGATCTGCGCGATCGCCGCCTTCGGCATGGTGCGAAAGCGGTCGACCATCGCGTGAAAGATCCCGAGACGGGTCGGCTTCGGCGGCACCTCGGTCGGCAGCAGCTGAATCAACGCCACGTCGGCGTGCGCGATGAAGAACTCGGGATTGGCGCTGGTGAAGACGACGACCCGCACGTCGTCGTCCGCCGCGAGAGCGCGACCGAGACGGTCCATCTCCTGGATGAGTGCGAGGTCGAAGAGGTTGATCGGCGGGTGATCGATGGTGACGAACGCGACGCCGCCGCGGACGTCGACGCGCAGGCACGCGTAGCCGTCGTAGCCGTCGGTGCTCAACGCGCGGCCTTCCGCGACATTCGGGCCGTCGGCAGCGCACGCGGGCCGCGACGCTTCGCGGGCCCCTCGTCGGGCGTCACGCCGGCGGCGCCGACGCGCGTGCCGTCATCGCCTGCGCCGACGCGAGCCGGCGCGTCGTGCTCGGGTGCGAGCACGCCGTCGACGACCGCCGGCGCCACCGCGGTCGCCGGCACCACGATTCGCGACGCGCGCTTCTCGAGCGCGCGGCGCACCCCTTTCCATCGCTGGCCGGTCGTCGCGCGGTAGCGCTTGGGGAATCGCCGGCGCAGCCGCTTCGCCTCGCGCTCGTAACGCTCCGCGATTTTGCCGATCACGAAGATCGCCCGCCGGCTGAGCTGAGGCCTCCGCCGCTCGCAGAGCTCGCGTAGGTCGACGATCGCGACCTCCGCGTCTTGATGGTCGCCGAGGAGCTGCTGGAGGTTCGTCACCGCGGTCGCGAGCCGGCGCACCGGCTTGCCGTACACCTCGGCGTGCGCCTCGAGAGCGTAGCGGAACTTCTTACAGCGGATGCGGAGCTCGTGGTACGCCGTCGGCAGTGACGTCGCGACGATGGCGTCACCCGCCTTACGCACCTTGCGCATGCGCCTGCGAATGAGGGTCGGCGCGACGTCGACGATCGGCCGTCGCGCGGTCCCGCGGCGCGGCGGCGCGCCGCGAAGGAGGACGCTGAAACGGTGGACGAACGCGTCGTAGCGCGCGCAGTCGAGCGCGCGCAGCATGCGACGTCTGGCGGCGACGCGCCGGCGTCGGAGCAGATCCGCGACGGTGGAGAGCGCCTCGGCGTCGCCCGCCTCCATCTGGGTACGCCAGCCCTCGAGATGCTCGAGCTGGACGTCCAAGTCGCGCACCGCGCCGAGAGCGCCGGCGAGCCACTCGAGTGTCGCACCGTACGCGGCCGCGCGTCGCGGCAGCGCCTCGGCGAAGAGCGCCAGGGTCGCCCGCAGGCGGCGGATCGCGACCCGCATGTCGTGCAACGCCTCCGGATCGTCGCCGAGGCGCGTGCCGGGCTCGTGCTCGAGCAAGGCGGTGAAGTACCGCCGCAGCGACGCCAGCGCGACGGCGCCGGTCGTCATCGAGGCGTCGATCGCGAAGGACCCGAGGCTCGCGACCGGATTCGGCACGACGCCGCGGACGCGCATCGCGGCCTCGAACTTGGATTCGTCGGTCGGCGCCAGCATGACTTCGCGGCGGCAGGCTTCGGCAAACGGCGCGAGCTCGGCCGCGTCGACGCCCGCCGCGACCTCGACCTCGACGCGATGGAAGTGTGCCGGACCGGGCGCGCCCTCCACCGGCACGCTGGTGACGTCGAGCGCGAGCTCACCGAGCACGCGCCCGTCGCGCTCGATCGCGAAGCGGCGGCGACGCGTCCGCAGCTCGACGATCGGCCGCACCGCATGGGTACCGGCGACGGCGTGGATACGGTCGGCGAGAAGTCCGTCGAGCCGATCGATCACGTTCCGCGGGCGCGGGCGATCCGCTTCGAGGTGCGAGGTCGCGATCGCGAGCGGCGCAGTGAGCTCGCGCCGCTCGTGCCGGCCGTTGCGCGCGGCGGTGAGCTGCTTCATCGTCGCCTCGCGCTCGTGGCCGGTCCGTCGCACGCGGAGGGCGTAGCCGGCGCGGTAGAGACGCCAATCGTCGGTGTCGTAGTAGGTGTCGGCGATCTGCTCCCCCTTGAGCGCGACGAGCGCGAAACCGACGGGGAGCTCGGCGCGGCGGAGCCAGCGTTGTGGCGGCTCGGCGCTCTCGAACTGCCACTCGGTCTCGACGTGATCGATCATTGGGTATCGTCCTCGGACGAGGCCCCGTACTGGATGACGCTGCGGATCGCCTCGCCCCGGTGCATGAGATCGAAGGCGGTGTTGATCTCGTCGAGCGGCAGCCGGCGGGTGACGAGCTCGTCGAGCTTGATGCGCCCCGCGAGGTAGCGATCGACGAGACGCGGGAGCTGCGTGCGTCCCTTGGTTCCGCCGAACGCCGAGCCGCGCCACGAACGGCCGGTCACGAGCAGAAACGGCCGCGCGTGGATCTCCTCGCCGGCACCGGCGACGCCGATGACGATCGACTGCCCCCAGCCCTTGTGCGTGCAAGCGAGCGCCTGGCCCATGACCTCGACGTTGCCGATGCACTCGAACGAGTAGTCGACACCGCCGTCCGTCATCTCGACGATCGCCGCGACGACGTCGTCGACGGCATTCGCGTCGAGCGTGTCGGTGGCGCCGAGCGCGGTCGCGAGCGCGAACTTCTTGGGATTGGTGTCGATGCCGATGATGCGCTCGGCCCCGGCGAGGGTCGCCCCCTGGATCACCGACAGCCCGATGCCGCCGAGGCCGAAGACGGCGACGCTCGCGCCGGGCTCGACTCTCGCGGTGTTGAGCACGGCGCCGATGCCCGTCGTCACCCCGCAGCCGAGCAGGCAGACGGTCGCGAGCGGCGCGTCGGGACGAATTTTCGCGAGCGCGATCTCGGGGACGACGGTGCGCTCGGCGAAGGTCGACGTCCCCATGTAGTGATGGAGCATGCGGCCGTGGTGCGAGAGCCGGCTGGTACGATCGGGCATGAGGCCGAGGCTTTGCGTCTCGCGCAACCGTCCGCAGAGGTTGGTCTTCCCCGAGAGACAGAACTCGCACGCGCGGCACTCCGGAATGTAGAGCGGAATCACGTGGTCGCCGGGACGTAACGACGACACGCCCGCGCCGACCTCCTCGACGATCCCCGCGCCTTCGTGGCCGAGCACGACCGGGAAGCGACCCTCGGGATCGCGACCGCTCATCGTGTAGGCGTCCGTATGGCAGACGCCGGTTGCGACCAGACGCACCAGACATTCGCCGGCCCGGGGTCCGTCGAGGTCGATCTCGTCGACCTCGAGCGAGCGCCCCGGCTCCCAGCAAATCGCGGCGCGCACCTTCATCGTCGCTCCTCGTCGCGATGGGTCATTGCGGCGGAACCATGCCACAAGGGCGGCGACTTGTCGCGGGCGGCGACTCCGGTGTAGAGCCGACGTGAGGAGGAGCGCCGTGCCCTACGCCGAACACCGCGTCATCCACGACGCCGACTCGCACGTCGTCGAAACTCCGGACTGGCTGGTGCCGTTCGCCGACCCCGGTGTGCGCGCCCGCATGAAGCCGCTCTTCGTGAGCACCGTGAAGCCGGGCGAGGAGCACTCGATCGACGCCATCCGCGCCCGGCGCGACGACCCGGCCGAGCGCGCCGCGGCCGAGCGCGAGATCATGCTGCGGAAGAATTGGCGTGCGCTCGGGTCGTTCATGAAGGAAGACCGGCCGCACGCCCTCGATCTCCTCGGCTTCGCGAGCCAGCTCGTCTTCAACACGTTCGCGACCGACTATCTGCTGCGCGCCGAGCTCGGCGACGATCTCGACTTCGCCTACGGTCTGGCGCGCGCGCACAACCGCGCGATCGTCGACTTCTGCGCCACCGATCGCCGCCTGCTCGCGGTCGGCTACGTGCCGCTCGCCGACTTCGAGCGCTCGCGCGCGCTCGCGGGCGAGGCGATCACCATGGGCTGCCGCGCGCTCCTCGTCCCGTCGGCGTGCCCGCGCCGTCATTCGCCGAGTCACGTCGGCCTCTTTCCGGTGTGGGCGCAGGCGGAGGAGGCGGGACTGCCGATCGTCTTTCACGTCGGCGGCGGCGGCCGGCTGCTCGACCCGACGTATTTCGAGAACGGGCTTCCCGCGGTCCTCGACTTCCACGGCGGCGCCGAGAACTTCCGCTCCGTCGACTACATGGCGATCCCCTTCCCGCCGATGCAAACACTGGCGACGATGATCATCGACGGCCTCCTCGACCGCTTCCCGCGCCTGATGATCGGCGTCATCGAGCAGGGCGCCGTCTGGGTGCCGGGGTGGATGCGGCAGCTCGACGCCGCGCACGAGGCGTTCGCCAAGCACGAGGAG
>JBGOSW010000010.1:0-44067 GCA_041476145.1 Binatia bacterium
ATGCGGCTCTTCTCCTGCAATCCCGGCCTCGACTTCCGAAGCCTCGAGACGACCTTCCTCGATCCCCGCAAGCGCGTCATCCAATACCCGAAGCCGCAGCACGGCCTCACCCTGGTCGCGATTCCGACGACCAGCGGCACCGGTTCCGAGGTGACGCCCTACGCCGTCATCACCGACGCCGAGCGCCACCGCAAGGTGCCGCTGTACGACAGCAGCTTGATTCCCGACATCGCGATCGTCGACCCGGAGCTCGTCCGCGGCCTGCCGCCGACCGTCACCGCCGACAGCGGCCTCGATGCCCTGACGCATGCCCTCGAGGCCTCGGTTTCGGTCTTCGCGTCGGAGTATACCGACGCGCTCGCATTTCAGGCGGCGCGGCTGATCTTCCAGAACCTACCGCGCGCCTACCGCGACGGCGGCGACATGGAGGCGCGCTCCAAGATGCACAACGCCGCCTGCATGGCGGGCCTCGCCTTCTCGAACGCCTTCGTCGGTGTGAACCACGCCCTCGCACACAGCTTGGGTGCGACCTTCACGCTCGCGCACGGCCGCGCCAACGCGGTGCTGCTGCCGTACGTGGTGCGCTACAACGCCGCGGTGCCGAGCAAGTTCATGCCGTTTCCGAACGTCAAGTCGTACGTCGCGCACCACAAGTACGCCGCCTTCGTCGACTGCATGAGCTGGGGCGGGACGACGGTCGAGGCGAAGGTCGAGATCCTCGTCGCCCGGATCGTGGCGCTGCTCGCGGCGTGCGACGTACCGACGTCGATCGCCGCCCTCGGGATCGAGCGCGACGCGTTCGCGCGCGCGCTGCCGGAGTTGGTCCGCACCGCGTACGACGACATCAGCATCCGCTCGAACCCGCGGATGCCGCTGCTGCGCGAGCTGGAGGAGATCCTCTGGACCGCATACGAAGGAGGTCGCCGATGACGACCCGCGGCTCCGTCGTCACACCGATGACACCCCCCTCCGAGCGACGCACCGCGACCGTACGCTTCATCGACGGCACGCCGGCATCGTTTCCGGAAGCGCTCCGGCGTACGCTCGAGAGCGGCGCGGCGCTGGTGACGATCGATCTCGCCTGCGTCGACCGTCTCGATCCGGCGGCACTCCGGTCGCTCGCGGCGGCCGTCGAGAGCGCGGGCGCGGCCGGCGCAGCGCTGCGCTTCGAGGGCGCGCGGCCCGCCGTCTACAAAGCCCTGCACGTCGCGAAGCTCGCCTAGGAGCGCCAGCTGCGCACGTAGGTCATCACCCAGGCGAGCGCGAGCGCGTTCATCCCGGCCTCGATCGCCGCCAGGTAGGCGAGCGAGGCGACGCCGCCGAGCGCCGCCAGCGCATAGAACGGCGCGCTCCAGCGCCACCACCCGCGCTCGCGCCATGCCCCGGCGGCGAGCAGCGCGGACGCGGCGAAGATCGCGTACCACTTGACGTGGGTGACGATTCGGAGCCGCGCGAGCGAGGGCAGCATCGCCGCGCCGTCATCGACGCCGGAGAGGAACAACAGCTCGCGGTTCTCGAGCGCGTCGCCGATCGCCATCAGCACCGCGAGCGCGACGACGATCATCGTTGCCGTACGCGAGAACGAGCCGTGGGACTCGAGCAGGAGCGCGATCCCGATGAACAACGCCGGGTACGCGATCATGAAGAGGAAGTCGATGCGATTGCCGAGGTCGATGCGACGGACCGCGTCCGCACGTGCCGGCTCACCCGGCTTGCCGAGGATCCCGAACACGTGCTCGGGCGTGGATGCGAGCTCGAACCCCAGAATCGGGCTCCCGATGCCCGGAAGGTTCTCGTGCACCGCAGCGGTGGGTACAATGGCGAGGAACGCGACGATGAGCACGAGCACGGCCGTGCCGGCGACACGGATGATCGTGAGGGCGCGGCGTTCGTGCGAGGCAACGGCTGCGGGCACGCGACAGTAGAAGCAGGATCGCCCCGGCGACGCAACGCCGCGCCACACGACACGCGCGCCGGGGCGGGCCGCGACTCAGCGCGGCGGCGCCGGGGCGAAGCGCGCGAAGCGGCGCGCCAGCGTCGGCAGCACCAGAAGATTCAGGAGCGTCGACGTGACCAGGCCGCCGAGGATGACGGTCGCCATCGGCCCGTCGATTTCCCCGCCGGCGCGACCCGAAGCGAGCGCCACCGGCAGCAGGCCGAGGCCGGTCACGAGCGCCGTCATGACGATCGGGATCAAGCGATCACCGGCGCCGCGCAGCGCCGTCTCCGCCGTCCACGGCAGCCCTTCTTCGCCGACCAGCTGCTGATAGTGCGCCATCATCATGATCCCGTTCCGCAAGGTGATCCCGAACAGGGTCACGAACCCGACGAGCGCGCCGAGCGACAGCCCGGTTGCGGTGATCGCCGCGGCGACGACGCCGCCGGCGAGCGCCAGCGGCAGGTTGAGGAGCAGAAGGACGAGATTGCGCCAGTTCCCCGCCACGACCGCCAGCAAGAGGACGACGCCGAGCAGACCGAGAGCGCCGTGCAGCGCCAGATCGCGCGCCGCGGCGGCGCGCGCCTGCGCCGTCCCGCCGAGCGTGACGTAGGCGCCGCGCGGCAGCGTCACGACACGCGCGATGCGGTCGCGCGCCGCGGCGACGAACGAGGTGACGTCGCGACCGCCGACGTTGCAAGTGACGGTCTGCCGCCGCCGTCCGCCTTCGTGGCGGATGACGTCGCGGGCGCTCGCCACACCGACGTCGGCGAGCTGCCGCAACGGCACCGCCAGACCCGCGGCGCTCTGCACCAGGAGGCCGCCGACGCGCGCGGGATCGTCACGCTCCTCTGGCGTCAGCACGACGACGACGTCGACCGGCTGCCCGCCGCGGTAGACCTGCCCGACGGTCACCCCGGCGAAGGAAATCTGTAGCTGATCGAGCACGTCGGCGGGCCGAAATCCGTAGCGCGCCACGGCATCGGCACGGAGCGCGATCGTCTGCTGCGAGGCGAGCGCAGGCGTCCCGAGGCGCACGTCGACGGCGCCCGGGGTCGCCGCGAGGACGCCGGCGACCGCATGCGCCGCGGTGTCGAGCGCGTCGAGGTCGTCGCCGAAGACGTTCACCACCACCGCCGCGGTCTCGCCGCTGATGCTCTCGGAGATACGGTCACCGAGAAACGTCAGCACCTCGGACTCGACGCCCGGCATCGCGGCGAGCACGGCGCGTACGCGCGCGGTCGTCGCGGTGTCGTCGCCGTCGGGCGCGAGCTCGACGTGCAGCTCGCTGCGGTTCGGACCCCAGGTATCCTCGCCCTGCTCGGCGCGGCCGATCTGTTGCTCGACGGTGCGCACGCCGGGCAGCTCGAGGAGCGCGCGCGAAAAGCCGCCCCCGATCCGGCGCATGGCCGCGATCGACGTCCCGGGCGCGGTCACCAGTTGCACGACGAGATGGTGCTCTTGGAAGTCGGGGAGAAACTCGCCGCCGAGAAACGGCACCAGCGTGAGCGCCGTGACGGCGGCGCCGGCGACGACGCCGAGGACGAGGCGCTCGCGGCGCCACACCCAGCGCACGACGCGCGCGTACGCCGCGCCGACGGCGGCCTGCATGCGCGGCGTCTCGGCGCGCGGCGGCGCCGCGCCGAGCAGCGTCAGCGCCAGCGCCGGCGTCACGGTGAGCGCCACCACGAGCGATGCGACCACCGCCAGCAGATAGCTGAGCGCGAGCGGCGCGAAGAACTTTCCTTGCAGCCCGCCGAGCGCGAGCAGCGGCAGGAAGACGAGTGCGACGGCGAGCGTCGCGAACACTACCGCCCGGCGCACCTCGAGCGACGCCGCGAGCGCCACCGCGAACGCCGAGCGCGGCCGCGGCGCGCCGCGGTTGGCGCGCAGCCGGCGCACGATGTTGTCGACGTCGATGATGGCGTCGTCGACGACTTCGCCGATCGCGATCGCCAGGCCGCCGAGCGACATCGTGTTCAGGGTGACGCCGCAGCGGGTGAGGACGATGACGGCGGCGAGCAGCGAGAGCGGGATCGCGGTCAGCGACACCACCGCCGCGCGGACGTTTTGCAGAAACACGAGGAGCACCAGGACGACGAGCAGCGTTCCGAGCAGCAGCGCGCCGCGCAGGTTCGCGATCGCCGCCTCGACGAAGCTCGCCGGACGATGCAGCGCCGGCGTGAGCGCGGCCCCCTCGCGCGCGAGCAGCGGCCGGAGCTCGTCGAGCGCGTCCTCGAGCCCACGCGTCACCTCCACGGTGTTCGCGCCGTACGCCGCCGAGAGCGTCATGAGGACGCCGGGATCTCCTTGAATGAGCGCGTCGCCGAACTGCGGCGCCGGCGCCTCGAGCACCGTCGCCACGTCGGCGAGACGCAGCGGCGCCCCGGCGGAGCTGGCGACGACCGTCGCACCGACGTCGCCGCTGGTGCGCGCGTTGCCCGCCGCCCCGAGGACGATGCGCTGCGCGGCGGTGTCGACGAACCCGGCGCCGCGCATCGTCGTCGCCGCGCGCGCCGCGGCGACGACGTCGGCGAGCGTGAGCCCGTGCGCGTGGATCGCCGCCGCGCTCACCTGCACCTGCACTTGCCGCACCTCGCCGCCGAACACGTTCACGCGCGCGACGCCCGGCACCATGAGGAGCCGCGGGCGGATCGTCCAGTCGGCGAGGGTGCGGAGATCCATCGGCGAGCGCGTGCGCGAGGTGAGGCCGATCTTCAGCACGTCCATCGTCGCCGACGTGAGCGGCGAGAGCCGCGGCGGCTGCACGCCGGCGGGAAGGCGCGGTCCGATGTCGGCGAGATTCTCGGCGACGACCTGCCGCGCCTTGAACAGATCGACGTCGTCGCGGAAGACCGCGGTGATCACCGACAGGCCCTGGATCGACTCGGAGCGCAGCGCCTGCAAGCCGGCGACGCCGCCGAGCGCGGTCTCGATCGGCAGCGTCACCAGGAGCTCGACTTGATCCGGCGCGAATCCCGGCGCCTCGGTCTGGATCTCCACCTGCGGCGGCGCGAAGTCCGGGAGCACGTCGAGCTTCGCGTGCCGCGCCGTCCATACGCCGTAGAGGACGACCGCCGTCGCCAGCACGATGACGACGCGACGATGCTCGAGCGCGCGCGCGACGATCGTCTGCAGCATCGCCGCTCAGTCCGCGGGCAGCGGGTGCAGGATTTCCGACGACAGGAGCTGCGCGGCGCCGGTAGTGACGACGCGGTCGCCGGGGGCGACGCCCTCGGTGACGAGCCAGGCCCCGGGGAGCGCCACGGCGAGCGTGAGCGTGCGCCGCTCGAAGACTCCGGGGCTCGTCTCGACGTAGGCGAGCGGACGGCCCGCCGACCAGACGATGGCGGCGCGCGGAACCGCGGCGCCGGTGAGCGGCTCGGCCTGCCGCGGCACCGTCGCGCGCAGCGACGTCCCGGGCCGGGGCGGCTCCGCGCCGAGGAGGACGAGGTACGCCTCGCCTTGCAGCAGCGGATCGGTGCTCGGCGCCGCGCCGAGGACGCGCGCCGCGAGGCGGCGCTCCGCGTCCCCGACGGCGGCGACGGTGATGGTCGCCGGCGCGCCCGCGACGTGCTCGCCCGCCGGCAGGTCGACGCGCGCGATCGCGGCGCGGCCGCCGACGAGATCGTCGGCGAGCGCGTCCGACGCCGCGAACGCCGCGCCCCAGGCGAGCACGCCGCGCGCCGTCGCGTTCGCGAGCTCCAGGGTTGCGCGGTCGAGCGCGGCGCGCGCGCTCTCGAGATCGCGCGTCGAGGCGTTCTGCTGGTCGCGGTGCAGGCGTGCGACGCGCTCGTGCTCGGCGCGCGCGACCACTGCCGCAGCGCGCGCCGCCGTACGCGCGTGCAGCGCCTCGACGAGCGGCAGCGGATCGAGCACGCGCCCGAAGGCCTCGACCTCCGCGGCCGCCGTGACGCGCTCGACCCGTACCGTCTCGACGTCGGCGGGCGGCGCCGCCCGCGCGCCGCCGACACCGAGACCGCCGGCGACGAGCAGCATCGCGATCCCGCAGCGCGCCCTCACGTCGCATCTCCCATTGCGGGCGCGACGCGCTGCCCCTCGAGGACGGTCGCCGTGGACGGCCGATCGAACACCGCGGACGGCAACGGCCCTTCCATCGCCGCCTCGAGATCGACGAGCGCCTGCTCGAGCGCGTCCTCGGCATCGGTCGCGGCGCGCGCGGCGCGCCGCCGTTCGATCGCGGCGTCGAGCACCGCGACGCGATCGACCGCGCCGAACGTCATCGCGGCGGTCGCGCGCGCGAGGTTCGCCTCGCGATCGGCGCTGAGCGCGCGCACGCTCTCGCGGCGCGCGCGCTCGCCGTCGCGACGCGCCAGCCCTTGCTCGATCTCGGCGATGACACCGGCCTGCGTCGCCACGAACTTCGCCGCCGCCTCCGCGCGTCCGGCGACGGCCTCCGCGATCGGCCCTTGGTTGCGATCGAGGATCGGCAGGTCGAGCGACAGGCTGAGCCCCCACTTGTTCTGGCCTTGGTCGAATTCGTAGCCCGGACCGAGGTGCAGGTCGGGGTACTGGCGGGCGAGCTCGAGACGGAGCGTCGCCTCGGCGGCCGCGTACTCGGCGAGCGCCTGGCGTACGTCGGCGCGCTCGCGGAGCGCGCGCCGCCGCGCTTCGTCGGGCGAGACGTTCAGCAGCGCGTCGGCGTCCGACGGGTCGAGGCCCTGGGGCAGCGTGACGCCCGCGAGCGCGTTCGCGGCAACACCGAGCGCCGCCGCGATGCGCGCGAACGCGTCGCCGACCTGCGCCTCCGCCGCCGCGCGCTCCGTCGTCGCCTGCAGCAGCGCGCGGCGGCTCGGCGCGACGTCGTTCGCCGCCGCCCAACCCGCCCGCAGGCGATCCTCGAGCAGCGCGACCACGCGCTCCTCGAGGCCGACCTCGTCGGCGAGCGCGTCGCGTTGGCGGGAGGCGGCGGCAAGCGCGAGCAGCGACGATTCCAACTGACGCCGGATGCGCCAGGCCTCGACGATCACCGCCTCCCGTGCCGCCGCGGCGGCGGCGTCGGCGCGCTCGATGCGGCGCGCCCGCTTGCCGGCGGTCTCGATCGGCCAATCGAAGTGCACCGCCGCCAACCACGGCGACACCGCGCCCTGGGGATTGGCGCTCAACTGCGGGGCGAGCGACAGCGTCGGATTCGGGCGCGCACCGGCGCTCTCCACGGCGGCGCGGGCAACGTCGGCGTGCGCGCGCGCCACGTCGAGACGCGGATGGAAATAGAGTGCGGCGAGCGTCAGCGTGCGCAAATCCCATTCCCGGAGCGGCCACTCGGCGGGCGACCGTCCGAGCGCGGCGGCGAGAAACGCCGCGAGACCGGGAGCGTCGAGCGACCGCGCCTCGAAGGCGGCGAGCGTCCGCTCGGGTGCGAGCGGCCGCGCCGGAATGCGCTGACAGGCGAGCATGCCGGCGCTCGCGAGGACGAGGAGTATGGATCGGCGGGGGCGCACGCAATCGGCTCTCGACCGTGAGGGTGCAAGGCGCGCCCGCATCTGGCAAGCTTCGGAACGCAACATGACGCACTCTTCATGTCGCGACGCCTCGCGATCCGCCGGGGTCGTCGCTACGATGCGGGGCGAGGACGCTGGCGTGCACATTCTGCTGCTCGAGGACGATTCGCAGACCGCCGACGCGTTGCGCGCCGGCATCACGCGTTCGGGGTTCGACGTCACCTGGGCGGCGAGCTGTGCGGAGGCGTCGCGAAGCGTCGCGACGACGCGCTTCGACGCCGTGATCCTCGACCTCATGGTGCCCGGAGGGAGCGGCTACGACGTGTTGGAGGAACTCCGCGGGCGCGGCGACGACGTGCCGGTGCTGATCCTCACCGCGCGCGATCAGGTCCCGGATCGCGTCGAGGGTCTCGAACGCGGCGCCGACGACTATCTCGTGAAGCCGTTCGCGTTCGCCGAGCTGATGGCACGCCTGCGCGCGCTGCTGCGGCGCCCCACCCGCCGCGTCGATTCCCTGCGGGTCGACGCGCTCGACATCGACCCGCTGCACCGCCGCGTCACCGCGCATGGCCGCCACGTCGATCTCACCCGCGTCGAGTTCGACATCCTGCTGGCGCTCGCGGAGCAGCACGGGAGCACGGTCACGCGCCGCGATCTGCTGGCGACGGTCTGGGGCTATCGCTTCGAGCCCGGGACGAACGTCGTCGACGTCCACGTCGCGCGCTTGCGCCGGAAGCTCGAGAGCGCGGGTGCGGCGGACACCATCCGCACCGTGCGCGGCATCGGCTATGCGTTGGGCGAGTAGAACGCCGCGGATCCTCACCCGCCTCGACGTTCGTCTCGCGCTCCTCCTCGCCGGCGTGACGGCGGCGTTCACGTCGCTCTTGCTGTGCGGTCTCCTCGCCTACGCGCTCCTCGAGGATCTCGAGGAGCAAGGAACGATGCTCGACGACGCGATCGCGGCGGTCGCGGCGGCGACGACGGAGCACGGCGTCGCGACGGCGGTGCCGCTGCATCGCGGTGTCGCCTATCGCGTCAGCGACGAGTCGGGCTCCGTGATTGCGAGCGGCGGCAGCTGGAGCGCCGACGCCCCGCTCCGTCGCGAGGTGTCCTTGCGCACCGTGCTCGGCGCGACGGAGCGGGAGTACTTGGTGCGCGAGCGCCGGCTGCCGAGCGGCGTCACGATCACGGGCGCGCTCTCGCTCGGCCACTTCGCCCGCGAACGCCGCGAGCTCGCGGCGCGCGCCGCCGTCGTCGTCGTGTTCGGCATCGTCGGCTCCCTCGGGCTCGGCGTGCTGGGAGCGCGGCGCATGCTCCGGCCCATGCGCGAGGCGTTCGACAGGATGGCGGCGTTCGGCGCCGACGTCGCCCACGAGCTGCGAACGCGCGTCAACCGCGTCTTGAACGGCGCCGAGGTCGCCCTCAGTACGACGCAGGACGCGGCCGCGAAAGACGACGCGCTCGAGGCCATCCGCGAGACCGCGGAGGAGATGCGGCGCACGATCGAGCAGTTGCTGCTCCTCGCCAGGGGCGAGGAGGGTCGCCTGCCGCTCGCGCGCGAGCGCATCGATCTCGGCGCGCTACTCGACGAGCTGGTGAGCTTCTACGCGCCGGCTGCCGAACGCCTCGGCAAGACGATCGCCCGCTCGCCGGCGCCGGTCGCGGTAGCACGGGCCGATCGCGCGCTGATCGAGCGGGCGATCGCCAACCTACTCGAGAACGCGCTCCGGCACAGCGAGGCCGGCGCGCGCATCCACGTCGGCGCCACCGCACACGACGAAACGATCACCGTCGCGGTGGAGGATTCCGGCCCGGGCATCGCCCCCGCCGACGCGGGGCGGATCTTCGCGCGCTTCGTGCGCCTCGATCCGGCGCGCGGAGAGGGCGGCGTCGGGCTCGGGCTGCCGATCGCGCGCATGATCGCGCGCCTGCACGGCGGCGACCTCGATGTCGCGCCGTCGGCGCTCGGCGGCGCGGCGTTTCGTCTCACGATACAATAGATTTCGCCCCCGCTCGGCGCCCGCCGCGCTCCATTGCTCAGTCGGCGGCGACGCGGTCGCCGCGGCGGTAGCTCACCGCGAACAGCGTAGCGAGTGCTAGTTGCAGGACCCACACCGGCGCTTGCGACCTCGCCGGGAGAAATCCCGCGCGCACGGCGACGAGCTCGTTGATCGCCAAGCCCACGATCACCGGCACGATCGTGATCGGGAGGACGCCGCGGCGGGCGATCGGTCGGCGATCGGCCCACAGGAGAAGCACGGTCCAACCGAGCATCAGCGACGCGCCCATCCCCATCGCGAAGCGGTAGTCGCTTCCGGGGTCGAACGCCGGGAGCCCGTTCCCGAACGCGAAGAGCGACGGGACGAGCATTTGGACGGCCGCGAGCGCGTCGGTCACCGCACCCGTCCAATAGCTCACCCGCAACCAGCGCACCGCGCCCGCCGTCTCGTCCATTGGCATCCTCATCCGCGGCATTCGCTCTACCACGCGCCGGCGGCGGGCGCGCAAGCGCGCCCGGTTGAACGAGCACGCCGGTTCGAGCAGAGTGCGGCGAGAAGGAGACCCCATGCGTGAAGCCGTGATCGTCGATGCCGTACGGACGCCCCTCGGACGTGGCAAGCAAACGGGCGCCCTCTACCCCGTCCACGCGGTCGATCTCGCCGCCAAGGCCCTCGCCGCCATCGTCGAGCGCACCGGCCTCGACCCGGGCGTGGTCGAGGACGTGATCATGGGCTGCGTCAGCCAGGTCGGCGAGCAAGGCTTGAACGTCGGCCGCAACGCCGCGCTCGCCGCCGGATTTCCCGAGACGGTCTGCGGGACGACGGTCGATCGCCAATGCGGCTCGAGTCAGCAAGCGCTGCATTTCGCCGCGCAAGGCGTGATCGCCGGCGCCTACGACGTCGTGATCGCGGCTGGTGTCGAGTCGATGAGCCGCGTCCCCATGGGGACGAGCGCCGCGGTCGGCGGCCAGCCGTTCGGGCCGACGGTGATGCAACGCTACGTCGACGCGAACCTCTACGGTGTCGGCGGCCTCGTCCAGCAAGGGATCTCCGCCGAGATCATCGCCGACAAGTGGAAGCTCTCGCGCTCGGCGCTGGACGCTTTCTCCGTCGGCTCGCACCGGAAGGCCGCGGCGGCGGCGCGGAACGGCTGGTTCAAGAACGAGATCGTGCCCGTCGAGGTGCGCCGCGAGGACGGCTCGCGCGACGTCATCACCAGCGACGAGGGCGTGCGGCCGGACAGCACGATCGAGAAGCTCGGGGCGCTGAAGCCCGCCTTCAAGCCGGACGGCGTCATCACCGCCGGCAACTCGAGTCAGCTCACCGACGGCGCCGCCGCGGTGCTCGTGATGGAGAGGCGGCGCGCGCTCGAGCTCGGACTGCGCCCGCGGGCGCGGTTCCACACCTTCGCGCTCGGCGGCGTCGATCCGGTGATCATGCTGACCGGCCCGATCCCCGCCACTCGCAACATCCTCGAGCGCGCCAAGCTCGCGCTCCGCGACATCGACGCGATCGAGATCAACGAAGCGTTCGCGCCCGTCATCCTGGCGTGGGAGCGCGAGGTCGACGCCGATCTCGACAAGGTGAACCTGAACGGCGGCGCGATCGCCCTCGGGCACCCACTCGGATGCAGCGGCGCGCGCCTGATGACGACCTTGCTCAACATCCTGGAGCGCACCGGCGGCCGCTTCGGCCTGCAGACCATGTGCGAGGGCGGCGGCATGGCGAACGCCACCATCATCGAGCGCCTGGACTGACCTCGAGACCAATGCGGCGCCCGGCGCCGCGCAAGGAGACGTCATGAAGGAATGCCTGAACTTCTACATCGACGGTCGTTGGGTCCCGCCCGCGACGCCCAAGACGCTCGACGTCATCGATCCGTCGACCGAGGAACCGATCGGCCGCATCAGCGTCGGCAGCGCCGCCGACGTCGACCGCGCCGTCGCGGCTGCGCGCCGCGCCTTCGAAACCTACAGCCGCACCTCGCGCGAGGAACGCATCGCGCTGCTCGAGCGCGTGACGGCGGCGTATCAGGCGCGGCTCGGCGAGCTCGCGGAGACGATCTCGCAGGAGATGGGGGCGCCGATGTGGCTCGCCAAAGCGGCACAGGCGCCGTCGGGCCTCGCGCACCTCGCGCAGACGCTCGAGGTCCTGCGCGCGTATCCTTTCGTCGAGAACAAGGGGACGACGCGCCTCGTGAAGGAGCCGGTCGGCGTCTGCGGCTTCATCACACCGTGGAACTGGCCGGTGAACCAGATCATGTGCAAGGTGGCGCCGGCGCTCGCCGCCGGCTGCACCATGGTACTGAAGCCGAGTGAGATCGCGCCGCTCTCGGGAATCGTCGTCGCCGAGATCCTCCATGAGGCCGGTGTCCCGCCCGGGGTCTTCAATCTCGTGAACGGCGACGGCGCGACCGTCGGCGCCACGATCGCCGCGCACCCGGGGATCGACATGGTGTCGTTCACCGGCTCGACGCGCGCCGGCGTCCAGGTCGCGAAGGCCGCCGCCGACACCGTGAAGCGCGTCGCCCAGGAGCTCGGCGGCAAGTCCGCGAACGTCATCCTCGACGACGCGGATCTCAAGGCCACCGTCAAAGGCGGCGTGCGCGCCTGCTTCACCAACAGCGGCCAGTCGTGCAACGCGCCGACCCGCATGCTGGTGCCGCGGAGCCGCCAGGCGGAGGCGGTAGCGATCGCCAAGGCCGCGGCCGAAACGGTCACGGTCGGCGACCCACGCACCGAAGGCACGACGATCGGCCCGGTCGTGAGCCGGGCGCAGTTCGACAAAGTTCAGCGCCTCATCGAGACCGGCGTCAAAGAAGGCGCCGAGCTGGTGACGGGCGGTCCGGGCCGTCCGGACGGTCTCGCGCGCGGCTACTACGTGCGTCCGACCGTGTTCGCCAACGTCCGCAACGACATGACGATCGCGCGCGAGGAGATCTTCGGTCCCGTCCTCGCGATCCTTCCCTACGACACCGAAGAGGAGGCGATCCGCATCGCCAACGACACCCCGTACGGCCTCTCGGGCTACGTCGCCTCCGGCGATCCCGAGCACGCGCTGCGCGTCGCGGCGCGACTGCGCACCGGCAACGTGCATCTGAACGGCGCCGGGCCCGACTTCGCCGCGCCCTTCGGCGGCTACAAGCAGTCCGGCAACGGCCGCGAATGGGGCGAGCACGGCTTCGAGGAGTTCCTCGAGGTAAAGGCGATCATGGGCTGCGCCGGGTGACGGCCGCCGACTTCTGCGAGATCGCCTACCCGCGCACCTACGCCGACGACGCCCGCCTGCACGCCCTCTTCGCGGCGATGCGCCGCGACGCGCCCGTGGCCTGGGTCGAGCCCGAGGGCTACCCGCCCTTCTGGGCGGTCACCAAGCACGCCGACATCATCGACGTCGAGCGCCAGCACCACCGGTTCGTGAACGAGCCGCGCGCGGTGCTGCAAACTCACGTCGCCGAGGCGCGCGCCCGCGCGCTCACCGGCGGCAGCGCCAACCCCGTGCGCTCGCTCGTGCAGATGGACGATCCCGATCATCGCGTCTATCGCGCGATGACGCAGCCGTGGTTCTTGAAATCGAGCCTGCGGCGCCTCGAGCCCGAGCTCGAACGGCTCGCCGCCGAGTTCGTCGACCGCATGGCGCAGCACGGCGGCACGTGTGATTTCGTGCGCGACGTCGCCGCCTGGTTTCCGTTGCGCGTCATCATGTCGCTCCTCGGCGTGCCGCCGTCGGACGAGCCGCTCATGCTGAAGCTCACCCAAGAGCTCTTCGGCCCCGAGGACCCCGACATGCGCCGCGGCGGCACCGACGTGGATCTCATGCAAGCGCTCTTCGACTTCAACGACTACTTCAACCGCCTGACCGAAGACCGCCGCCGCACGCCGCGCGACGACCTCGCGAGCGTCATTGCCAACGCCGAGATCGACGGCAAGCCGATCCCCGAGTTCGAGCGCAACTCCTACTACGTAATCGTCGCCACCGCCGGGCACGACACCACGAGCTCGTCGATCGCCGGCGGCCTCCTGGCGCTCCTGCAGAACCCCGGCGAGCTGGCGCGCCTGCGCGCCGAGCCGGCGCTCCTTCCCAAGGCGGCGGAGGAGATGATCCGCTGGACGACACCCGTCAAGCACTTCCTCCGCACCGCGACCGAGGACGCCGTGGTGGGCGGCCAGACGATCCGCGCTGGTGATTGCCTCATGCTGTGCTACGCGTCGGGCAACCGCGACGAAGCGGTCTTCGCGGAGCCGTTCCGCTTCCGCGTCGACCGCGATCCCAATCCCCACCTCGCCTTCGGCTTCGGCGCCCATCTCTGCCTCGGTCGGGTGCTGGCGAAGATGGAGATCGAGACCGTCTTCCGCGAGCTCCTGGCGCGCGTCGACGACATCGAGCTCGCGGGAACTCCGGCGCTCGTGCAGTCGAACTTCGTGAGCGGCCTGAAGACCCTCCCGATCCGTTTTAGGCTACGGTGACGGATCGTAGGAAGCACGAAAAGCCGCTTGGTAGGTTGACAGTGTGCGCGTTATCCGACTCTCGCTTTTCTATGCCGCAAGCACAGGTCGTCCACATCTTGCACGGCGGCGAGCCATTAGGTTCTACGAGCAGCGTGGGTAGGACGGACGAAACGCGGCCAACGTCATGCGCGACGCGATGGCCATGATCCGGGCTCCCCGAGTGGACCCTGTTGCTCGCGCCGTCCTCTGTAATTCCGCCCGTCCCGCCTGAACCGCCCCGTTTTAGCGCTGGTTGGCGCTGCGCCGCTCGGTTCGGCTATCCACTTGCGTCCAAATCTCGGCCACGATGACCACTTCCGTGCGGTGTACCCGAGTCGTGACAGATCGGTCACGCACAAGGGTCGAGTACTTCGCTCTGTCGGTTCTCTTGTTCGGCGAAGCCGGACTGATGTACGCGGGAGCATGCCAACCCGCCGCCGCGTGCTCTCGGCCGCGCCGACCCTCCTGCTCGTCGTGACGACGCTCGCGCTGCTCTCGTGCGGTGACGGCGACGACCACCATGCGCGCTGCTCGCCGTCGCCGCAATTCTCGTCATGCAATGTGGCAGCGACTCAGGCGCAGTGTGTCGCGGCAGGCGGAGTCTGGCGGAGGGACGGATTGCTAAACAATTTCCATTGTTTTTGCCAGACCGGTCAGGGCACGTGCGCATGTCGTAGCAGCGGCGAGTGTCTGGGTCATTGCGTCGCCGATGATCCCGCGCTCGAGGGGGACGCATGCGCGGCCGTCACCAGAGGGCATTGCGCATCCGAGCTGCCGTTTTTCGGATGCGTCTGCACGCTCGGGTCAGACGGCTCCGATGTGCTCTGCACGGATTGAAGGCGGGTATCGCGTGCGCCCGCGCGGTGCGGCTTTCGTCGTTGCGTGTCTCGTCGTCTTCGCGTGCGGCGACAGCGGAGAACGGGGCGGTGGTGCGTGTGCGCGCTACACGGGAATCGCCAAACGGGAAACGATCACGCAGTCGCCGTTTCCCGAACTCGGAAGCCGAGACGAGATGCGTGGGTTCTCAGGGACGTGACAGAAGCGGATCATGAACATCCGATTTTCGGCTACGGTGACGTCGAGGACATCGGAGCCGCCCTGGATGATCGCCTGGAAACTCTATGCCGTAGCGGCGAGACATGATGCTGGTGCAGTCGCTCCGACGGGCGTTCGGTGGCCCGACGCCGGGCCCGTGCGGCGACGTAGGTCGGGCTCGGCCGTCGGGTGATGGCCGGATGGAGCCCGGCGGCCGATTGTGGCAGGCTCCGCGGCCCGTGCGACCACGGTGCTCACCCCGACAGGAGGAGGTTCTCATGCGCGCCCGCGCTCTCATCGTGCTACTCGCTCTCGCCCTCGTCGCGCTCGCCAGCGGCACCGTCAACGCCGCCACGCTCCGCACGCTGCACGTCTTGGCAAACGTCGACCAGCACATCCGCGTCGTGGTCACGAATCTCGGCACGAAGGCCCTCGACGATCTCACCGTCACGCTCACCAACCCATCCGGCGACGTGGTGACCCCCTTCGCGGACAACTGCGCCGAGGGCGGCCCGCTGCCCGCACGCAACACGTGCCAGGTCGTCTACAACAACAATCAGCGCGGATTCGCCACGATCACGACGAAGGGAAAGTTCAGCGCATCCATCCACCTCATCGGACCGGGGGCGAACAATTCCCCGACGGTGGCCGTCATCCCGGCAACGAAATAGCCGCCCCGCGGCTCGTCACGACGCGCCGTTGATAGGGGCGCGTTGCGTACCGATCACAAGGCGCCACGGACTGCGCGGACGTACACGTCGAGGGCTTTGGGGGTGGCGCTTGCCCCCCAGTGATGAAGTTTTGGAAATCCACGAACCATGCCCCGTCCGGGTGCGGGCGCGCGGCGTCGGCTCGCCTGTGCCGCCGCGCTCGCGCTCGCGACACTCGTCGTCACCGCGGTGGCGCACGCCGCGTTCGGCCTCGACAACGTCGCGGCGAAGGCGGAGAAGCTCGCCAAGGAACCCTTTCAGGACACCAAGGGCTCAGTGCCCGACTGGCTGCTGAAGATCAGCTACGACCAGTGGCGCGACATCCGCTTTCGTCCCGCGCAAGCGCTCTGGGCCGACAGGCGATCGTCTTTCGCGTTCTACGATCGGATCGTCGCGATGAACGTCGTCGATCAGAATGGACGATTCAACCGCGACCTCACCAGATGCAGCCGGGAGCATGCCGGCGAATCGCCTCGTCGCACGTGACGATCGCAGCGCGAAGGCGCCGGCTCTGCACGATGAGCATTCGATCGACCGGATCGTCGTGCGGAAGGGACAGCGAGCCGGCGGCCACAGCGTCCGCCGGCTCGATCATTAGTGTCGAGAAGCCCCACTGTTCATGGAGCTCCGCGTATCGAGCGAGGTACTCGTCGACACCGGCCAGGCGTTGCTTGCGGCGCTTGATGGCGATCTCCCAGAGCGACGCCGCCGAGACGATGACATCGTTGCGCCGGTTGGCGATCGCGCGGCGTGCGGCGCGGCCGAACTCGGGCGCGTCCGCCATCCACCAGAGTATGGCACACGTATCGAGAAGGAGCGCTTTCATCCCCAGGGGGACTCGTCCGACCCGACGCCACCGAGCACGTCGCCGGTGATTCGACCGCGAAAGATCCCCGGCTCCCGGCCTCTACCCTCCACCACCGGGACGAGACGCGCGTAGGGCTTGCCCGCCTTGGCGATGATGACTTCCTCGCCCTTGTGGGCGCGCTCGAGCAACTCGGAGAAGCGCGTCTTCGCTTCGTGAACGTTGGCCTTGATCGCCATGCGTTTCATCACTTAGTCCACTAGATGGACTAAGTCAATTGCCCATCAGGCCACGCTCCTCTTCAAAGGGTCAGCCACGCAGCACGCCTCGATCCGCTTGACCCCTTGCGATCGCCTGCCAAAGTAGGCGCCATGTTCCCGGATCCGTCGGGCGCGCGGCGCCGGCTCGGCTGTGCCGCGGCGCTCGCGCTCGCGACGTTCGTCGCCCCCGCGCCGGCCCACGCAGGATTCGGCCTCGACGACGTCGCGGCGAAAGCCGAGAAGCTCGCGAAAGCGTCCTTCCAGGACACCAAGGGCACGGTGCCGGACTGGCTCTTGAAGATCGACTACGACCAGTGGCGCGACATCCGCTTTCGACCCGCGCAAGCGCTCTGGGCCGATCGGCGGTCACCCTTTCGCGTGCAGTTCTTCCACCCCGGGCTCTTCTACGATCGGATCGTCGCGATGAACGTCGTCGACCAGAAGGGCGTCCGCCCGTTCCGCTTCTCCCCGAGCAAGTTCGACTACGGCAAGAACGAGTTCGCGAGCAAGGTTCCACAAGACCTCGGCTACGCGGGCTTGCGCGTGCACTACCCGATCAAGACGCCGAACCGCTACGACGAGGTGATCGTCTTCCTCGGCGCGAGCTACTTCCGCGCCGTCGGTGCCCGTCAGGCGTACGGCCTCTCGGCGCGCGCGCTCGCGATCGATACCGCGTTGTCGTCGGGCGAGGAGTTCCCCTACTTCCGCGAGTTCTGGCTGGTCACGCCGGCGCCGGGGGCGCGGCAGCTGGTCATCTTCGCCCTCCTCGACAGCCCGAGCCTCACGGGGGCGTACCGCTTCGTCGTCGATCCCGGCGAGCAGACCGTGATCGCGGTCGAGAGTCGGCTCTTCCTGCGCACGGCGGTCCAGAAGCTCGGGGTCGCGCCGCTCACCAGCATGTTCTACTTCGGCGAGAACACGTTGCGGACGTTTCCCGACTTCCGCCCCGAGGTGCACGATTCCGACGGTCTGCTCGCGAGCTTCGCGAGCGGTGAGTGGCTGTGGCGACCCCTCGACAACCCGAGGGCACTGGCGGTGAACACGTTCCAGACGCTCGACCCGAAGGGGTTCGGCCTCACGCAGCGCGATCGCGACTTCGGCCACTACGAGGACCTCGAGACCCGCGCCGAGCTGCGTCCGAGCACCTGGGTGGCGCCGCGGCGCGGCTTCGGCGACGGCGCCGTCGAGCTCGTCGAGATCCCGACGACCTCCGACGTCAACGACAACATCGTGGCGTATTGGGTGCCGAAGCTGCCGCCGAAGGCCGGTGACCGCTTCGTCTACGACTACACGCTCTCCTGGTACGGCACCGATCCGGCGCGTCCGCCGGGTGGCCGCGTCGTCGCCACCCGTCGCGACTACGGCAAGGCGGAGAACGTCGACCGTTTCGTCATCGACTTCTCCGGCGGTAAGCTGGGGGCGATTCCCGCGACTGCGGTGTTGCGCGGCGTGGTGACGGTGCTGAACGGCGAAGAGGCGGCGACGATTCTCGATCAACATGTCGTCAAGAACGAAGTCACCGGCGGATGGCGCCTGAGTTTCCAGATCCAACCGAAGACGCGCGACCCTCTCGAGCTGCGCGCCTTCCTCGATCAAGGCGGCGACACGCTCACCGAGACGTGGTCGTACGCGATCACGCGGTGAGGGGCGGCGTCGCATGAGCGAGACGAGCCGGCAGGCGTTCGGGGTGCGAGTGCTCGCGCCCGAGACGCAGGTCGCCGAGCGGCGGGAATCGGCGTCGCAGGAACCGGAGTCGAGCGCGCCGGAGGCGCGGATCACGATCGCACCCGAGCGCCTCGTGCAACGCTGGGACGACGCGCAGGCACGCGCCCTCGCCTATCTCGAGGCGCTCGGCGTTCCCGAGCCCGAGCGTGGCAGCCTCGCACGCGCGGCGTTGATGCGCGCCGCGGATACGAGCGGGAGCGACGCGGTCGCGGACACGCTCGCGACGTTGCGCGTACTGCTGATGGATGCCTACCCCGCTTCCCCGCGGCCGTGGGACGCCACCCTCGACCCGTTCGTCGCCTGGCGTCTCGACGCCGCGTTGTCGTCACGCTTCGCCGGGCCGCACCCGAACGTCGGCGATGGACCCCTCACCGCCGCTGCAGACGCGCACGGCTGCGCCCACACGCCGCTGCCGGACGGCGACGGCGCCGCGTCGCGTTTCCGGTCGGCGCCGCCGCTCCACCGCGGCCGCATGGTGCCCGATCCGATCGAGCGTCGCGTCTTCCGCCGCCTGATGCTCCGCCTGCGCGGCAAGCGGCCCGACGGGCCCGACCGCGCCAAGCTGCACGAGCGCCGCCGGCTCCTCCCGTGGACGCGCGTCGCCGCGCGCCGGCGCGCGCTCCTCGCCTTCCTCGTCTTTCTCCCCAGCATCGTCGCCAGCGGCTTCATGGTGAACGTCCTGCCGCGTCAGGGCGGGACGTGGCTCGAGTTCGCGATCGTCGTCTTCTTCGGCGCGCTCTTCAGCTGGATCTCGATCGGGTTCTGGACCGCGCTCTTCGGCTTCCTCATCCTCGCGCGCGGCCGCGAGCGCTTCGCGATCACCAATCTCGACGCCGCCGACGAGCGGCCGCTCGACGGCGGCGCGCGCACGGCGATCGTGATGCCGATCTGCGCCGAGCCGGTCGAGCGCGTCTTCGCCGGGTTACGCGCCATCCACGCGTCGCTGGCGCGCGTCGGCGCCCTCGAGCACTTCCACTTCTTCATCCTCAGCGACACCGCCGATCCGGACGTCGCGATGCGCGAGGAGGCGGCGTGGTTCGCCTGGTGTCGCGAGGTCGACGGCTTCGCGCGCATCTTCTACCGCCGCCGCCGTGTGCGGCTGCGCCGCAAGAGCGGCAACGTCGCCGACTTCTGCCGCCGCTGGGGCCACGACTACCGCTACATGATCATGCTCGACGCCGACAGCGTCATGGCCGGCGAGACGCTGGTGCGCATGGTGCGCATGATGGAGCGGCGACCCGACGTCGGCGTGATCCAGACCGCGCCGGCGGCGGTGAATCGGCGCTCGCTCTTCGCGCGCGTGCAACAGTTCGGGAGCCGGGTGTACGGCCCGATGTTCGCCACCGGGCTGCACTACTGGCAGCTCGGCGACGGCCAGTACTGGGGCCACAACGCGATCATCCGCGTCGCGCCCTTCATGGCGCATTGCGCGCTGCCGCGGCTCCCCGGCAAGCCGCCGCTCGGCGGCGAGATCTTGAGTCACGACTTCGTCGAGGCGGCGCTCATGGGCCGCGCCGGCTGGACGCTTTGGCTCGCGTACGACCTCGGCGGCAGCTACGAGGAAGTGCCGTCGACGCTGCTCGAGGAGATGAAGCGCGACCGGCGCTGGTGCCAGGGCAATCTGCAACATCTCCGGCTGCTCTTCACCGAGGGCCTCTTCGGCGCGCACCGCGCGCTCTTCCTGAACGGCGTGCTCTCCTACGTCTCGGCGCTGCTGTGGTTCACCTTCTTGACCCTCAGCACCGCCGAGGTGATCCAGAACGCGCTGCGCGAGCCGAACTACTTCCCGTCGGGACCGAGCCTCTTCCCCGCGTGGCCGATCTGGCGTCCCAACTGGGCGCGCGCGCTGCTCGCGGTGACCGGCATGATTCTCTTTCTGCCGAAGCTCCTGAGCGTCGCGCTCATCGTCACGAAACGGCGTGAGGCGCGGCTCTACGGCGGGTTCGGCAAGCTCACCCTGAGCATGTTGGTCGAGATCCTGATCTCGAGCCTGCTGGCGCCGATCCGCATGGTCTTCCATAGCCGCTTCGTCCTCCAGAACCTGCTCGGGCGCACCGTCACGTGGCGCTCGCAGGTGCGCGAGGACAGCGAGACCGGCTGGGGCGAGGCCATCCGTCATCACGGCGTCGACACCGTGGTCGCCTGTCTCTGGGGCGGGAGTCTCTTCTGGCTGAATCCCGACTATTTCTGGTGGGTGATGCCGATCATCGGCGCGCTCATCCTCTCGATCCCGCTCTCGGTCTACGCGAGCCACGTCCGCCTCGGGGAGCGCGCGCGCGCCAGCGGTCTCTTCCTCATCCCCGAGGAGGTCGCGCCGCCGCGCGAGCTCCGCGACGTCGAAGAGTTGACCGAGGCGGCGGAGCGCGCCGCCGCCGAATCCTACCCCGCGCTCGTCATCGGCGCGCGCGATCACGCGACGAGCGCTGCGTCGAGCGGCTTCGTCCGCGCCGTCGTCGACCCCGGCGAGAGCGCCGTCCATTGCGCGCTCCAAGGCACGGCGCGCTCGGCGCGCGCCAGTATCCTCGCGCGCCGCGAGGCGCTCGCCGCGCGCATGCTCGTGGAGGGACCGGGCGCCCTCACCGTCGGCGAGCGCGACGTCCTGTTGCGCGATCCGCAGCGCGTCGACGAGCTGCACCGCCGCGTGTGGGCGGCAGTCGAGCCCGTCGAACGCCGCTGAACCGGCGGCGGTTCAGCCGCCGAGCGCCGACTTGATGCCCTTCAGGGTGTCGATGTTCTTTTGCAGCGCGCTCACGTGATCTTGCATGTCGACGATCGCCGTCCCGAGCTTTGCCGCCGAGCCGAGTGCACCGCCGGACTCACCGGCCTGCTTCATCACCGCACCGCCGAGCTCGCCCATCTCCGCGCCGGCGTTGCGCTGTGAGACCGAGCCGCAGAGGTAGCCGGTCGCGAACATCGCCGTCAGCGCCCCGACCTGCAGACTGCGTTTCATCGCGTGTGTCATCGTCCCCTCCTTCAGGCCGCGCAGGCCCGTGGTGTCGCGCTTCTAGACCGGATGGACGTCGGGAAGGAAGCCCCCGGACGGCGCCACAGGCGGGGCGACGCGGCGTTGACTGAGGACGGGGGGCACGCGAGGGTGCGGTCATGATCGATCTCTACACGTGGACGACGCCGAACGGTTACAAGGTCTCCATCATGTTGGAGGAGCTCGGGCTGCCCTATGCCGTGCATCCCGTGAATCTCGGTGCGGACGAGCAACACCGGCCGGAATTTCTCGCCCTCAACCCGAACGGGAAGATTCCCGCGATCGTCGACCCCGACGGACCGGGCGGGCGGCTCACCGTCTTCGAGTCGGGCGCGATCCTCCTCTACCTCGCGGAGAAGACCGGACGTCTCTTGCCGCGCGAGGGCGCGGCACGGGCGCGCGTCCTCGAGTGGCTGATGTTCCAGATGAGCGCCGTCGGGCCGACGTTCGGCAACGTCTACTACTTCATGGCGCAGGCGACCGAAAAGGTCCCGTACGCCATCGATCGGTTCGTCGACGAGACGTTGCGGATCGTCCGCGTCCTCGACGGCGCGCTGGCGCACGCGGAGTTCCTCGCCGGCGAGTACTCGATCGCGGACGTCGCGACCTACCCGTGGATCGCCGCGCTTCTCGGCGCCTTCAGCGACCGCGTCGGCGCCACACCCCACCTGCGCCGCTGGGCGGCCGCCCTCGGGGCGCGCTCGCCCGTGCAACGCGGCATGAAGGTGCCGGCGGCGGGCTGAGCGGCCGCGCCGCGCGTGTGGCGCCTAGACGCGCAGGAACACGTGCCGGCGATACATCTGCACCGTCGGGATCATCCAGATCAGCAGGTAGGCGATGGCGAACAGCACCGACCCGTGGAGAGCTCCGGCCCACGATTCGAAGAGGTGCTCGTAGAGAAAGAGACGCAGCGACTCGCACGTGGCGCCGGCGGAGACCTCGCATAGCTCCATGAGCCGAGCGCCGACGGTCGAGAACAGATAGATGGCGAGCGCATTGCTTCCGAGCATCACGAGGGGAGCCGCGAGCCGCTTCACGCGACGACGGTCGATCAGCTCGAAGCACACCGCGAGCGCGACCAAGCCGAGCCCGCCGGTGAGGAGGACGAACGAGCTCGTCCAGAGTTGCTTGTTGATCGGAAGCCATCGATCGGCGATCTCCCCCGCCACCACCAGCACCGCGCCGCCGAGCACGAGACCGAGCGTCTTCAGCCGAGCGTCGACCTCCGAGCGGAGCCAGCGTCCGGCGAGCATACCCACGAGCGTCGTCACCACCGCGGAGACGGTGCTCAGCAGGCCCTCGGGATCGAAGCCGTCGCGATAGAGGTGGCCGTGGAACAAGCGATCATCCAGATACCCGACGAGGTTCCCTTCGGGCGCCAGCACCCCGGCACCGAATCCGGGCACCGGAATGGCCGTCAACGCCAACCAGTACCCGCCGAGCAACCCGAGCGCGATCAGCGCTTGGCCGCGTGCCCCGGTGCGGAGAAAGATCGCGCCGCCGATGAAGTAGCAGAGCCCGATGCGTTGCAGGACTCCGAAGACCCGCAGGGTCGAGATCTGCGAATAGTGCGGGAAGCCGTTCAGGAGAAGGCCGAGCGTGAGGAGAAGCAGCGCGCGGCGGGCGAGCGCCGGAAGCAGGCGCTCGCCCGTCCGCAGCCGTCCCAGTCGGCGCGACAGTGAGAAGTCGATCGAGACGCCGACGATGAGGAGAAAGAACGGAAACACCAGGTCCGCGAGCGTGCAGCCGTTCCAGGTGGAGTGGGCGAGGAACCCGTAGCCCTCCGTCCAGCTCCCGGGGTTGTTGACGAGGATCATGCCCGCCACCGCGAGCCCGCGGAGGGCGTCGAGCGAGTCGAGCCGCGATCCGCCCTGCGACATGCGAAACAATCGAGAGCAATAGCGATACCAATCCTCGCCGGGGTCGCAATTCCGCGCCTCGCGTCGCGTCCGCGAGGGCTCGTGCCGGAGATCTCGGCGACGCTGCCCAACGAAGCAGCAGGATCGTGCTGCTTCGGCAGGCTCTGCGATCCATACAAGGTCACTATCCGCGGGGCCGACACCGATTGTATCCTCGACCGCGGGCATCAATCGCGGGCACCTGGCGGATTGCCGTCCGCATGGGGCAGAATGCAATTCTGCAAGGCCATTCTTCCAGGCTTGGAACGGAGCGAGGACTGAGCGCGCACGAAGACCGTAACCGCGCTGCCGGTGGCGGCGCAGAGCCGACGAGCCGTCACCTGCAACACGTCAGCGTCGAATTCGAGTACCCGGTCTACTTCACGCGCGACGCATTCGCGCCGGCGAACCCGTGTCTCCGCGAGACGATCGCCACGCGCGAGCCGTGGCGGCGCCATCGCCTGTTCGCCGTCATCGACCGCAACGTCGCCCTCGCCTCGCCCTGGCTCGTGGGCGCGATCCACGCGTACGTCGAGCGACACAACGACGCGCTCGAGCTCGTCACCGAGCCGCTCGTCCTCGAGGGCGGCGAGGCCGCGAAGAACGACACCGCCGTCGCGACGCGCCTCCACACACGCTGGAACGAGCTCGGAATGGACCGCCAGTCGGTGATCGTCATCATCGGCGGCGGCGCGCTGCTCGACCTCGCCGGCTACGCGGCCGCGGTCGCGCACCGCGGGCTGCGCGTCGTCCGCTTGCCGACGAGCGTCCTGGCGCAGGCGGATTCCGGCGTCGGCGTGAAGTGCGGCATCAATCTCTTCGGCAAGAAGAACTTCGTCGGCACCTTTGCGCCGCCCTTCGGCGTCGTGAATGACGCGCGTTTTCTCGAAACGCTCGCCGCCCGCGACGTCGTCGCGGGCATGGCGGAGGCCGTGAAGGTCGCGCTCATCCGCGACGCCGACTTCTTCGCGTGGCTCGTCGCGCACGCCGACGAGCTCGCCGCGTGCGCGCTCGGCCCGCTCGGCGAGCTCGTTCAGCGGTGCGCGGCGCTCAACCTCCGCCACATCGCCACCTCGGGCGACCCCTTCGAACTCGGCAGCGCCCGTCCCCTCGACTTCGGCCACTGGGCGGCGCACAAGCTCGAGTCGATGACGCGCCACCGGCTGCGTCACGGCGAGGCGGTCGCGATCGGCCTCGCGATCGACGCCACCTACGCGGAGCGTTCCGGGCTCTGCGACGCCGCGACCGCCGCGTCGGTGCGCGCGCTCCTCGCCCGGCTCGGCCTGCCGCTCTGGGACGAGGCGTTGACACAGACCGCTGGCGGGCGGCGCGTCGTTCTCGACGGTCTCGCCGAGTTTCGCGAGCATCTCGGCGGCGAGCTCACGATCACGCTGCTGCGCCGCATCGGCGAGGGTGTCGAGGTACACGAGGTCCGCGAGTCGCTGATGGAGGACGCGATCGCGCGTCTCGTCCCGGCGCGGCAATGAAGCTCGCGGTACCAGGCGCCCCACACCTCACCTACTGCACCAACATCCACGCCGGCGACACCTGGCCGGAGGTGCGCGCCAACGTCGCGCGCCACGTTCCCGTGGTGAAGGCGCGCGTCGCGCCCGACCGACCGTTCGGCGTCGGGCTTCGCCTCTCGGCGTCGGCCGCCGCCGCGCTCGCGGCGCCCGCGGAGCTCGAGGCGTTTCGCGCCCTCCTCGCCGCCCACGACCTCTACGTTTTCACGCTGAACGGCTTTCCGTACGGCGCCTTCCACGGCGCGCCGGTGAAGGAGCGCGTCTATCGTCCCGACTGGCGCGAGGACGCGCGCCTCGTCTACACCGATCGGCTGGCGCACATCCTCGCCGCGCTCCTGCCGCCCGACTGCGAGGGCAGCATCTCGACGGTACCGGGAGCGTACAAGGAGCGGATCTCGTCGGAAGAGGATGCGGCGGCGATCGGGGCCCGTCTCGCCGCCCACGTCGCGACCTTGCACGACCTGCGCGAGCGCCGCGGGGTGACGATCACGCTCGCGCTCGAGCCCGAACCGTGCTGCCAACTGGAGACGATCGCCGAGACCGTCGCCTTCTTCGAGGGCCACGTCTGGGGGCGGACGGTGCCCGGCCTCGCTCGCCGTACCAGCGAGGAAGCCCTGCGCCGCCACCTCGGCGTCTGCTTCGACGCCTGCCACATGGCCGTCGAGTACGAGCCGCCCGCCATCGCCCTCGCGACGCTCGCGGCGAGCGGCATCCGCGTCGCGAAGGTGCAGGTGAGCGCCGGCCTCGCCGCGACGATCGACGGTGCCGACGATCTCACCGCGCTTCGCGTCTTCGCCGACGACGTCTATCTGCACCAGGTCGTCGAGCGCTCGCCGCAGGGGCTGGTGCGCTACGCCGACCTGCCGGCGGCGCTCGACGCCGCCGCCCGCACGCCACGCCGGCGCGAATGGCGCGTGCACTTCCACGTGCCGCTCTTCCGCGAGCGACTCGGTCGCTTCGCCTCGACGCAACCCTACGTGCGCGAGCTGCTCGACGTCCTGCGCCGCGAGGCGACGACGTCGCACCTCGAGGTCGAGACTTACACCTGGGACGTGCTGCCCGAGGAGTATCGCCGCGAGCCGATCGACGACGCGATCACGCGCGAGCTCGCGTGGGTCGTCGCCGAGATGAGCCGCGCGTGAGCCGCCTCGCGCTCTACCTCCGCCTCGGACGCGTCTCGAACCTGCCGACGGTGTGGACGAACGTCCTCGCCGGCGTCGTCCTCGCCGGCGCGCTCCCGCCGGCTACGACCGTCGTCTTCCTCGCCGCCGCGCTCTCGCTCTTCTACGTCGGCGGCATGTTCCTGAACGACGCCTTCGACCGCGCGATCGACGCCCGCGATCGTCCCGAGCGCCCGATCCCGAGCGGCGCGATCGGCGCCGGGGAGGTATTCACGATCGGCTACGCCCTCGTCGCCGCGGGCGTCGCGCTGATCGCCTGGCACTCGCCGCGTCTCGGCGCCGTCGCCTCCGCGCTGGCACTCGCCGCCGCGATCATCCTGTACGACGCACGGCACAAGGAGAACCCGTTCGGCCCCGCGCTCATGGGCCTCTGCCGGCTCCTCGTCTACACGACCGCCGCGCTCGCCGTGTCACCGACGCTCGGCCGGCCGGTCGTCGTCGGCGCGCTCTGCCTCTTCGCGTACCTCATCGGTCTGACCTACTCGGCCAAGCAGGAAACGCGCGCACGCCTCCAAAGCCTCTGGCCGCTCGCGTTCCTCATCACTCCGCTCGTTCACGGGCTCGGGGCGGCGGCGCGCGGCATCGTCGCCGCACTCGTCTACCTGGCGCTCCTCGTGTCGGTCATCGCGGCTGTCCGCCTTCTGCGCGACACGGCGCCCGACCGCTTCCCCCGTGCCGTCGCCGGCCTGATCGCGGCGATCTCGCTCGTGGACGCGCTCGCGATCGCCGGCGCCGGCGCCCCGGGTCTCGCGCTCGCCGCAACCCTGGGCTGGCCGGTCACGCGCGCCCTGCAACGCTACGTCCGCGGCACCTGACGCCCGGCGGCCGCAGGAAACGCGCCGGAGCGCGACTAGAGACGTTTGTTCGAGACCGCGATCAGGGATTGTCCGAAAGGAAGCGGGAAAAACCGTTCGAGCTTCAGAAGCGGGAGAAACCGCTCCACCATGCCGACGTCGCTCTCACTGATCTGCTTCCGCTTGAAAACGCGGAATTTCAGGAACCACGCGATCGCGCTCGCGCGATTGAAGTAACGAAGCGAGGTCACCTTCTGACCGGCGTTCTCGAGAGTCTGACGCAACCCTCGGCGGGTATATCGACGATAGTGTCCGACGCATTCGTCGACGGTCCCGTAGAGCATCGGATGCGCGGGCACCAGGGTGATCAGCGCCGTTTCCGGACCCATGGTGGCCGTGATGTTCCTCAAGGCCGCAAGATCGTCCTTGATGTGCTCTATGACGTTCGTAGAAATGATCGTATCAAAATTATAGGCTCGGAAATGCTCTACGTCGAACTTCTGCAGATCTATCGGTTCCACTCGTACGTTCTTATGCTGGGCATAGCGACGCTCGAGGGCGGCGCGGTATTCGTCATCATATTCCGAAAGGAGCGCGAATTTCGCCGGCAAAAGGAACTCGGACAGATTGCCATTTCCCGAGCCGATCTCCCAAATGTTCCCCCAGCGGATGAAACCGCCGTACTGGGAAAACATCCAGCGGTTGAAGCCCACGGCAGCCGTCAGGTACTCGAGCTGCCCCCCCAAAAACTGAAAGACATCAGGTGATTTGTCTTTGGTTTCCGCTAAAGGCACAACCCTTTGAGTATACGCGACACGGAGCCGCAGTCAAGATAAACGACTCGACTGACGTCGACATCGGCAACGACATAGCCTACTCGTGGGCGCGTTCGCTGCCACGGTTTCGTCGGCGTCGACCGAACGGCAAGTCGGCCTCGCTGGGATGGAGACGCGGGTGTGCTATCGTCGTCGCCATGTCCGACGACGACGTGAATGCAGAGCTCGAGCGCCTACGCGCGGAGAACGCGCAGCTCAAGCACACGGCCAGCCGCGGCATGACGCTCAAGGTGAGCGAGAAGGGCGGCGTGTCGGTCTACGGCCTCGGGCGTTTCCCGGTGACGCTCTACAAGGAGCAGTGGACGAAGCTCCTCGACATGGCCGACGACATCCGCGCCTTCATCCGCAGCAACGAGAGCAGCCTGAAGACGAAGAGCTGAACGGCGATGGTATCGCGCGTCGTCGGCACGCTCGCAGCGACGGTGCTGGTCGCGCTCGGCGCCCTCCACTGCTACTGGGCGGCGGGCGGCGGGTGGGCGACCGACGTCACGATACCGAAGCGCGACGGCGCGCCGCTGTTTACACCAGGGCCGTTCGGCACGCTGCTCGTCGCGGTGCTGCTGTACGCCGCGGCGCTGGTGCTGCTCGGGCGCCTCGGCATCTGGGGACGATGGCTTCCGCGCTGGGTGTTCGTCGTCGGGACGTGGACACTGGTCGTGGTGTTCGGCGGACGCGTCGTCGGCGACCTCCAGTGGTTCGGCCTCTTCAAGCGGATGACGGGGACGCCGTTCGCATGGTGGGACACGTGGGTCTACGTCCCGCTCTGCATGCTGCTCGCCGTGGCGGCTCTGTTCATTGCCGTGCGGGAACCCTGAACCGGGTCGGCGGATACGATTCGGCGCGGTGTCATCGTCGAATTCGTTTGACTGCGGCGCCGATCTGATCCAAGGGTCGCCGCGGAGCATCAGTGCCGACCCTTCCGATTCGACGAGTGGACTCGACCCCGGGAATTGATCCCGGGACGCGACGATCCGCCCGCGTGCTCCGCAACCTTCCCACATCGCCGCCCTGACGGGCGCACGGCCGCCGGTGGCGCTCCGGGGTTCGCCACCTGCCGGCCCTTCGTTTCCGTGTCCCCGGAAGGAGGATGTTTCAATGCGTCGCCCACCTTTGTCAGGCGCGCTCGCCCTGGCCCTCGCCGCAACCATGATCTCCAGCGCGCGCGCGGACCAACAACTCATCGCCCCCGGAACCGGCGGCTCGCAAAACGCCGTCGTCGTCGATACCGGCGCGAACGGCCTCTGTGAGACGGCGGCCGTGGGCGACGACATTCAAGTCGCGACGATCGGACAGGGCACCCCGTTCCAAAACGAGATCCGCTGCGGGCCGAATCTGATCGCCGACACGGCGGCGGTCGCCGACGACACTCAACTCGTCGCCGTCGGCGCGTCCTGCAAGACCGCGAACACCGTGATCATCGACAGCGGTGCGGACGGCTTCGCGTCCAGCACGGCGACCGGCGACGACGTCCAAGTCATTTCCCCCGGCACGGCACCGCCACACACCGCCTGCGTCCTCACCGGCGCCAATGGCGTCGCGGACACGCCGGACCCCGTCGGCGGCGACGACCTCCGCAGACTGGCCGTCGGGACCACGCAGCCCAACACCGCCGTCGCGCTTTGCGGCCCGAACGGCAAGGCGGATACGACTGCCAACAACGTGAACTCCCTCGGGGACGACGTCCAGGTCATCGCACCGGGCGCCCCCTGCAGCACCGTCGACGACGTCGTCGTCGACTCCGGCGCGGACGGGATCGCCGATACGCGCGCCGAGGGCTCGGATCTCGTGGTCAAGGCGGCCCGGGCGGTCAAGATTTCGATCGGCTTCGGGCAGCGGTCGGCCAGCAGGACGATCCGCCTCTCGGTCGTGAACGCCGAGTTCGCGGGCCCGGAGAGTCGTACCTACAAGCTCACGGTGACGAACGGGAGCTGCCCGAAGGGAACGATCAGCCAGGTGGACGCGGACGCGAGCATCGCCGGTCTCCAAGCCACGGCGACGATCGAGCGCGGCAGGCACGTCAAGGGAAGCTTCGTCGCAACCCTGCGGCTCCAAGACGTGACGACGTACTCGTCGGGCATTCCGTTCCGCTGCGCGGTGAACGCCGAGGCCGACGTGGTCGATCCTGATCTGGTGAACGCGCCCGACGACGCCGCCAATCCGGAAAACAACGCGACCTCGATCGACGTGGAAGGCAGCGATCGCAACGATCTGTGAATCTCGGCAGCAGGCGCGGGGCTCCACGCCCCGCGCCTGCTCACAACCGACTGTGCTACTTGGCGACGGTGTTCGGTACCACGGTGTTCGGCGGCGTGGTCGCGCCCGTGGACGCGTGACCGTGCGTGGGGGGCCGCGCCGCCGCGATCTTCTTCGGCGGCGGCTTCCGTGCCGCGTGCTTCGCCGGTGTCGCGGTCGGTTTCGGTGAGCTGACGACCTTCGCCGGGCTCGCGGCCGGCGAGGGTTTCGGGGATGGATCCACCACGCCGAACGCGGGTGCTGCGAGCAACGATACGGCGAGGAGCGGGACTGCGATACGACTCGTCATTGGTTGGTGAGACCTCCTGATACGCTCTCAACACCGATCCCCGTCAGAGTTGCGCGCTCGTTCGGCGCGCCCGTGCGTCCGCTTTGTCCGCCTTGGAAAATAAGGGTAGACGCTTGCGACGCACATGGCGGCTCCCGTTCCCGATCCGGCCCCGGCCTGCGATACGACCCTCCACCCTCCGAGGGGACACCGAGGCGGCCTCGCCGTGCTCGCGCTCGCCGCGCTCGGTGTCGTCTACGGCGACATCGGCACGTCACCGCTCTACGCCATCAAGGAGTGCTTTGCCGGCGACTACGGACTCGCGCCGACGCACGAGAACGTGCTCGGTGTCCTCTCGCTCGTGTTCTGGTCGCTGCTCCTGGTGGTCGTCGTCAAGTACCTGACGTTCATCATGCGAGCCGACAACCGCGGCGAAGGCGGGATCCTCGCGTTGCTCGCGCTGCTGCGGCCCGCCGACAATCCGCTGTCGGTGCTCATCACGTTCGGGCTCTTCGGCGCCGCTTTGCTCTATGGCGACGGCGTCATCACCCCCGCGATCTCCGTGCTGAGCGCCGTCGAGGGGCTCGAGGTCGCGGCGCCGAGTCTCGCTCCCTGGGTCGTACCGGTAACGGTCACGATCCTGACCGCGTTGTTCCTCGTCCAGCGACGGGGGACGGCCGGCGTGGGCGCCATCTTCGGACCCGCGACGCTGGTGTGGTTCGTGAGCATCGCCGTCGTCGGTATCCCCTGGATCGCGGCCAAGCCGTCCGTCTTCGCCGCGCTCGTACCCGACCACGCGATACGCTTCCTCCTCGAGCACGGATTCCACGGCTTCCTCGTGTTGGGCTCGGTGGTCCTCTGCATCACCGGCGGCGAAGCGCTGTACGCCGACATGGGGCACTTCGGACCGCGGCCGATCCGCGTCGCCTGGTACGCGGTCGTCTTTCCCGCGCTTCTCCTCAACTACTTCGGACAAGGTGCGCTTCTGCTGGCGAGCTGCCACGACACCGTCGGCGTGGGCGCGGCATGCCAGCGCGCGGTCGCCGGGCCGTTCTACGCCCTGGTGCCGGCGGCGTTCCTCTACCCGATGGTGCTGATCGCGACCGTGGCGACCGTCGTCGCGTCGCAGGCCCTCATCTCGGGTGCATTCTCGCTGACCCAGCAAGCGGTGCAATTGGGTTTCGTGCCGCGCCTCAACGTCGTGCACACCTCCGCAACCACCGAGGGGCAGATTTTCGTGCCGGCGGTGAACGGCGCGCTCATGCTCGCCTGCATCGCGATCGTGATCGTCGCCGGCAACTCGTCGCGCTTGGCCGCCGCCTACGGCATCGCCGTGACCGGAACCATGAGCATCACGTCGGTGCTGTTCTACGTGGTGGCGCGCAAACGTTGGGGTTGGTCGCTGCTCCGCGCCGGCGCCCTCGTCGGGCTTTTCCTCGTCGTCGACCTGGCATTCTTCGGCGCCAATCTCGCCAAGATTTTCCATGGCGGCTGGTTCCCCATGGTCGCGGCGCTCGGCATCTTCAGCGTCATGACGACGTGGAGAATGGGTGCGCGCTGGCGCATGCGTGAGCTCGCCAAAGTGCGCATGCGCTTCGACGACTTCTTCGCGAGCTTGAAGGTCCAGCTGCCGGTTCGCGTCAAGGGAACCGCGGTGTTCATGACCCAAGACCCCGAGGGCACGCCGCCGGCGCTCCTCCATCAGCTCAAACACAACCAAGTGCTCCACGAGCAAGTGGTGCTGCTCACGATCGTGACCGCCAACGAGCCGGTCGTTCCACCCGACCAGCGTGTGGAGGTGGTGCAGCTGAACGCCGGCTTCTGGCGGGTGATCGCGCACTACGGCTTCATGGAGACGCCGAACGTTCCCGAGGTCATGCGCTGCGCTGCCGCGCAGGGACTCGCCGTCTACCGTGGGCGGACAAGCTACTTCCTCGGCCGCGAGACGTTCGTCTCGACCGGACGGTCGGATCTTCCGGGATGGCGGCGCGCGCTGTTCATGTTCCTCGCCCGCAACGCGCGCTCACCGACGGAGTTCTTCGGGATCCCACCGAACGAGGTAGTCGAGTTGGGGGCGCAGATCGAGGTGTAACGAGCCGCCGAGCGCAATCGCGGCGGCGACGCGGACCACGATTCCGAGGCTTACGACCCCGAGGATGCATCGGCTATCATCACTCGCGCCCCGACGAATCTCGCCCGATGAATGAGTCCATCAACGAGCGCCCGCAAATCGTCGTGATCGGTGGCGGGCCGGCCGGCCTGACTGCCGCCTACGAGCTCGCGCTCCGCGATCTCCACCCGATCGTGCTCGAGCAGCACGCCGTCGTCGGCGGGCTCGCGAGCACCGGAAGCTACCGCGGGTTTCACTTCGACATGGGCGGCCATCGCTTCTTCACGAAGGTCGCGGAGATCGAGGCCATCTGGCGCCGGGTTCTCGGTGACGACTTCGTGCGCCGGCCCCGGCTGTCGCGCATCTACTACGACGGCAAGTTCTTCCACTATCCCCTACGGCCGTGGAACGCCCTGGCGGGGCTCGGTCCGTGGCAGAGCGTGCTCGTCGCGATCAGCTATCTGCGCTGGCAGCTCATGCCGTATCACGAGGAGGAGACGTTCGAGCAATGGGTCACCAATCGTTTCGGACGGCGCCTCTTTCGGGTGTTCTTCAAGACGTATACGGAAAAAGTCTGGGGCGTCTCGTGCTCGGAGCTGAAGGCCGAGTGGGCGGCGCAGCGGATCAAAGACCTCTCGCTGCGGACGGCGGTGCTCAACATGTTCATGAGACCGCGGACGACGATCAAGACCCTGATCGAGGAGTTCGACTACCCGCGTCTCGGGCCGGGCATGATGTGGAACGCGGTGCGGGTCGCGGTCGAGCAACGCGGCGGCGTGGTTCGCACCGGCAGCGAAGTCGCGGCGATCCGGCGGGATGGGCAGCGTATTCGACACGTCGTGATCGCGACGAACGGCAGGCGCGAGACGCTTACCGGCACGCACTTCATCTCGAGCATGCCGATCACCGAGCTGGTCGCGCGTCTCGACCCCCCCGCGCCACCCGACGTCCGAGCGGCGGCGGAGCAGCTCACCTACCGCGACTTCCTCACCGTCTGCCTGATCGTCGACGAGCCCGACCTCTTTCCCGACAACTGGATCTACATCCACGACCCCGCGGTGCGGGTCGGCCGCATCCAGAATTTCAAGAACTGGAGCCCCGACATGGTGCCGGACCGCGGTAAGACGAGCCTCGGCCTCGAGTACTTCTGTTCTGAGGGCGACGAGCTCTGGCGCATGCCGGACGCGGACCTCATCGAGCTCGGCAAACGCGAGATTGCGCACATCGGCCTGGCTGACGTCGGGGACGTCGTCGACGGCTGCGTCACGCGCGTACCGAAAGCGTACCCCGTCTACGACGCACGCTATCGCGAGCACCTCGACGTCGTGCGGCGCTTCGTCGACGGGCTCACCAATCTCCAGACGATCGGACGCAACGGCTTGCACCGCTACAACAATCAGGACCATGCGATGCTGACGGGAATCCTCGCCGTCCGAAACCTCGTCGACGACGAGCGAAACGACCTCTGGAACGTCAACACCGATCAGGAGTACCACGAAGAGATGCGGAGTCCGGAGGAGCGCGCCGTCGAGGACGTGCTCGGCCGCATCTTCGCGAAGGTCGATCGTCGCGCGTTCGGACTCGCGCTCGGGATCGTGGGCGGGTTCGGATTGTTTCTCGCGACGCTCTTCCTCGTCGTGAAGGGCGGCGCGCACGTCGGGCCGCACCTCGCGCTCCTCGGCCAGTACTTTCCCGGCTACCACGTGACCCCCATCGGAAGCGTTCTGGGGTTCGCGTACGGATTTCTCGCGAGCTTCTGCGTTGGGTGGAGCTTCGCCGTGATCCGCAACGCGACCTTCTTCGTCTACGAGTTCGCGATTCGACGTCGCGCCGAGTCGGGACTATTCGGCAGGTTCCTCGATTCCATCTAGGAGGAGATGCCCATGAGCGGACAGCAGCCCGAGCCGACCGAGGATCTACGCGTCCGCGTCCTCCGTCTGGACGCGCTCGCCCAGGGCATCACCACCGGCCTGATCGCCGGTCTCGGCGTCTTCGTCGCGACCAACTGGCTCGTTCTGAAGGGCGGCCAGGTGGTCGGACCGAACCTCGCACTGCTCGCGCAGTTCTTGTTCGGCTACCGAGTCACCTTCGTCGGCAGCCTGATCGGCTTCGCGTGGGCATTCGTCTACGGCTGCGCCGCCGGCTACGTCGTGAGCCGCGTCTACAACTGGATCGTCGGGCGACGAAGCTGAGAGACGACGGCGCTATCACGCGCGCACGAGTATGCGGCAACCCGCGGTCGTCATCGTCAACTACAACACCCGCCAGCACCTGCATGAGAGCCTCGCCTCGGCCGTACGTGAGGGTGCAGCCGAGGTGGTCGTGGTCGACAATGCCTCGTCCGATGGCAGCGCCCAAATGGTGCGCGCGGAGTATCCCCGGGTGACGCTCCACACGAACCCGACGAACTGCGGGTACGGGAGCGCCGCCAATCGGGGAATCGCAAGCTGCACCGCGGCGTACGTGATCTTGCTCAACGCTGATGCGTGTCTCGCGCCGGGCGCGCTCACCGCTCTCCGTGCCTGCCTCGACGATCATCCCGAGATCGCCGCCGTCGGACCCCGGCTTCTCAACGTCGACGGTTCGCTTCAGTCTTCGTGCTATACGTTTCCTGGCTCGCTACGGTGGATCTTGGACAACGACGTCTTGGTTCGCCTGAACCGGCGGTTGCCGCTCGTTCGCAGAAGATTGCTTCGGACCTGGGCGCACGATCGTGAGCGGGTGGTGCCGTGGATCAAAGGCGCCGCGATGGCGATCCGTCGTGAGGCGTTCGACGCCGTCGGCGGATTCGACGAATCGTTCCTGCTCTTCTACGAAGAGACCGACCTCTGCTCCCGGCTGCACGCAGCCGGCTGGCGGATCTTGTTCTCGCCGGCCGCCACCGTTCATCACCTCGGCGGCGCGAGCACCGGAGATCGAGCGGCCGAAGTATCGTTGCGGCTCTTCGCGGGCCAAGTGCAATACTTCCAGACGCACCGCCCGCGTATGAGCCGCATATGGACGGCGCTGCTGAAGGCTCTCGAGCTGCCTGCGCAGATCCGCGACTGCGCACGCCTGCAGTTGACGCGCGACGCCTCGACACGCGACATGCTCACGCTGCGGCTCGCGGATCGTCGCCGCAAGATTCATCTCGATCCACGCCGCGCAACGGAGGTGTCGCGGACCGCGACACATCTCGAAGCGCCGACGCGAGTCTCCTCCTCGTGAGCGACGCGGCGTCCCCACCGGACAGGCGGGAAGGGTGAAAACCACGATCGCGCCGGCTACCGATGCCCCC
The DNA here is from genome assembly GCA_041476145.1 of Binatia bacterium. Classification (GTDB taxonomy): domain Bacteria; phylum Desulfobacterota; class Binatia; order UTPRO1; family UTPRO1; genus DP-19. The sequence goes on from JBGOSW010000010.1 coordinate 35,544, forward strand.
CGCGAGGAGTCCGGGTACCCACGGAGTTCGCTTCAACCCCGCCGCCGCGGCCGCGGTGGTGTGCATTGACGTCTCCCATCGCGGCACGATACACGCCCGTCACTCTACGACTGGGGGTCGCTTTGGCGCAGCCAAATGCAAAGGAGGAACGCATGCGTGGAAGAACGACGATGGTATTGGGCCTCTTCGCCGTCTCACTCTGTGTCGCCGTCACGGTGCCGTCGGTCGTCCGCGCCGACGGGCCGGTGATCGGGGCGAACGTCGGCGCGGCGATCCCGCTCGGCGACTACAAGCGTACGATCGCGAAAGACCTCGGTGGAACGACGGGGTTCTGGGGCGGGTATCGCTTCAATCTCACCGACGACCTGTCGCTGTCGCTGCTCGCGCAGCCGCAGTTCATGTTCTTCGCGACCGAGCACCGCAGCGATCGCGCCAACAACCGTGGGAACGACGACGACGTGTCGACGCTCTTCAGCATCACCGGGGGCCCCGAGCTGTCGGTGAAGGGCGGCATCATCGAAAGCTACGTCGGCGCGCAAGGCGGCTACTATCGCGACCTCAGCGGTCCATTGGACGACGACGGCATCGGCTTCAACGTCAACGGCGGCATTCGCTTCGAGGTCGTCCGCGACACTACGGTCGGCGTCTTCGGCCGGTACGACCGCGCGTACATCGCCGCCGCGCCAGCCTCCAACGACGACCGTCAGTTCCTGCTCGCGGGCTTCACGTTCCAGCGTGTCTTCCAGCCGCCGCCTCCGCCACCACGCGCCGAGGTGCCGCCTCCCCCGCCACCTCCACCACCGGTGCGCCGCAAGATCGTGCTCCGCGGCGTGCACTTCGACTTCAACAAGTGGAACATCCGGCCCGACGCGCGCCCGGTGCTCGACGAGGCCATCCACGTGCTGGGCGAAGAGCGCGACATCAACATCTCCGTCGAGGGACACACCGACGCGATCGGCTCGGACGCCTACAATCAGCGGCTGTCGGAGCGCCGAGCGCAATCGGTCGCCGACTACCTCGAGCACGGCGGCGTCGCGCGTCGCCGCATGCGCAGCGGCGGCAACGGCGAGTCGCGGCCGGTCGCGCCGAACGACACCGACGAAGGACGCGCCCAGAACCGTCGCGTCGAACTGCACGTGCTCGGCGAATGAGGCGCACGGACCTCGTCGAGGTCGTCTACACGGAGGCCGTCGCGATCTCCGTCGAGAAGCCGGAGCACGCGAAAGGGCATTGACGCCGACGCAACACGCCGCAGGGACGGAGCCGCGCGACCGGCTCCGTCCCTGCGCGCGTGTCGAGTTCCTTTTGATCGATCGCTCACGACGTGTCGGACCGCGAGCCTCGATCGCGCGCGGTCACGGCCCCGGCTGAAACTCGAACGCGCCGCTGTCGCAGGTGCGGACGCCGGTGCCGGGAACGTCGACGCGGGCCATGTCCCGTTGGTCAGTGGACGGATAGGACGCGTCCAAACCGAAATCGATCGCCGGGCTTCCCGCCTTGAGCGCGCACGTCTCGGACGCGCCGCCGACTGACGGACCACGCGAGGACCCCCTGAAGGCCGATGGTAGTGGCCGGCCGATAGTCATATAAAACGATCCCTCTGCCCTCGCCCCTAGGCCCAGGCTGGCGCGGCGTTTCTTGCTGGGAGGAACCATGGTGAACGAAGCGGCTGTGGCAAGCTTCAAGGCGGGACTGCGCGGTGATCTCATCGAACCTGGCGACGGGTCGTTCGACGAGGCGCGCAAGGTCTACAACGCCATGATCGATCGGCGGCCGCGGCTGATTGTGAAGGTTGCCGACGTCGCCGACGTCATCAGCTGCGTGAATTTCGGCCGCGACGAGGACCTACGCGTTGCCGTCCGCGGCGGCGGTCACAACGCCGGCGGCCTGGGCGTCTGCGACGGCGGCCTGGTGATCGACCTGTCGCGGCTCGGCTATGTGTACGTCGATCCCGCGAAGAAAACCGTGCGATGCGGCGGCGGGACGACGTGGGCTGCGGTGGATCACGCCACGCACTCGTTTGGCCTGGCCGTGCCCTCCGGCATCATCTCCACAACCGGCGTAGGCGGCCTGACGCTCGGTGGAGGCATCGGGCATCTCACGCGGCAGTGCGGTCTCACAATCGACAACCTGCTCTCGGTCGAGATGGTCCTGGCCGACGGGCGCGTGGTCACGGCCAGCGCCAAAGAACATGCCGACCTGTTCTGGGCGGTGCGTGGCGGCGGCGGCAACTTCGGTGTGGTCACGTCGTTTCTGTTCAAGGCGCATCCGATCCATACCGTCTACGGCGGGCCGATGTTTTGGGCGCTCGAAGAGACCGCCGAGATGATGCGCTGGTATCGGAAATTCATCACGAGGGCGCCGAATACGATCGCGGGCTTCTTCGCGCTGCTCACCGTGCCACCCGGACCGCCGTTTCCCGAAGCCCTGCACAACAAGAAGGTGTGCGGCATCGTGTGGTGCTACACGGGTCCGTTGAAGCAGGCGGAGAAGGTCTTCAAGCCCATCCGCGCGTTCAAGACGCCCAGTCTCGACTTCGTCGGTCCGATCCCGCACCCGGCCCTGCAGACCATGTTCGATCCCGTCTTCCCGACGGGTCTGCAGTGGTATTGGAAGGCCGACTTCGTCCGCGAACTCAGCGACGAGGCCATCGCGCTCCATGTCTCGCACGGCTCGAAGATGCCGACGTGGCAGTCGACGATGCACCTGTATCCCATCAACGGCGCCGCCGCGAAGGTGAAGAACAGCGCGACACCGTGGTGCTATCGCGACGCGGTGTGGGCGCAGGTGATGGTCGGTGTCGATCCGGATCCCGCGAACAAAGAGAAGCTCGTCACCTGGACACGGGATTACTTCAACGCGCTCCATCCGCACTCCGCCGGCGGCGCCTACGTCAACTTCATGATGGAGGAAGGCGACGACCGCATCCGCGCGACTTACGGCAAGAACTACGCCCGGCTGGCGAAAATCAAGAAACGTTACGACCCGAAGAATCTGTTCCGGGTGAATCAGAACATCAAGCCGGCGTCGATCAGTCCGGGTTGATCGTGAGCGTGATCGCGGAAGAGACACTCGGGGAAGCTTGGATCCTGTCGACGCCGCCGAGTCCGTTCACCACCAACCTGTCCAACATTGGCTCCGGGTGCTCGATGCGCACGGCTCCGCCCTTGCGCGCGAGCGATACGCCGCCCGCGTCTGCCTTGAGACTCATCTTGTCCGCCTGGGGAGTTCCGTTCACGACGACGAAGTCGACCTGACCGTCGCCGCTGCCGCTTCCGGCGGCTGCCTCGAGGTCCACAGTCACGCCTTTCACGTCGGTGCCTGACAGGTCGTTCACGACGATCTGATCGCTGCCGCCGAGTGCCGAGACACTGACTTGCTCGACACCGTTCAGGTCCATGGTGACGTTGCCGACGTCGCGGAACAGGCGGACGCGGTCGCCGTTGGGCGAGATGTCGATGTTCTCGCTGACGTTCGCGCATCGGAAGTCGAGCGTGTCGTTGCCCTGCTGGCCTTCGATCGTGTCGCTGCCGTCACCCGGCTGCCAGACGGCGGTATCCGACCCGCTCCCGAGCAGGAGTACGTCATTCCCGCGGCCGCCGCGCACGATGTCGTTGCCGCGTCCACCGATGAGGACGTCGGCTCCATCACCGCCAGTGATCACGTCGTCCCCCGACCCGCCGTCGATCACGAGAGAGGTCCCGAGCGCGGCGATCCCGCTCGTCCCGGAGATCGTGTCTGCTCCGCCGAGCCCGAACACGACGAGCGTGCCGCCACCCGAGACGTCGACTGCGGTCGGGAAGCTGTCGACGGACGCCCGCACTGCTCCCCCGACGGGTGACAGCGCGATGGTGTCCGCTTTCTTCGTGCCGAGCACGTGGACCTCGTCCGGCCCGAGAACGACGTAGCTGACTCTGTCCAGGGCGGGCTCGCCGTGCTCCACACGCACCGTTGCGAAGAGACCGCCGACCTCGAGGATGCCCTTCGCGACGCCGATGCTCACGACCTCGCGGCTCGCACTGCCGTTCAACACGATCGAGTCGGCCTGCCCATCTCCCATTCCGCCGTCCGGCGTGCCTTCGAGGTCCACGTTCACGCGCACCAGGTCGGTGCCGGTGAGATCGTTCACCGTGACGACGTCCGAGCCGCCGAGCGTCGAGAGGTCCACCTGCTCCACGCCGTTCAGGTCCATCGTGACGTTGCCGACGTCGCGGAACAGGCGGACGCGGTCGCCGTTGGGCGAGATGTCGATGTTCTCGCTGACGTTCGCGCATCGGAAGTCGAGCGTGTCGTTGCCCTGCTGGCCTTCGACCACGTCGCTGCCGTCACCCGGGTGCCAGACGGCCACGTCGTCGCCCGCGCCGAGCAAGACGACGTCGTTGCCCCGCTTCGCGTCGACGAAGTCGTCGCCGTTACCGCCGATGATGACGTCGTTGCCCGAGCCGCCGATCAGTGTGTCGTCGCCCGCGCCGCCGTCGATCACGATGCTCTTGTCGGTGAAGGCGCCGGCGCTCTCGTCGATCAGGACCAGGTCGTCTCCGCCGCCCGCCGACACGGAGATGTTGGTGAAGAGGGTACGATCGAACGTGAAGTCGGGCATTCCATCATTCTTCACGTCGACCTCGAGCATCGTCCCGCTCGCGTCGAGCCGGAGCGCCAGCTGGTCGCTTCGGTTGTCGCCGGTCACCTCGAGCGTGGTGCCGTTCAGCGCGGCCGTATAGTTCGCGCTCGCGTGATCCGCGCCGAGAAGAATCGCCGCCCCGACTCCGAGGAGCAGCAGTCGCATATAGAGCGACGATGAAGGAACGGTATGACTCCTTGCCCGAGTGGCTCTATGTGAAGCCTACCAGGCCGGCGGCTGGGTACAACCCGCTGATGCGGTATCGGATCGTCTCGCGAACCCGACACCCGTCGACGAGCAGCGCATCACCATCGTCGGGTGATCTGCACCAAGGCCGAACCCTTGCACTGCCTCTGTGCACGCTTTGCCCGGCATCCGGCGGTAGGAATCGCGAAGGGCGTCGCCTCGGGCGCGGCGATGCTGCCGTACAGTCTTGACCTGGCGTCAGATTGGAGAGCATGTTTTGCTTCCAATTCGCCCGCGAGGGAGGAGTGTGATCCCCATGAAGCCACGACGCTTCACGAACCTTCTGCGGAGCTCGGTTGCGATGCTCTGCGCGGCACTACTCGTACCCGCAGGCTCGTTGCCCTACGCGCGGAGCGCGCGCGCGGCCTCCTCGGATGAAGAGGCCGCGAAGATCCCCGACGAGCAATTGGATTCCCTGGTAGCACCCATCGCCCTGTATCCCGACCCGCTCCTCGGCCAGGTACTGGTGGCGTCCACGTATCCGCTGGAGCTCATCCAGCTCCAACAGTGGCTGGAGCGGAACAAGAACCTGAAGGACAAAGCGCTGGTGGACGCGGTCTCGAAACAACCGTGGGACCCGAGCATCCAGGGAATGGCGGCGTTGCCCGACGTGGTGAAACGGCTCGCCGACGACATTCAGTGGACGACCGACCTGGGCAACGCTTTCCTCGCACAGCAGAACGACGTCATGGATGCGGTGCAGCGCATGCGCAAGAAGGCCCAAGCGAAAGGCAACCTCAAGACGACCGAGCAGCAGAAGGTGGAAACCAGAGTCGTGGAGAGCCAGTCGGTGATCGTCATCGAGCAGGCGCAGCCACAAGTAGTTTACGTCCCCTCCTACGATCCGGTCGTGGTCTATGGTGCTCCGGCTTACCCGTATCCGCCGATTTACTACCCGCCGGCCGGCTACTATGCGGCGGGAATGGCGCTCTCGTTCGGCGTCGGGGTCGCGATGGGCGCCGCGTGGGGCGGAGGATGGGGATACGGATGCGGATGGGGCAGCGGTCACAACGACGTCACGATCAACAACAATAATAACTTCAATCGGAATAACATTAACAACAGCGGTAATCGGGGCAATGTCAATAACGGGAAATGGCAACACAATCCGCAGCATCGTGGCGGGGCACCGTACGGTGACCGCGGGACCGCAAACAGGTACGGCGGCAATGCGCGGGGCGACTCGCTGTCGAGCCGCCAGGCTACCGCCCGTCAGCAGGGAAGCGGCCAGGGGGGCAATCGTCCCGGTGGCGTCGGAGGAGGAAGCTCGGGCGACCGCGGCGGCGCCTCGGCGCGGGACATGGGAGGCAGCCGGGGCGCAAGCGGCGCGGACAGGGTCGGCAGCCGAGACATGTCGCGTGGCTCCGGAGGCGGAAGCCGGAGCGGCGGCTTCGGCGGTGGATCGGGCGGCTACAATGGCAGCAGCGCTCGTGCCAGCAGTAGCCGGGGAGCCTCGAGCTACGGCGGTGGTTCTGGTGGCAGCCGAGGTGGTGGCGGTTATGGCGGCAGCCGAGGTGGTGGCGGCAGCCGAGGTGGTGGTGGTGGCCGAGGTGGCGGCGGCGGCGGCCGGCGCCGATAGGAAGACGGAGCCGAGTAATGATGCACGTCACACGGAGAACGAATATGAGCCCGCTGCGCACAGCATCGAATTTCGTCACGAGCCCGAGATGGACGCTTGCAGCCATATGCGCGTGCATGTTGGCGCTCCCCGTCTGGGCCGCGGGGCAGTCCGCGCCGAAGACGACGGCAAGCGGCGCCACGACGGCGAAGGCGTTCGACTCGCCGCAAGCGGCGGTGGACGCGCTCTTGGATGCAGCCGACAAGTACGACGTCAGCACCCTGGAAGCGATCCTCGGTCCGGAAGGCGATGACATCATCCACACCGGCGAGCCCGCGCGCGACAAGAAAACCGCGGCGGACTTCGTGGCGAAGGCGCGCGAGAAGAAGGAAATCGCCACGGACCCGAAGACGCCGGACCGCGCCCTGCTGGTCATCGGCGCGGAAGACTGGCCCTTCTCCGTGCCCATCGTGAAGAACGGTGACACGTGGTCTTTCGACTCGAAAGCAGGCGTACAGGAGATCCTGTACCGGCGCATCGGCGGCAATGAGCTGGATGCCATCCAAATCTGTCACGGCTACGTCGAGGCACAAGATGACTATGCCGTCACGAAGCGCGCCGACAAGGGCGTGGCGGAGTATGCCCAGCGCATCGTCAGCACGCCGGGAAAGCAGGATGGACTGGCCTGGAAGAACGCTGACGGTACCTGGGGTGGTCCCGTCGGGGAGAACATCGCGCGCGTCATCGAACAGGGCTATAAAAAGGGAGAGCCCTATCACGGTTATTTCTTCAAAGTATTGAAGGGCCAGGGGCCTGCGGCACCGCTCGGCCGGATGAATTATGTAGTGGCGGGCGTGATGATCGGCGGTTTCGCGCTGGCTGCGGCGCCGGCCGACTACCGCGTTACCGGCGTCAAGACGTTCATCGTGAGCAATGATGGCGTCGTCTATGAGAAGGACGTCGGACCGAACACGCTCGAAGAGTTCAAGAAGATGGAACTGTTCAATCCCGACCGCACCTGGCATCCAGTGGAATCTCCGCCAGGCGACGAACGCACAGCCGCGCAATCCTAGCCGAGTAGGCCACGCGCCGCCGCGCGTACTCGAGGGTCGGAGAATCGGTAGATACTTCGGTCGAGCAGGTAGTGGATGAACCCGGTCGCAAAGCCGAGCGCGACCAAAGCGGGAACCCAGGAGGACGTCCGCAGCGCCGTTGCGAAGGCTCCGAACAGCCGGTCTCCGTAATACGTACCTCCTTGCCGGTTCGCTTCGATTTCGAACAGCGGCAAAAGAACGACCGACGCGAGCACTAGCAGAAGCACGACTGCCCAGGGCCGCACATTCAACGCATGGAGCGCGCGGCGCGCGGCACCGCGCAGCGGAGCCGGCTCCGCGCTCGGCGTCCGCGAAGCAAGGCCCGTCGCCAGAATCCAGTGCTGCGACGTCCAGATCACGAGGAAGAGAAACGGACTTCGCGGGCGTAGGGCGAGCGCGACCATGATCGCGACCCCCAGGACGTAAAGTACACGCGGCGGCGACCATCGCGGCGCGCGCAGCTCCGCGAAGAGCATGGCGACCGTCGCGGCGAGCAGCACGAGCGTGGCGCCGGCGCGGATTCCGTGTTCCGCCGACACGAACCACTCGGGGAAAAGCCATCGATCGACCCACTGGTCTTGGTAGGCGACCGCTCCGGCAAGGATGTCCGCCACGACGACGAGCACGCCGCCGATGCCCAGCGCGAACAGCCGATCCATGTTTCGTGTGCGCGCGCACGCCGCGCGTCCGACCCGCGTGCGATAGAGCGACAGCGCGCCGAAGTGCTGTGTCGCGAAGTGGTACGTCACGCAGACGTAGTCGATGATCGCGAACGCCACGAGACGCTCCTCGCGGCTCCACGGCAACGCCGCGTCCGGGCCGAGGAAGACCCCGAGGCACCCAGCGGTTACCAGCAGCGGTATGACGACGAATCGCATCGGCTCGGTCCGCAGGAGAGGCCGATACGCTTCCGTGCAGTACGCGAGATACGTGCTGCACAATCGGTGGCCGATCCAAAACAGCGCCGTCAGTCCGAAGTACAGCAGATCGAGCGGGCTCTCCTCC
>JBGOSW010000011.1:0-43401 GCA_041476145.1 Binatia bacterium
CCGACCCACCATCCCCGCCGCGCACACGTCGACGCTCCCCGTCACGGTCCCGCGAATTCCGTCGCGCATGCATGACGCGCGACGACGTTGAGTCAGGTCAAACTGACCCACTATCCCCGCGGTGGGCTCGGTTGCAGTCATCCGGGCGACGTGCGATCACCCACCGACAAGTACCCGACCACGAGGAGGACCCCGATGGCTCTCAACGGAGGCGACAAGATCCCCGACGTGAAGCTCACCGAGATGGTGGACGGCCGCCCGACCCAGGTGTCGCTCGCCGAGCTTTCGAAGGGCAAGCGCATCGTCGTGTTCGCCGTCCCCGGCGCCTTCACACCGACCTGCTCGATGAAGCATCTCCCGGGATTCGTCGAGCAGAACGCCGCCATCCGCGCCAAGGGGGTCGACGAGATCGTCTGCATCTCCGTGAACGACGCCTTCGTCATGGACGCCTGGGGAAAACAGAGCAACGCCGGCGGCAAGGTGCGGATGCTCGCCGACGGCAACGGCGACTTCACCCGCGCCGTCGGCCTCGGACTCGACGCCTCCGGATTCGGCATGGGGCAGCGCTCGCAACGTTACGCGATGATCCTCCGCAACGGCACCGTCGAGGCGCTCATGCCCGAGCCCGGCCCCGGCCTGAGCGCATCGAGCGCCGATGCGGTGCTCGCGCGCCTGTAAGCGCCGCGTTGCGCACCGGCTCGACGACCAGGAGCTGTGGACGCCGCCATGTCGACGAAGAGCGGTGAGTTCGAGGGTTTCAACCAGCGCATCGCCGACGCCATGGTGGCATCGAGCGAGCAGGGTGGCGGGCTGCCGCAGTATCTCGGGATCCAGCTCCGCGAGATGACGCCGGGACGCCTGGTCGCGACGATGGACGTCCGGCCCGAGCTCATCACCCCGATGGGCGCCGTGCACGGCGGCGTCATGGCGGGCTTCGTCGATCATTGCCTCGGCTGCGTCCTCTACCCGCTCATGAAGGCCGGGCAGTGGGCGGCGACGACCGAGTTCAAGCTGAACTACCTGCGCGCCGTCCGCGCCGGTACGCTCACCGCGGAATCGACGGTGCTCTCGCTGGGCCGTCGTTCCGCCGTCGTGCGCGTCGACGTCCGGAACGACGGCACGCTCGTGTGCGTCGCCCAGGGGACGCTGCTTGTCTCCGACCCGCCGACTGCGAAGTGAGGAGGCCGAGCGATGAAACCCAAGATCGTCAAGTCGGAGGACGAGTGGCGCCGCGAACTGACGCCCGAGCAGTACGCGATCTGCCGGCAGAAGGGTACTGAGCCCGCTTTCAGCGGACGGTATTGGGATCACCACGAGAGCGGCATCTATCGCTGCGCCGCCTGCGGCGAGCCGCTCTTCAGCTCCGAGACCAAGTTCGACTCCGGAACGGGATGGCCGAGCTTCGCGCAGCCGACCGGCCCCGCGCACGTCGCCACCGCGGAGGACCGGACGCACGGGATGCGGCGCACCGAGGCGATGTGCGCCAACTGCGGCGCGCATCTCGGTCACGTGTTCGACGACGGCCCTGCACCGACCGGCGAGCGCTACTGCATCAATTCCGCCTCGCTCGACTTCGCACCGAAGAAGGCGTGACCGGCCGACTCAGAGCCGCGTGACGGCGGTGAGTGCGCGCCGCAGCGACTGGCGCGCGCGGAAGAAGTCCTTCCACGGGTCGCGCGCGACCCGCGCAGCGATCGTCGCCATCGTGAAGCGGGCCGGGTCGAGCCCGGGATCCACCTCGGACCATGCGAGCGGCGTCGACACCGGCGCATGCGGCGCCCGGCGTACGCACCACGGGGCGGCGACGGTCTGCCCGAAGCCGTTCCGCGCCGGGTCGAGGTAGACACGGCCCCGCCGTGCCGCGACCGAGAACTCCATCGTGAGCTCGTCCGGGTAGGAGCGCGCGAGCAGGCGGCCGAGGCGGTCGGCGAAGGCGCGCACCTCGTCGGCGTCCGGCCCGACCGTGATCGGCACGAAGACGTGCAGCCCCCTCTTCCCCGAGGTCTTCGCAAACGACACCAACTCGAGTGCGTCGAGCGCTTTCTTCACGCGTATGCCGGCGCGCGCCGCGTCCGCGAAACGGCCGGAGTCCGGATCGAGATCGAAGCAGACCCAATCCGGTTGGCGCGGGGTCGCGGCGCGACTTCCCCACACGTGCACCGCGATGCAGCCGAGATTGGCGAGGGCGAGCTGCGTCTCGAGCCGTCCGCCGACGACGTAGTTGCGGGTGACCCTGCTGTGCGCGATGGTCTTCGTCGGCGTGTCGGGCGGCATGCCCGCCGGCTTCTCCTTCTGGAAGAAGCAGGTTCCGAGCATGCCGTTCGGACAGCGCTTCAGCGACAGCAAACGGTCGCGGACGTACGGCCGCAGCTTGGCAAAGATGCCGGCGTAGAACTGGACGAGGTCGAGCTTGGTGTAACCTTCCTCCGGCCAGAAGACCTTTTGCGGATTGGAGACGACGATCGGCAGCCGCGGCGGCGTGCGTGTCACCATGCTCGACTCCTTCGCCCCGAGCCGGCACTCGCGCGGCGTCTTGTCGTCGCGCAAGCCGAGATAAACGGGCTGGCGGAGCTTTTGGTCCGCCGTCCATTCGTGAAACGCGATCTGCGCGACCAGCTTCGGCGCGAGCCAGACGACGGTCTTTTCGCGCGGCGGGTCGGCGAACGCGGGGGCGCGCACGATCAGCGGTCGAAACGCCCGATGCAGCGCCGCGAGCGTCGCGAGCGTGAAGCCGGTTCCGACCTTGCCGACGTAACGCAGGCCGCCGCCGGCGTCGTAGGCGCCGAGCAGGAGCGCGCCGAAGTGCGGCCGCGTGCCGCCGGGCGCGGTGTAGCCGCCGATCACCAGCTCCTCCTCCTGGTGCACCTTTACTTTCAACCATTTCGTGCTGCGTCCCTCGACGTAGGGCGCGGCGCCGTTTTTGGCGATGATGCCCTCGAGCCCGCGCCGCTTCGCCGTCGCGTAGGCGGCACGGCCGTTCACGCCGAGGCGGCGCGCCGCGATGCAGCGGCGCGCGCCGCGAATCGCTTTCTCGAGCGCGTCGCGCCGGCGCGCGAGCGGCTCCCGGCGGAGATCGCGGCCGTCGCGGTAGAGGCAATCGAAGACCGCGTAGACGAGCGCGCGCGAGCCCCGCTGCAGGAGCTCGAAGCGCGAGACGTGCGCCCGATCGAAGCCGACGATCTCGCCGTCGAGAAGGAGCGTCCGCGGCCGCAAGCGTCCGACGTCGGCGGCGACCTCGGCGAAGGCGGCGGTGCGGTCGATGGCGTTCCGGGAGTAGAGCGTGACCTTCGCGCCCTCCTTGTAGGCGAGGATGCGGTAGCCGTCGTACTTCTCCTCGTACACCCATCCCGGGCGATGGAACGGAGCGTCGACCAAGGTCGCGAGCATCGGCGCCACGCGGAAGGGAATGCGGTCGCTCAGGAGCCCGCCCTGTTCGACTTCCACACCGAGGGCTTGCGGCGCCGCTTCTGCGCCGTCACCGCCGCGGGATTGCGCACCAGCTTCCGCAGCTCGGCCGCGGGATCGCCCGCCGCCGCCTTCGCGACGTCGCCGCCCTCCTGCCACGCGATCTCGGCGAGCAGCCGGCGCGACACCACCGAGCGCGGCGCCGTCTCCGCGACGTCTTCGCGGCTCGCGGCCTCGTCGCGGTGCTTGATGAGCAGCCACGTCGGACGTCCGGCGGCGCCGCGCGACCGGTAGCCGCGCGTCCGCACGAGGACCCACGACCCGGAAAGCTTCTCGCCGTCGAGCGCGAACTTGAGCTCCCCCGCACGCAACGCCGCATCGACGTCCGGGCTCTCCGGCATCCACGTGCCCCGGTCCCAGACCATGACGGTCCCGCCGCCGTACTCGCCGGCGGGAATGATGCCCTCGAATGCCGCGTACTCGAGAGGATGATCTTCCACTTGCATCGCGAGTCGCTTCACGCTCGGATCGAGCGACGGCCCCTTCGGCACCGCCCACGACAGCAAGACGCCCTGCCACTCGAGTCGAAAATCGTAATGGAGATGCGAGGCGCGGTGCTTCTGGACGACGAACGCGAGCGTCTTCTTCCGCCGCCGGCCCGCCCGCTTCCCCGCGGGCTCGGGGGTCACGCCGAAGCGCCGCTTGCGCTGGTACTCGGTCAGCCCCATCGTCGCCGAGTGTAGCGCATTCCGCCGCGAATGCCTCCGCCCGGCGCGCCGCCGCCGTCTCTACCGCTACGCCCGCAGCTGCTCGCGCACCGCCGGCGCATCCACCGCGGCCTTCTCGAACGTGAGCTCGAACCAGAACGTGCTTCCCCTTCCGAGTTCGCTCTCGACGCCCATGTGACCGCCCATCAACTCGATCAGCTGGCGGCAGATGGTGAGGCCGAGGCCCGTCCCGCCATAGCGGCTGGTCGTGCTGTCGTCCGCCTGCGTGAAACTCTCGAATATCGCCGCCTGTCGCTCGCGTGAGATGCCGATGCCGGAATCCCGTACGGTGATGCGTACGGCGACGTCCGTGGAGGTCTCGTGCAGGACGCGCGCGTCGACGGCGACGGTCCCCGCCTCCGTGAACTTGATGGCATTGCCGAGAAGGTTGGTCAGCACTTGCCGCAGGCGGCCCGGATCACCCTTGACGCGTGCAGGCAAGCTCGCGGTCGCGTCGCACACCAGCGCGACCCGCTTTGCACGTGCTGTCGGGGTCAGGAGCGCGGCCACCTCGTCGAGCGTCCTCCGTAGATCCAGGTCGACTTGCTCGAGCGTCAGCTTGCCCGCCTCGATCTTCGAATAGTCGAGGATGTCGTTGATGATGCCGAGGAGGGCGATCGCGGCCGAGCGCACGCTGCCGAGGTACTGGCGGGGCTCGGGCGGGATATCGCCGTCGAGCGCCATGTCCGTCATGCCGATGATGACGTTCATCGGGGTGCGAATCTCGTGGCTCATGTTCGCGAGGAAGACCGACTTGGCACCGGTGGACGCCAGCGCCTGATCACGCGCCGCCGCGAGCTCCCGCACGTAGACGGCGCGTTCCTCTTCCGCCCGTTTGCGCTCGGTGATGTCGCGCCAGTTGAAGACGACGCCCTCGACGCTCGGGTGATCGAGCAGGTTCGTCGCGACGCCTTCGATGTGGCACCAGGATCCGTCCTTGCGACGCACGCGACACTCGAACGGCATGGCGACTCCCTCGGCGAGGTCCATGCTGGGGGCGGCCGGACTTTTCGCGAGATCGTCGGCGTGGACGAAATCAGCGGCCGTCTTTCCGAGGAGCGCCTCGGGTGCATAGCCGAGAACACGCTCGATCGACGGACTCTCGTAGCGAATCGCACCCTCGACATCGACGATGGTGATGATGTCGGAGCCGCGCTCGATGAGCGAACGGAAACGCTCCTCGCTGCGCCGCAACGCCCACTCGGCCAGGTCACGGGCGGTCCGATAGCGCTCGAATTGATACGCGATGTAGACGGACGACAGCATCGCGACTGCGATCCCGACGCCGGTGTGCGGGCCGATGTCGCTCAGCGTGCCGTACGTCAAGGCGACGCCCAGCGCCATGGACAGACCGGCGGTGATCACACAAACGAGCTGCGGCCACGCACCCCATGGCAAGGTCACCGCAGCCGCGAGGGCGAGCGTGATGTCGGTCACGACCTGCGTCCGCGGGTCGTGGCGCAGATAGCCGGTGAGGGCGGAGGTGAGGAACACCATGCCGGTAACGGCGAGCATCATGGTGACCAGCCAGCGACGGCTGACCCGCGAGAGCAGGAAGAACCCGATGGCGAGCGTCGAAAACTGGACGAGCCGAACCACGTGCAGCCCATGGCGGGCGTCGGCAGGCTGGCGGAGATCCGACACCGCGAACAGTACGAAGCAGAGAAAGATCACCCAACTGCCGATGCGCGCACGATCTCGCAACGACGCTTCGCCTTCGCCGTGATCGCCATGCGAAGTCGTAGGATATCTGCTCTCCGTCATGTAGTGGGCTCGAGCAGCAAGCGCTGTGCCGTACCGACGTGATTCGGCAATTTCTGACGATCTCGCTGGTCAGATCGTCGCGATCGGCCTCGTCACCTACGAGCTCGGCTGAGACTCCGATCGCTCAGGTCTGCTCCGCGACCATTCGAGCGACCGAGTCAGCGCTGTAACGACTTCCGCATGAAGAAGCGGCGGTGGCCGGCGGGGTAGTCGTCGAGCGTGCCGAAGAGCTCGTACCCGTGCCGCTCGTAAAACGGTCGCGCTTGGTAGCTGAAGGTGTCGAGATGCGCCGACGTACACCCGCGCTGCACGCCGACCTCCTCGATCGCCGACAGGATCCGGCGCCCGAGACCGGTGCCGCGGAGCGGTTCGGCAACCCACAGCAACGCGACGTGCAACCAGTTCCAGTTGATCAACGCCAAGGTACCGCCGGCGATCGTGCCGTCACCGTCGCGCGCGAAGACGGCGACCGGCTTGAAGCCGGAGAGCCCCGTCGTCGGTAGCGCGTGCGCGGTGAGACCCTCGCGGAGGACCTGCACGTCGGCCTCGCTCGGCTCGTCCTCGAGGGTGAGGACGTACGCCGACGCGCCGCGGGTATCGCCCGCGTCCTTCAGCCGCCACGGCGGGTAGCGGCGATTCGTCCCCGCGTGGAAGAGACAGAGCACGTTGCCGTCCGGGTCGCGCAGGTACGCCTCGCGCCACAGCCACGGCTGATCGCGCGGCGGCACGTCGAAGACGACGCCGTCGCGTTGCAGTCGTGCGACGCTGGCGTCGAGGTCGTCGCACTCGAAGTAGACGACGACCCCGGAGCTCGGCGTGACGGTGGCGGCGAGGTGGATCGAGAAGGTGGCGCTTCCGACCGGACACTCGAAGCGCGCGTAGGTCGGCAGGTTCGCGACGATCTGTCGAAAGCCGAGCGCCCGGTAGAACGCGACCGCGCGCGCGACGTCCGTCGACGGCACGGTGACCTGATTCAGGTTCATCGTGCCGCCTAGCCTTCGTAGGGGACCAACGGGATCCGGTCCCGTTCGACCCATTCACGAATGGACGGCCGCTGCCACTGGCGCTCGGCGTACTCGCGCACGCGCTCGGGTACCGGCTCGTCGTTCCGCAGCAAGCGTTGCAGCATGAACGCGAGGTCGGCGTCGGCGATCGACCACGCGTCGAAGAGATGCAGCGCGCCGGGCGCGAGGCTCTGCTCGGTCACGCGGACGAGCTTCGCGACCGCGGCACACCCGGCGCCCGAGAGCGGTCGCTCGGCGCGCGCGTAGAACATCGTCGTCGTCGGCCGTTCCTCGCGCAGCGCACCGAGGTCGCTCCGCAGCCACGCCTGCATCTGCCGCGCCCGCGCCCGCTCACGCACGCCGCGCGGATAGAGCGCCGGATGCGCGGGCGGCGGCAACGTCTCCTCGAGGTACTCGTCGATCGCGCTCGACTCCGAGAGCCAGAATCCGCCGTGCACCAGCGCCGGCACGCGCGCCGTCAGCGAATGGTCGCGATATTCGGGCCGCCGTTGCGCCTGATCCTGCAACGGCACCACGCGTGTCTCGAACGCGATGCCCTTCTCGCGCAGCGCCACGAAGCAGGAGAACGCGTAGGGACTGATGTAGAACGCGTCGACGTAGAGGATGAGGGCGTCGCCCATCGCCGTACCTCTATAGAGGTTCTACTGGCGCGCGGCGAGCTGCTGCATCGTCTGCATCAACGCGGCGAACGCCTGATCGACCAGGTGCGGCCCCGCCTTCGCCGGTGATCCGGCGTCGAAGGGCGGCTGCGGATCGTACTCCATGATCAGCTGCACCGTGCGCGCGAAGTCCGCTCCCGCGATCTCCGCGGCGAGCGTGAGCGCCATGTCGATGCCGGCGCTGACGCCGGCGCCGGTGATGATCTTGCCGCGGCGGACCACGCGTTCGTGCAGCGGATTCGCGCCGAGCCGCGCCAGATCGTCGAACGCCGCCCAGTGCGTCGTCGCGTCGACGCCACGCAACACGCCGGCGCCCGCGAGCAGCAACGCGCCGCTACACACCGACGTCGTCCACGTCGTCGTCGGGTGCGCGCGCGCGATCCACGCGACGATCGGGTGGTCGGGCACGAGCGCCCCGGTCGTCACGCCGCCGGGCACGAGCAGGATGTCGGGATCCGGCAGCTCGTCGAAGGAGGCGCGTGCGATGACGGTGAGGAAGCCCGACTCGTCGGTGACCGGACCCGCCTTCGCCGCGACGAACGTCACCTCCGCGCCCGGCAGCGCGGAGAGGACCTGGAACGGTCCCATGGCATCGAGCGAGGTGAAGCATTCATAGAGACCAATCGCGATACGCATGATGCGACCCTAGAGCGACCTCGGAGTCGCCACAACCCTCGGCCGCGAGAATGGCAGGATCCGTGGTGTCATCGTCATGCGGCGAGGATGATCATCCCCTCGCGCGGAAAATGGACGACGACCTCGCCGACGCGCTCGTCGCGGCGGCGGATCGCGATCGAGTGGGCGTCGGCGCGGACGATCTCGCCCTCGACGGGATCGCGGCCGTACGCCTCGGGGAAGACGCGGATGCGGTCGCCGACGTGGCGGCCGCTCGGGTCGCCCGGGTCTTCCGCAGACTGCGTCGTCGGCGTTGCCTCGCGGGCGGTGCGCACGGCGTCGGCCGCCGTCATCTCCGTCGCCGTGCCGTGACCGAACGCCGCCAGGCGATCGAGCCAGCGTCCCACGCGGACGTGCGGGGCGAGGAACGCCGCCGACAGCGGATTGCCGCGCATCGCCCAGAGCGGATGGTAGACCGAGAAGTCGGCGAGGCTCGCCGACTCCCCGAGAACGAACGGCCGTCCGTCGGCGAGCTGGCGCTCCAAGAGATCGAGCGTCGCACGGATGTGATCGAGCCGTGACGGCGTGAGGGCGCGCGCCTCGGCCTCGTCGAAGCCGCCGGGCACCATCTTCTTCCGATCCTCGACGAACTCGCGGGGGAACGCGCCCGAGCCGAGCCCGAGCACCACCAGGCTCATGAAGAGCGATTCACCCCACAGCGAGACGGCGCGTGTGATCGCCGCGAAGTCGTCGGGATAGAGCGTCGGCGTCGGCCGCTCCTCCTCGAGGCGCCGCGCGATCACCTTGGTGTCGCAATAGATGTCGGCGCCCACTTGCAGGACGGGCGTCAGGCGGTACCCCCCGGTCAGCACCGTGAGATCGGGCTTCGGCATGACGACGGGGATCGTCACCGAGCGCCACGTGAGTTGCTTGAATCCGAGGATCGCGCGAATCTTCTCGGCGTAGGGAGAGATACCGTAGTGGTGGAGAATCAGTTCGTTCATGGGTTCGCCTCCTACCGCCGCGAGTCGACAGGCGGTACGCGAGACCTAGCGCGACCGCCGGATTCACGCGAGCCCCGCGTGCGACGACCGTTGAAGTCCGGAAACGGCCAGCACCGGACGTCGGCGCATGGCATGCTCCGGTCAGATGCACGAGAGGAGACGGCGTCCATGTCTATGAGACCGCAATCGTTCACCATCGACCGCGTCAACACGCCGATCGGGGCGATGCTGCTGGTGACCGATCGTCACGAGCGCCTGCGTGCGCTCGATTGGGCGGACCACGAGGAGCGCATGCACCGTCTGCTCCGACGGCACTACCGCGGTGCGGGCTTGGCGCTGACGGTCGGAGCGACGCCTGCCAGCGTCCGCCGGCCGCTCGACGCGTATTTCGCCGGTGAGCTCGACGCCATCGACGGCATCCCGGTGGAGACGGGAGGGACGCCGTTCCAACGGGACGTCTGGGAGGCGCTGCGGCGTATTCCGGCCGGGCAAACGCGGAGCTACGGCGCTCTGGCGGCGGCGATCGGCCGCCCGTCGGCGGTCCGCGCCGTGGGCCTTGCGAATGGCGCCAATCCGGTGGGGCTCGTCGTGCCTTGTCATCGAGTCATCGGGGCTGACGGCTCGCTCACGGGCTACGGCGGAGGCCTGGAACGCAAGCGCTGGTTCCTCGCGCACGAGAGTCGTCACTGTGACCGTGTGAGTCCGAAAACGGCTGGCAAGTAGCCCCCGTCGGCGCGATAGTCACCGCATGCAACAGATCGACCTCGACCGAAACGCGTGCTACCGCGCGCTACAAACGCGTGACGCGCGCTTCGACGGGCGTTTCTACGTCGCGGTGCTCAGCACCGGGATCTACTGTCGTCCGATCTGCCCGGCGGGTCCGCCGAAGATCGAGAATTGCGTCTTCCTGCCGAGCGCCGCCGCGGCGCACCAGATGGGGTTCCGGCCGTGCTTGCGCTGCCGGCCGGAGGTCGCGCCCGGAACGGCCGGTTGGCGTGGATCAGCCAACACCGTCTCGCGTGCCCTGCAGTTGATCGTCGAGGGGGCGCTCGACGAGCGCGGCGTCGACGATCTCGCGGACCGTCTCGGCGTCGGCGGCCGGCACCTGCGCCGCTTGTTCAATCGCTACGTCGGCGCTTCGCCGGTGTCGGTGGCGCAAACCCACCGTATCCTGTTCGCCAAGAAACTGCTCGACGAGACGTCGCTCTCGATGACGCAGATTGCGCTCGCGGCGGGGTTCGGCAGCATCCGGCGGTTCAACGACGTCTTCCAACAGACCTACGGTCGAGCCCCCAGCACGCTGCGGCGCTCGACTTCAGCGGCCAAACCTGCCGCCGGGGTCACCCTGAAGCTGCCGTTCAGCCCGCCCTTCGATTGGCGCGCGATGATCGACTTCTTGCGGCCGCGTGCGATCCCGGGCGTGGAACGCGTGGAGCCCGAGCGCTATCGCCGCACCTTCGCGCTCGACGCGGCGCGCGGCGTCGTCGAGGTGCGTCCGGCGGCCGGCGCGAACCAACTGCTCGCCACCATACGCACCAACGAGATCACCGTGCTGGCGACCGTGGTGTCGCGGCTGCGTCGCCTGTTTGATCTCGATGCCGATATCGCCGCCATCGACACCCACCTGGCGTGCGATCCGCTGCTGGCCGACCGCGTGCGCGAGCGGCCGGGGTTGCGCGTGCCCGGCGCGTGGGACGGCTTCGAGCTCGCCGTCCGCGCCATCCTCGGCCAACAAATCAGCGTCCCCGCCGCCACCACCTTCGCCGGCCGCCTGGCGGCGGCGCACGGCGAGCCGTTGGAGATCGAGGGCAGCGCGGCGTTCGATGGCCCGTTCGATGGCCCACATTTGTTGTTCCCGACCCCGGCTGCGATCGCCGGGGCCGATCTGACCGGCGTCGGGTTGACGAGAGGTCGGGCGGCCACGTTGCGGAGCTTGGGGGCGGCGATGGTCGCCGATCGGAATCTCTTGCGTGCCTACGAGACGCTGGATGAAACGCTCGACAAGCTCGACGGCTTGCCGGGCGTGGGGCCCTGGACGGCGCAGTACATCGCCATGCGAGCGCTGCGGGAACCTGATGCCTTTCCGGCCTCGGACCTCGGCTTGCTGCGGGCCATGGAGACGACCGCGGGTCGCCCTTCGCCCGCTGAGCTCGCGAAGATCGCCGAGGCGTGGCGGCCGTGGCGCGCCTACGCGGCCGTTCGTCTCTGGGCACAGGGGCCGGCGCAAACGGCGGCGGCGTGATCCCGCGCCGGGCGTCGACGCTCGCGGTCGGCGTCCACGGCTGTTGACTCCCGCTGCCGACCGGCCGAGCATCCCCGCCATGACGTACGAGCAGATCCTCTACGAGCAGCGCGACGACGTCGTCCTCCTCACCTTGAATCGTCCCGAGCGGCTGAACGCGTGGACGCCGCACATGGCGGGCGAGCTCGCCGACGCGATCGAACGCGCCAACGCCGAGCGCGCCGTCGGCGCGATCGTCATGACCGGTGCCGGCCGCGGCTTCTGCGCCGGCGCCGACATGGAGACGACCTTCAAGAAGCGCATCGACGGCGTCGATCCGGGCGCCAACACCGCGGGCGGCGACGGCGGCATGCCTGCGGGCCTCGACTGGGTCGCCCTCTGCCGCCGCGCCAAGCCGTTGATCGCGGCGGTGAACGGCGCCGCGGTCGGGATCGGCCTGACGATGATCCTGCCGTTCGACGTCCTCGTCGCCACGGAGCAGGCGAAGTTCGGCATGCTCTTCATCAAGATGGGGCTGGTTCCCGAGCTCGGCAGCACGAACCTGCTCGTGCAGCGCATTGGATTGGGACGCGCGAGCGAGATGTGCCTCTCGGGCCGCCTCTATCGCGGCGACGAGGCGGCGCGCATCGGTCTCGTCGACCACCTGGCACCCCCCGACGGTCTCGTCGCGACCGCGATGGGAATCGGGCGTGAGATCGCCGCCAATCCCGATCCGCAGCTGCGCATGATCAAGGCGCTGCTCTCGGAGAGCCCGATGGCGACCGACATCGGCACCGTGCAGCGCCGTGAGACCGAGATGCTGCGCGAGTGCTGGAAGACGCCCGAGCACCGCGAGGCCGTGGAGGCGTTCCTGCAGAAGCGGCCGCCGAAGTTTCGGAGCGTGCCGGCGCCGGCCCGCTAGTTCCGCTCGGCGGCGATGGCGAGCAGCAGGGGCGTGGTATGCGCCTCAGACGTACGCGAAGTTGACGTCCGCGCCGTGGGCGCGCATCCACGCGGTCGTCGCGGCGGCGTTGTCGTCCGCGTACGAGTCGCTGAGCTGCGTGATCAGGTCGCCGGCGTAACGCGCAACCGTGCGGCCACGTACCGTGAGCGGGGGCGCGCCCGGACGCTCGTACGTGCCCGTCCAGCCGATCGTCACCGTGTCGCCCTCCACCAGCGGCGGCGCCGTCACGCCGACGGTGCGGGTCGTGAACTTGCGGTCGAAGCCGTCCAACGATTTCTTGATGCCGCGGAAGATCGCGTCAGGGCCCCGGAGGAGGCAGGCGAACGGCGTGTCCTTCACCTCGTAAGTCGCGTCGGGTGTGAAGTATTGCGCCAGGCGCGACCAGTCGTCGTCGCGATAGGTGCGCTCGAAGTCCTGCGCGTACGCCATGAATCGTTCGAGAATTCCCATGGAGTGTCCTCCCTCGTGCGCCGTCTTCACGACGCGTTCGCCGCACGTCCGCGCAGCCCGAAGACGATGAGCACCGACGCCACGAGTACTGCCAGACCTCCGAGGGAGAGACCAGCGGTGACGACGTTCTCCTGGAGCGCGGTACCCGCGTGGCCCACACCGTGGAGAGGCGTCGAGGCGCTGGTCCCGAACACGCCGGCGAGAAAGAGCGCGACGCAGCTCACGTAGCTGCCGGCAACCGCGAGCCAGTACGTCGCGCGCATCGCGCCGGGCGCGAGCGTCACCCATTGCCAGACCGCGGCGAGGGCGATGAGGAACGCGCCGTTCAAGAGCGCGCCGGTGTGCGCGGAGAGGCCGATCCGCGGATTGGCCACCGACTGCACGACGAGCCCCATGAGGAGCCCGAGGAGAAAGAGCACCATGCCGTGGAAGGCGAGGCGTCGTCCGTGGTCCATGGATCCTCCTCAGGCCTGCAACGAAAAGACGCGCTCGGCGTTGCCGTGAAGGAAGAGCGCCGCGGTCTCGGCGTCGAGGTCGAGCGTGTCGAGATTCTTCAGACATTCGACCGCCGGCCATGCCGGGTGGTTCGAGCCGAAGAGGACCTTCCGCCGGCCGTGGCCACGGAGATACTCGACGAGATCGGCAGGATAGCGGCGAACCGTATACGCCGAGGTGTCGATGTAGACGTTGGGGTACTTGGTGGCGAGCGAGATCATCTCCGCCGTCCAGGGATAGCCGATGTGACCGCCGACGATCGTCAACTCGGGGAACTCGAGCGCGACGTGATCGAGGTACGGAATCGGACGCCCCGGCTCGGACGGGCAGAGCGGCCCGGTGTGGCCGACCTGGAGACAGAACGGGATGCCGAGCTCGACGCATTCCGCGTACAGCGGATAGAAACGGCGATCGTCGGGCGGCAGGTTCCAGATCCACGGAAGGATCCGCAACGCGCGGAATCCGAGCCCGCGCACGCAGCGCCGGAGCTCACGGACGGCGTCCATCGGACGCTGCAGATCGACCGACGCCACGCCGACGAAGCGATCGGGGTAGCGCCGGACGATCGCCGCGACGGCGTCGTTGGCGATGAGCGGGCCCGCCGGGCCCCACCACGCGCAGAGAAGCCCGAGTCGTACGCCACCGGCGTCCATCGCCGCGATCGTCGCCGCGAGTGGGATCTCCCCGTCGGTGAGCGCGCCATGCGCCCAGCGGCGGAGTGAGTCGAACATCGGGTGGGCGAGGAACTCCTTCGTCGGATGCTGCATCCACGCATCGACGACGAGCGGGCGCGCCACACCCGGTTTCATAGCACGGCGGCGGCGGCGCGCCCATTGCGCGCCACGTCGCGTTTCGTACGCCGCCCTACTGGAAGTCTTGCACGGCCCAGACCGTGCCGTTCGGCAGGACGGCGAATCCGCAGGCGACTTTGGTGTACGCCGGGTTCGACATGTTGATGTAGTGGCCGTGCGTCGAGAAGGGACCGGGACCCTCGTTCCACATCACCTGCAGGCAGGAGCCGATCACGCTCGTCGCCGTTCCCGGCCATCCGGGGCATTCGTTCTGCGCCCACTCGGAGCATTGCCCGAAGGCGCTATGGGGCACGCCCGTCTGGCTGTCGCTCAATCCCTGGCCGTCGACGCAGGTCTCGTTCGCCGTCCAGCGCGCGTACGGCGGGAGGCCGATCGAGGCGCGATAGCCGTTGATCGCGTCGACGCAGAGCTGCGCGGGATCGTTCCCCGCGGGCGGCGTCGCGGTCGGCTGTGGTGTCGGGGTGACGGTCGCCGTCGCGGTCGCCATGGGCGGCGTCGGTCCGCTTGCGCAACCGACCCTGCCGGGATCGAGCGCGCAGAGCACGTCCGACACGAACTGATCGGCGGCACCCTCGAGCGCCGCGGTGTCATCGGTCGCGCTGCAGCCCCCCGATGCCTCCGCCTTGTCGAGGCAACCCCGAGAGCCGTCCGAGAGCCGCGCGCTGTACTTGGTGCTGCACGCGCCGTCGAAGGCGCCCGTTCTCACCACCGTCTTCGCGTAACAGTCGGCGACCGCACCCACGTAGCGCCCCATGCATTTGAGCTTGGCCGCATCGCAGCGGTTCAGTGTCCCGGGATTTCCAACCTGCGCCGCGAGCGCGGCGGCATAGCCCGCGATGGCCGCGTCGAGGGCAGCCTGATCGTCGTTCGTGAGGCAGGGCCACACGCCTTCGATCCTCTCGAAGACGCCCCTGCCCGGTACACCGCCGCCGCTGAAGGTGTCCGCGGCCCTGCCCAAGCACGTCGAGAGCGCCGCCGCGCTCGGCCGCGCGGCGACCTTGGCGTAGCAGGCTGCGCGTCTCGCGAGCGACTGCCCGACGTTGCTGAGCTTGCGCGCCAAGCAGGTGTCGACCGTCGTCGCTCCCACGGCGGCCCCGGGAGCGAGGAGCCCCCCGAGCACGACCAGCGTGACGACAATCATCGAGTCGCGGCGTCTCATCCTCATCCTCATCCCCTCCGAGCATGTTCGGCGGCGGTCTCCCCCGTCAACGGGTATGACACCGTAACGCCGAAAAATGCCCGCGCCGACTCGCGCGTGCAGAATGCTATCGCACAGCGTCTCGTAATCCCAGGCGCGACCGACCGCGTAGAGACCGATTCAAGTCTTCGCGGCGCGATCGGGTGCGAGCAACTCGTCGACGCGCTCGGGCGGCCGTCCGACGACGGCGCGCGCGCCGTCGCGGATGACGATCGGCCGCTCGATGAGGATCGGGTGCGCGGTGAGCGCGGCGAGCAGCCGTGCGCGGTCGGTCACGTGCGCGAGATCGAGCTCGTGATAGATCGCTTCGCCGGTTCGCATGATCGCGCGTGGATCGTCGATCCCGAGAAGTCGGAGGATGCGCTCCAGACGCGCGCGCGACGGCGGCGCGGCGAGATAGTCGACGACCACCGGCTCGACGCCGGCGTCGTGGAGGCGCTGCAGCGCCTGCCGCGACTTGCTGCAACGGGGATTGTGCAGGATCTCGAAGCGCGCCACCGAGAACCGCGTAGTGGGCACTCGCGCGCGTGTCAATCGGCACCCCGACTT
Source organism: Binatia bacterium (assembly GCA_041476145.1). GTDB lineage: Bacteria > Desulfobacterota > Binatia > UTPRO1 > UTPRO1 > DP-19. Next base: position 15,929 of record JBGOSW010000011.1, read on the forward strand.
CAGTAGTGGTCCCTTTTGAATCCTAACGGCGTTCGCGAGTTTCCGCGCTAGACTCTCCGCATCGGTGCGCTACACTCGGCGCATGCCTAGACGAGCAAGCACCGACGATGACGACGAAGACGCGATCTCGTCAGCGAGGCGGATCGTTGAACAGGCCACGGGCGCGCCGCTCGTGCCTCCGAAGAATCCGCATGCCGTGGCGCTATCGAAGTTAGGTGCCTCCAAGGGTGGAGTGGCGCGAGCGGCCAAGCTCGGAGCGCGGCGGAAAAAGGAGATCGCGCGCAAGGCCGCTCGGGCACGCTGGGGAACGAAAAAGTAAATCCGCTAACTCGCCGTGTTGTCAAGCGAAAACGGAAAAGTGCTTGACAATCCAGCGGGATAGCCATAGATGTTGGCTCAACTCATCCGCCAAGTTGCGGAAGGAGTCAAAGCGCCACTCTCCGGAGCGGCGCTTTTTTTTCGCACCTCAAAGAGTAATCGCTCTCCCCGTCTTCGCGGCCTCTTCGTACTCTCGCCTATATTTCTCCCGCCGAACTTCTCTCTCGATCTCGTAGGACGTGATCAACACGGCATAACGCTCGCGATCCGCGAGAGAGACCAGGTGGGAGAAGTCCGGAAGCGCGATCGTCACGCGCTCCTGTCGATTGTGCCGACGCCGCCAGCAAAGAACTCGCGCGCTCGGAACGGCTTGGATCATCTCTCTCACCCACGGAAGGCGCTCACATCGACGAAAGTCGAGGTCGCGCGAAGTCTCGCCTCCGTCGCCCGATGTCACTAGGTGCCAAAAGAGGCGTTCGCGATCGCTGGCACTGCAGGTCACCCGCTTGCCCATGAAGAGGCACGGGTTGCGATGGTCGAGGAAATCCGCAGCGAATCTCTGTTGAAGCACCGGAAGGTACGTTGAAGCCTCATGGGCCGCTAGCTCCAAGAGGGGCGCGAAGGCGGCTTGGTCACCGATCGGCATGCTTTCACCGAGGTTCCCATCGGAAGAGATTGAACTTCCGCTCCCCCAAAAGCGTAGACGTTGTAAGCGAGTATTTTGTTCGCTCTCGGACGCGTCCCACGATCCCGCGCTTCGCGGCGCTGCCTTCCGACGACCGATCTTTTCCTCGATTGGCATAGCTAACCGCACCTATGAGTACATCGGCGAGTTGCACCTGCTCGACCTCGCGCGCTCGGACTTGCTGAACGCGCCGGAGGACTTGCTGTTCGAAGTCTCGCATGTTGTTGCGAAGCACTTCAGTCAACTTCGCCACGTTCGCGCCCCCGTTCGTGTCTTTGATATCGAGATAGATGTAATACCGAGAACGTGTTTCCAGGATAATCTGCAACATTTCGAAATACATTTTGTAGTACCAAATGTTGTGGGTCTGCGCAAAGCGTTCATGATCCAACTTCGATTTGTCGGGAACGATCAGACCCCGAAAGTGCAGGTCGTCATCGTCGAAGAAGTAGTCGACGACATCTCGATAGAAGTCCTGTTTGCTCGGCGAGATCTTCGTCCACTTCATCTCCAATCTCGGCGAGAGCCCATGGCGCACCTTGATCTCGCGGAGACGCTTCGCGATCTCCGTCGTACGCTCGATCGGGGACCAGATGGCACCAAGCACCATCGCCCCCTCTCCGTCGCGTTCCAGGTGGCAGCTTTCATCGCAGTAGATGTTAAATGTACCGCTCATCGTCCTCTCACTCGCGTTTCTTGCTCAGCGTGGCAGGAAAACGGGGGGCGCGAGCCCCCCTCTCGTAATAACGCGCGGTCGCCGTCATGCCGCACTGTCCACCGCCCCTTCAGCCGGCCTGACCGCCGTCTTCGGCGCTTGCCTAGGCCCGCTGAGGAGCGGTAATCTCCGGTCGTCTGACTGGAGTCCGCCCCCGGCGGAGGGGCCTGGCAAGCTGTACGTTCCCGCCTCGCGCCCTGCTCGCGGTCGCACGCGAGCAGGGCGTTCCTCATTGTAGGGTGATCTCCTCGCCCGTCGCTTGATTCCCCGCTGGGGCGCTCTCTAGCTTCCGATCGTCGGCCGCGGCGCTCGTGGCCTTCGGCGCCTTCTTCGGTGCCGCCGCCTGCTTTGCGGCCGGACGGCCTCGCTTGCGAGTCTTGCCGCGCTTGGGCGCAATGGCCTGCCGCCGAGCATCTCGCAGCCCCTTGATCTGATCGGGCGTGTAGAACTTAACTAGGCCGAACACGCCGTCACGCACCTTGATCACATCGGAGGTGCTTCGAATGAGCGACGTTTCCAATGTGTCGCGCCACTTCGGCCCTGGCGGCGTCGCGGCACCGCCTTGCCGAACCGCTTCCGCGATGTCGTCAATAGTCGACGCACTGTTGACGAGCGCCAGGTACGCCTTCGCCGCGTCGAGCGGTTGCTGGCCCAGGAACTGATCCGGCCGAATCGAGACTCGGCGCAGGGGTCCAGCCCCCGCCTGCCCGCCAGCGGGCCGGTCCACAGGGGCGTTCGCAGTCGGCTGATCGTCACCGCCTAGATGCGCGAGTAGCTCGAACATCGTCGTTGCGGGCACGCCGTACTTGGTCTCGATCATGTTGATCATGGCGAGCGAGTCGCGGATGCTGGTGACGTGGGGCTGAACGTCCTGGAGCAGGTCATCGACCATCGTCTTCGCGTGCTGGGGTAGGTCGGTCTGAGCCATTTGTGCGCCTCCTTTGGCGGTCCATCGTTGGTAATCCCGCGGGCTGAGCATGTCAAGCGCAATTCCCGGAAAGGGCGGCGCCGTGCAGGGGGCGTGCATGTGTCGACCAATGCACGGGAGTCGCCACGCCGCATCGGGACTTCGCACATGGCGACGCATATTTTCGCGAGCTAAAAACAATAGGAGCAACAGATAGATACCGTCCATTTGGCGACGCTCCTGCGTCGCCATGTGCGAAGTCCCGATGCGGCGTGGCGACTCCGCCATGTTGGTTGACTATTCCTGCCCGAGCAAGCATATTTGCTCCATGAACACATTGACCATCGCTCGGCGCGCTCAAATCGTCTCCTGCCTCTGCGAAGGCATGTCTATCCGCGCCACGTCGCGCATCACAGGTGCCGACAAGAAGACGATCCTTCGCCTGCTCGCCGATCTTGGCGAAGCGTGCCGCGAGTACATGGATCGCACCCTCGTTGACCTGCCCTGCAAGCGGGTGCAGTGCGATGAAATCTGGGCGTTCTGTTACGCCAAGGACAAGAATCTCCCGGCGGAGATGAAGGGCACGCCCGGCGTCGGTTCCATCTGGACGTGGACGGCGATCGACGCCGACACGAAGCTCGTTCCTTCGTTTCACGTTGGCACCCGCGATGCCGATTGCGCGTACGAATTTCTGAGCGATCTGGCGAGCCGGCTGCGCGGTCGTATCCAACTCACGACGGATGGCCACGGCGTCTACTTGAACGCCGTCCGCGACGCGTTCGGCCGCGACATCGACTACTCCATGCTGATCAAGCTCTACGGCGCCGTGCCGACCGAGCCGGGTCGCTACTCGCCGCCGAAATGCATCGGGACACGCGAGGAGCGAATCGTCGGCTACCCCGACAAGGAGCACGTCTCGACGAGCTACGTGGAGCGCCAGAACCTCAACATGCGGATGGGGATGCGCCGCTTCACCAGATTGACCAACGCGTTTTCAAAAAAGGTCGAGAACCATGCGCACGCAGTCGCACTCTACTACGTGTTCTACAACTTCGCGCGCATCCATCAGACGCTACGCTGCACGCCCGCGATGGAGGCCGGCGTCGCCGATCATCCGTGGGACGTCGAGGAGATCGTGGGGCTTCTGAAAGAGGAAGCTGTCGTCATCCTGCGCTGAAAGGACTAAGAATATGGTTTTTAGCTTTGTTGCCTCGACGGCTCAGCACACAGCAACGCAGGCCAGGATCGGAAGAGCTCTCGGCTTAGGAGTCCGCTTCGAAAGCAACTGCGGCCGCCTTGAGTTTTTCGATGCTGGGCGCGACTCGGCTGCACGCACTTACGCAACACAGGAGGCGAAAGATCAGGCACTACTCGACAGCATAGGGCCACTGATGCGTCGTCGGCTCAGGCAACGGTCCGTCGAGATACAGAAAAGGTACGCGCATTTCTTTGAGAACCCGATTGAGCCGATACTTCGGGCGGGCGTCGAGTCGAGGAACGCCGTGGCTCACAGCATCGCCTCCGACGTGTGTGATGGACTCATGGCCGATCACTCTGAGTGGTGCGGCTATCAGGAGCAGTTGATTCGGCAGCACGCCAGGAACATAGCCGCCGCCGACCTTCTCGTTGCCGTTATCCTAAGGACGGAGATGCCGGGCGAAGACCCTCCTACGCCAGACGAGCTTCGAACCTACGTGGAACGAGCTGTGACCTGGGTGATGACGGGCCAGGAGTAGAAGCCGCTCGCTGGTGCGAACACCGTTCGAGATCAAACTACCCCACTACCCCGACTTCTACGGCAATGCGCATGACACCGTCGGCATTCGTCGCAAATCCGACGACCGTTGCCGGTACCGCACGATCGGCCGCTGCGAGTCCCGCGGTCGGCAGCGAATGTCCAACGCGAACCGATCGGATTCGTTTCGGATTCGTTACCGGTCAGCGACGAGCGATGCCATGGCACGTGCGTTGCTCGTTCCGACGCCGCCAGTCATGGACGTCACCGCGCCTCAGGCCTCGAGTCTTCCCGGAGTGGTCGACGACATCCTTGCCACGTTCGCCTTGGCGCTGCGCGCCCGCGGCGCCGCGGCGTTGATTTTCGACGCCGACGGTACGAGCTGCCGGGCGATCGCGTCCTGGGGGCTCACCGACGCGGACCGCGAGCGCGCCGGTCGCGGGCTCACGATCGGCGACGAAGGGCGTTCGTATTGCGAGCAGCTCGCGACGGACGCGCGCCCGGTCTACGTCACCACTGCCGACGCGAAGCGTCTGTGGCAGGGGGTCGCCGACGCGCCGCCGCATCTCGTCACACCGCTGATCGGCGCCAACGGCAAGCTCTTCGGCGTCATCCTTCTCGACACCGCGCCACCACGCGATGAAGACCTGATCGTCGCCGCGAAGCTCGGACGGCTCGCAGCGATCGCGATCGAGCAGACGTACGCGGCCGAGGCTCGGGCCTTCGAGCTCACGCGCAACGCCGTGCTCCTCGACATCGTGCGCGAAGTCGACCGCCCGGTCGAGCTGCCCGAGGTGCTGGCCGCGATTTGCCGCAAGACGGTCGAGGCCTTCGGCTCGCGGCAAGCGACCGTCTTCTTCCACAGCCGTCGGCACCGCGCCTCGCTGCCGCTCGCCGACTACGGCACGCCTTCCCACGTCGTCCCGCGCTTCGCCGGCGGGCGGTACATGAAAGGCAACATCCCGCACGAGGACGAGGTCGCCACGGGCCGAACCATCGTCATCGAGCGTGCGGACACCTTGCCGCCCGAAGATCTCGCGCTGCTCGATCTCGCAGAGGTGGCGGCCCTGGTGATGGTTCCGCTTCGCGACGACGATGGCACGGTGCGCGGCCTGCTCACCGTCGGCTTCACCGAGCCGCGTGCGTTCACGACCGAGGAGTTGCGTGCACTGGAGATGGTGGGACGTCATGCGGCGATGGCGATCATGCGCGCGAAGTTCCTGCATCGGACGGCGCAATCGGCGCGCTTCAGCGCCGCGGTCTCGGCTCTGGCCGTGGAGCTCAACGCCGCGACCAGCCGAACGGAGACACTGGAAACGCTCTGTATGCGGGGGTGCGAGCTGTTCGGCGTCGACACCTCGGTGCTGCTCCTCGAGGCGGGCGACCGTCTGGTCGCCACCACGACCCACGGCGAGCTCGTCGCGGCGTCGGAGCTCGTCGTCCCGCTCGAACACGCGCGCTCGCCCGCGGTTCGCGCGTTTCGCACCCGGGAGGTCGTCCTCGAGAACGACCGTCCGCGGCACGACGACGGCGCCGCGCTCGACCGCTTGCGCTCGGTGCTCGCGATCCCCCTCGTGGAGAGCGAGGGGCCGGTCGGCGTCCTCGTCTTCGGCGCCCTCCGTCCGCGCCGATTCCGGCCGGCGGCCGTCGAGGAGGCACCCGTCCTCGGCGCGCTCGCCGCCGCCGTGCTGCGCAACGTCGAGCTCATGGGGCAGCTGCAGGAGAGCAACCATCGTCTCGGGCGGCTCTCCGCGGTGAAGGATCAGTTCCTCGCCAACGTCTCGCACGACCTGCGAACGCCCCTCAACGTCATCATCGGGTTCGCGCAGCTCGCGCTCGAGGACACCTTCGGTGCGCCGCCTCCGGAGCTGTGCGAGATCCTCACGCGCATGCTCGCGAGCGCCCGCCAGCAACTCACGCTGGTGCAGGACCTCCTCGACGTCTCCCGTCTCGAACTGAACGGCCTCGCCGTCAAGCTCGCGCCGATGCCGTTGGTACCGATCCTCGTCGACATGGAGTTTCTGGCGACGAGTCTCGTCCGGCACAAACCCGTCCGCCTCGTCGTCGACCTTCCCAACCCGAGTGTCTGGGTGCACGCCGATGAAAGCCGCCTGCGGCAGATCCTCACCAACCTGCTCGCGAACGCCGCGAAGTTCACTGACGAGGGAACGATCGGCCTGTGCGTCGTCGGCGAGGCCGAGCGCGTGCGCATCGACGTCGTCGACAGCGGGATCGGCATCCCCACCCACGAGCTCGAGTCGATCTTCGAACCGTTCCGTCAGGTCGACGGTGCTCGGGCCGTCCTCGGGACCGGTCTCGGGCTCGCCATCGCGCACCGCCTCACGCAGTTGATGCAGGGAACGCTGACGGTCGAAAGCACGCTCGGTCGCGGCTCGCGGTTCTCGCTGACGTTGCCGGCGGTGCACCCGGCCGATCGATCGGAAGCCGCGCACGCCGGGGCGTCGATCGCGTCCTGAGTCGCGCCGGATCGCGGTCGTCGAGCGACGCGGCGGCGGAGGTGGCGACTCCGTCATCGCGTCACCACCGCGGCGGATACTTTCCCGGCGCCGCGGGCCGATGCTACGGTACCTCCCTCGCGATGCGTCGCGCCACGGAGGAGCCCCGATGACTCGTGCTCGCATGACCGTTCTCGCCCTGGCGGCGATCGCCGTCGTCCCCGTCGCGTCGCGCCCGGTGCGCGCCGCCACCTGGGAGATCGACCCCGCGCACACGACGATCCAGTTCTCGGTGCGCCACATGATGGTCAGCAACGTCCACGGAACGTTCGCGAAGTTCAGCGGCCACGTCGACGGCGACCAGGCGACTCCGACCGCGGCACGCATCGAGGCCACGATCGACACCGCGTCGATCGACACCGCCAACCAGAAACGTGACGAGCATCTCCGCAGCCCCGATTTCCTCGACGTCGCCAAGTTCCCGACGATCGGCTTCAAGTCGAAACATCTCGAGAGCGCCGGCGAAGCGAAGTGGAAGGTGCGGGGCGACCTCACGCTCCACGGCGTCACCCGCGAGGTCGTCCTCGACGTCTCCAACGTCGCACCGCCGATCAAAGACCCGATGGGCAACCTGCGCGCCGGCGCCGAAGCGCGGGCGACGATCAATCGCCAGGACTTCGGCGTGACCTTCAACAAGACGCTCGACGGCGGCGGCGTGGTCGTCGGCGACGAGATCGCGATCACGATCGACGTCGAGGTGACGAAGAAGAGCGACGCGGCGCCGGATCGATAGGACGGATCGGTGCGCAACAACGTCGGCCTGCTGCTCAGCAAGCGTGCCCATCTGAGCCCCGCCCTCGAGGGCGTCGTCGAGGTCGAGCGCGGACGACGCTTCACCTTCGCCGCCCTGAACGCCCGCGCCAACCGCAGCGCGCACGCGCTCGCCGCGCTCGGCGTCGGCAAGGGCGACCGCGTCGCGCTGCTGCTCATGAACGGCGTCGAGTACGTCGAGACCTTCTTCGCGATCGCCAAGCTCGGGGGGATCGTCGTGCCCCTCAATTGGCGGCTCGTCGCCGACGAGCTCGCGTTCATCTTGCAGGACAGCGGCGCCGCCGTCTTGGTCTTCGATCCCGAGCTTCGTGAGGTCGTCGCCGAGCTGCACCGGCGCGGCGCCGCCGCCACCGCCGTGCGCACATGGATCCAGACCGGCGACTCGGCCGACGTGCTGTCGTTCGCGACCGGCTACGATGCGCTCCAGGCGCGCGCCTCCGAGACCGAGCCCGCGATCGGCGCCAGCGACGACGACGAGCTCTACATCATGTACACCTCGGGCACGACCGGTCTGCCGAAGGGCGCCGTCCACACGCATCGTTCGGTCCTGTTTTCGAACTTCACGATCGCGATGACCGCGGACGTGCGCTACCGCGATCGCTACGTGATCGTGCTGCCGCTCTTCCACGTCGGCGCGCTCACGCCGCTCACCGGCAACGTCCACCGCGGCATGACGACCATCCTGATGCGCGCCTTCGATCCGCGGCGCATGTTCGAGACGATCGAGCGCGAACGCGCCACGACGCTCCTCGCCGTCCCGGCGATGCTGAACTTCATGCTCCAGGTACCCGACGTCGAGCGGTACGACTGCGCGAGCCTGCGCTGGATCATGAGCGGCGCCGCGCCGGTACCCGTGACCCTCATCGAGGCGTATGCGAAACGTGGCATCGAGGTGCATCAGGTCTACGGCCTCACCGAGTCCTGCGGCCCGGCCTGCCTCATCAGCCCCGAAGACGCGATCGCCAAGGCGGGCTCGACGGGGAAGGCGTTCTTCCACACCGACGTCCGCGTCGTCGACGAGCGCGGGCACGACGTCGCGCCCGGCGGGGTCGGCGAGGTGCTGGTGCGCGGCGCGCACGTGATGCAGGGCTACTGGAACCGCCCTGACGCCACCGCCGACACCATTCGCGACGGCTGGCTCCACACCGGCGACCTGGCGACGATCGACGACGAGGGCTTCGTCTACATCGCCGATCGCAAGAAGGACATGATCATCTCGGGCGGCGAGAACATCTACCCCGCCGAGATCGAGAACGTGGTCCTCTCGTGCCCGCGCGTGCGCGACGTGGCGGTGATCGGCCAGGCGAGCGCCAAGTGGGGCGAGTCGCCGCTCGCGATCGTCGTCAAAGGCGATGCCGCGCTCACCGAAGCCGACGTCCTCGCCCACTGCCGGGGCAAGCTCGCCCGCTTCAAGCAGCCGAAGGCCGTCCGTTTCGTCGACGAGATCCCCCGCAACCCGGCGGGGAAGATCCTCAAGCGCATCCTGCGCGAGCGCTTCCCCGAACCGGCCACGGAGTAGGCGGATCGGGCGGTCGTCGCGGCGCCGGTGCGCGCGGCGCCACGATGCGACTCGCTACGCCTGCGGCAGGACCGACGGCACGCACAGCTCGAGTTCCTTCACGCTGTCGAGGCGGAGGGGGCCGAGCTGATTGTTGACGAAGATCCCCGTCTTCGGCGTGTGCTTCGCCGGCGCCGGGCTGATCTTCGTCCCCTTGCTCTTCGGGTCGAGCGGACCGCAGCCGAGCTGCGGGATCTCGGACTTCGCCGGCGTGGCCTTGTAGCAGACGAGGAACGAGTCGGCGTGGCGAATGCTCGCGGGCGCGATCGTCGCCGGGGTGCCCTTGGCGTCGCCCTTGAGGAAGAGCGGGCTCCCGGACTTGGCGGCGGGAGCGCAGAACTTGGTGATCGACTTCAGATCGTAGCGTCGCGTCTGGAATTGGTCGACGACGTCGACCTGCGTGCCCTTCGGAACCTTCCCGAGCACCGTCCCGACGGTCTGCGGCTTCGCCTTGTAGCAGACGAAGTGGTCGAGCTGATGATTCGTTTCGATCGGCGCAGCGACCGGACTGGCGAGGTCCTTGGCGGTCGGCACGAGCAGGCTCACCGGTTTCTTCAGCGCGAGGAAGATGTCGCTGCACTGGTTCAGGACACGCACGGGGGCGCCCGCCGTGAACTTCGGCGCCCCTTTGGACCGTTTGATCTTGTACTCGAGGAGATGCGTGTTCTGGTCGTGCCGGCCGCCGCCGTTCTTGTCTGCGGGAAGGGCGAGCGCCGGCGGACCGGCGACGTTGTAGTCCGCCGTGCCGGTCAAGTCGGTGAGCGTGACCGGCCCCAACGGAACGAAGGTTGGCGTATTCTTCGTCGGCTTCACCACGTAGGACAGGAAATGGTCGAGAGCCCCGGGCGACGGCCGCGGCGTCGGTGTCGGTCCGACGACCGTCGCGGTCGGCGTGGCGCCGCCGCCACCGCCCAGGATGCGGCCGGCGTTGACCATGAAGTCGTCGAAATTACCGCTTTCGGCCGCGGTGCTGCTCCCGACTTGGACGAGGATCATCTCGGGGCGGGCATTCACCTTGCCGAGCTGCTTGTCCCCCAACAGCGACTGCACGATCTGGAATCCGCCGCCCGTGTCGTACTCGCAGAAGACGTCCATTCCGGTGCGTCGCACCTGCAACGTGGCGGTGGCGTTGGTGACGGTCTGGGTCGCCGACTGGCCCTTGATGATGCCCGTGATGCTCCCCGATCCGTCGAGGGAGATAGCCGCGGTCGAGCCCCCCAGAAAGAGGAGGCTCAAGCCGAGCTGGGCGCCGCCACTCAAGTCGGTGCGGTTCGCGACGACGCTCACCGTGAAATCCTGGGCGACGGCGAACGAGGCGAACACGAACACCGAGCCGGCGCCGGTACCGTCGGCCTTGGTGACGTCGAGCTTTCCGCCGGCGATCATCTGGGCGTACCCCGGGTCGGCGTGCGGCACGAGCTGCGGATCGAGCGTCCCACTGTCGAAATTCTCGACGAACGAGTCGGCCATGGCGGGCGAGACGCTGAGCAGGACGAGGCACGCGACAAAGGGGGCTATACGCATCGGGATCATCGGGAGCCTCCTCGGCAGACGCGCCGGACATAGCGAGGCACCCACCGACCGTCAATGCCGCGCGTCAGTCAGCGACCCGGGGTCATGCCACTGCCTCCACCCGCGCCGGCACGTGCTTGTGCCACGGCGTACCCGCGATCGCGTCGCGGTGCGCGGAGGCGGTGAGCTCGTTCGGCGCGACGCCGTGCACCACCGAGCGCCCCGTGGCGTCGGGATACGAGAGGCCGAGGCCGTTCGGCAGGCTCACGTGGCCGGGCTGCATGCGGTCGGTGATCTCGACGACGGTCTCGGCGCTGCCGCGCACGGTGGTGACGCGCACCCGCCCGCCGTCGGCGACGCCGAGTGTCTCGGCGTCGTGTGGACTGATGCGCAGTGCGCCCGCCGGATCTTTCTTGCGCCACGCCGGATCGCGGAAGATGGTGTTCGCCGTCGACGAGCGGCGCTCGCCGGCGGTGAGGACGAAGGGAAAGGCGGCATCACGTGTCGTCGTGCCGGTGGCGAGCTCGTCGAGCTCGCGCAGCAGCTCGGGGATCGCGAGGTTCACGCGGCCGTCGGGAGTCGCCAGCCGGCGCCACGTCTCCTCGTACTCGTCGACCGTGAACGTGACGCCGGAGCGGCGGGTGAGGATCGCCTCGAAGAGCGCCTCGCCGAGCGCCGGACCGTCGCCGCTGAAACCGGCGCGCCGCACCGACTCGGGATACGCGAGCGCGCAGGTGTGCGCCGCGCCCCAGAGGAGCGCCGCCGCCTCGTTGCCGCGGCCGAGCGTCGGTCCGAGCGTCTCGTAGAGGATCACCGGCACGAGCCCCGCGAGCTCCGGTCGCTCGGCGGTGAGACGGAGGAACTCCTGCGCGTACGCGAGCCGTCCCGCCGCCGCGGCGGCGTGCAACGGGGCGAGGTCCGCGTCGCTGAGCGCGCCGATCGCGCGCACCAGGCGCCGGTGGATCTCCGGCTCGGGAAGCGTGCCCGCGCGCGGCGGGAAGAGCGGCGCGCGCAGGTGAAAGACGTTCTCCGGGAACTCGAGCGTGAAGAACGTCGCTTCCCACTTCTCGAACTGTGACGGCGGCGGGAGCACGTAGTGCGCCTGGCGCGCCGTCTCGCTCATCGCGACGTCGATCACCACGACGAGCTCCAGCGCGGCGAGCGCCTCGCGCATGCGCCGGCTGTCGGCGAGCGAGTGGGCGGGGTTGGCGCTCTCGACGATCATGGCGCGGAAGCGCTTCGGGTGGTCGGTCAGGATCTCGTCCGGGATCACGTTGGCGGGGATCAGGCCGGTGATGATGCGGTGCCCGCCGACCGGGCTCGTCCGCCCTCCTTCCTTGCCGCCGCCGAGTCCCGCCATGCGGGTGTGGATGTTCATCGTGCCGGGCCGCGCGAAGTTGCCGGTGAGGAGGTAGACGAGCTTCTCGAGGTAGGAGTTGAGCGTGCTGTGCGGCGCCTGCTGGATGCCGAGGTCCTCGAAGATCGAGACGCTCGACGCGCGCGCGATCCGTCGCGCCACGGTACGCACGAGGTCTTCGGCGACGCCGGCGCGTGCACAGTAGTCGGCGACGGGAATCGCGCGCAACGCCGGGAAGAGCGTCTCGCCGTTCGTCGTGTGGTCGCGGAGGAAGTCGTGGTCGACGAGATCCTCCTCGACGAGCACGCCGAGGAGCGCGCTCAGGCAGAAGGCGTCCGTGCCCGGCCGGACCTGGAGGTGGTACTCGGCGAGCTCAGCCGTCTCCGTGCGTCGCGGATCGATCACCACCAGCGAACGGTTCGGATCGGCGACGATCTCGCGCAGCACGGCGCGGGCGCGCGGAAACCCATGCGACTGCCACGGGTTCTTGCCGACGAACACCGCCACCTCGGCGCGCGCGAAGTCACCCGTGGTATGGCAGCGCGGCCGCCCGTAGAGCTGCCCGTCCACCCAGAACTCGCCGGTCTTCTCCTGCGCGAGCGCGTTCGAGGTGTAGATCGAGCCGAGCGCGCGGCGCGTGGCGCCGCTGTAGGCGCCGCCGAGATGGTTCCCCTGCCCGCCGCCGCCGTAATAGAAGATCGTCGCGCCGCCGTGGGTGTCGCGGATCGCGACCAGGCGCTCGGCCACCTCGCGAATCGCGGTGTCCCAGTCGATCGGCTCGAACGTCCCGTCGGCGCGCCGGCGGAGCGGCGTCGTCAGCCGGTCGCGATTGTTCTGGTAGTGATCGAGCCGCTGCGCCTTCTCACAGGTGTAGCCGCGCGACCCCGGATGCGCGCGATCGCCGCGGATGCGGCTGATGTGCCCGTCGTCGATCCGCACTTCGATCCCGCAGTTGACGCTGCAGAGGATGCACGCCGTCTGTCGCCACGCGTCGCTCATGGGAAGTCTCCCTCACCGAGGACATGGCCCGGTTGGCGAACTGACACAAGAGCGCGGCGCGAACGATAGCCGCACCGCGAGTCATCTCGTTATTGCGATGTGACTCACGTCCGCCGGCGGCGCGGCGGCGACGGCATGAACGCGCTCGTACGATCGACGTAGTCGGCGTAGCCGGGTCGCCGCTTGTCCATGCCGCGCTCGAGCAGCGGAATCCCCGAGACGCGAAGCAGCAACACGGTCACGATCATCGGCGACACGATCGTCCACCACGCGCCGCTACCGCCGACGCTGACGACGAAGAGCCCCCACCACAGCACCACCTCGCCGAAGTAGTTCGGGTGGCGTGACCAGGCCCAGAGCCCGGTGTCGAGCACGCGCCCGGCGTTTCTCGGATCGCGGCGGAAGGCGGTCAACTGCCCGTCGGCGACGCTCTCGCAGATCCATCCCACCGCGAAGAGGACGACGCCCCCGCCACCGAACCATCGCAGGGGCGCGACCGAGCCCATCATCGCCATCTGCAGCGGCAGCGAGACGACCCACATGATCGCGCCCTGCAGCGCGAAGACGCTGACGAGACTGCGCAGGACGAAGCGCCTACCCGCCTTCCTCCGCATGGCGGCATAGCGCCGGTCCTCCACTCCCACACGTCGCCGACGAAGAAGGAGGTGGAGCGCCAGCCGCAGCGCCCAGACCGACACCAGCGCGAGCAGGAGGAAGGTCCTGGGTGTCCAGTTGCGAGCGGCGACGGCCGCGATCCAGGAGATCAGGGCGAAGCCCGGACCCCAATAGATGTCGGCGATGCTGACGTCCTCGAGCGCGACCGAGAGCAACCACAGGAGCACCATCCCCGCGGCGACGGCTGCGGCGGTCAGCCCGAAGAGCTCGATGGGCGCCATCACGTCGAGGGGGATCTAATCCTTGACGCGCAGCTCGTCCATGAGATCGCGCATCAGCGCCACGTAGGGCTCGCACCACGAAAGCTCCGGAGCGAGCGCCCTGCGGTAGAGCCTCCTGTACCGCCGGAACTTGCGGATCAGGGCGGACCGCGACCGCTTCGACCGCAGCGTGGTGATGGACGCGAGCGTGCGATTCATGACGCTCAAGGGCTCGCCGAGGCGCTTCACCTCCTGGGGGTGCGCGACGAACCACCGACTCGCCTCCATGTGACTCGCGATCAGCGGCGCCGTGACGGCTCGCATCACGACGGCGTAGTTGTTCGTCGTGCAGATCCACTGCGGCGGGGTGCGAGGGAAGATCGTGCGGCGGATCCGACCCAGTTGGTGCCGCCAATTGACCGGCACCTCGAGGTATTTGCTCGGCCAGTGATACCCGAGGTGGCGACCGTCGAGATTCGCCTCGAGAACTTCGGCGAGTCGCGGCGAGAACCAATCGTCGTCGTCCGTCGACACGACGACGGCATCGTCCGGAACCTCTTCGCGTCGAACGCAGGCGACGCCGTCGAGACGCGACAAGCTGCGCTGCGCGATCCGCTTCAACTCGCGGCGAAAGCAATGATACGGCATCGTGAACGTCGCGTTCCACAGCTCGACGGCGGGCCGGAACCCCTCGGGGATCTGCGCGCGGAACACCGCCTCGTTCTCCCAGTCCGTCGTGCGCCGTACGACGACGTAGATCATCGGCGCGTCCGTCGCGCGCGTCCGTCTTCTTCGCTACGGCTGCGGGGCGCCGGGCGCGACCGGATGCGCACCGGGCGCTCCCGGCACGGAGACGGAAAAGTTGCGCTCGTGATAGCCCTCCGGGACGTCGAAGAGCTTGGGGTCGAGCCCCTTGTGTTCGACCTTCACGACGCGGAACTCGGCTCGCAGCTGCCCGGCACGGAACGAGCGTACCCGGACCGGAAGGCCGTCGAGCGCGTCGAAGAGCTCCAGCACGTCACCACCCTCGCGGCGCGCCTGCAGACCGGCGAGCGCCTCCTGTTGGAACGTGCCGAGCTTCCGAACCGGCGCGAGGTCCGCCTTCGTCACGCCCGCTGCTTTCCAGTCGGCGACGCAGATCTCGCTCTCCTTCTTGCCGCCACGCGACACCTCGATCTCGTGACACGCAAGGCCGCCGACCTTGTCGGTGCGCCCCGTCTCCTTGATCGTCGGCGGCTCGCGCTCGGCCGCCTGCGCATCCGTCGCCGCGAGCATCGCCTGCATGCGCGCCTGCTCGGCTGGCGGCAATTTGCCGAGCTCGGCGCGCATCTTGGCACGGGAGGCGTCCGACTGCGCGCGCATGGCCTGCATGCGGGCGCGGTCGATTTGCATGTACGTTCGTCGCTTCTCGTCGACGCTCCAGACGAGGTCGCGGTCGCCGCGATAGATCATCACCGCCTTCGCCTCACCCGCCTTCGCGTCAGCCGCCTTCGCATCACCGGCGGGGCTCGATCCCGTCATCTCCATGCGCACGCGCTCGCCGTCGATGAGTATCCGTCCGGGACGCGCCGGTTTCGCCGTCGCCGCCGCGCTCGGGTCGCTGATCTCGGTGGAGAGCTCGACCCCGGCAGCCGCCGCCGGCGGGGCCGCCGTCCACAGCGCGGTCGCACACACCGCACTCGCGCAGGAAATCAGGAACGAATGCGTCACCCTAGTCTTCGTCTCGACCGATCGTCGCATCGGATGCTGCTCGCATCCGGCGGTGGCGCTGTCAAGTTGGGTCGCATACCGCGAGTCGACGCCTCGACGATCGTGCCGCCCGACGATCGCGTCCGCGGATTGCGAGCCGAAGCCGGCCGCATGCGCTACGGAGTACGTCAGGAGGCAACGATCGATGACGCACGCACAGCGATTCATGGAGCAGTTCGAGTCGACGTGGGGCGACCCGGCGCGATTCCCCGGGATCTATGAACCCGAGGCGATCATCCGGACCCCCGCGCTGCGACAGCCGATCGTCGCGCGTGAGCTCGCCGAGTTCGTGCGTCGGACGACGACGCTGCTGCCGGATGCGCGGCTACGCGTGCAACGCTGGGCGGCCAACGGGGACGCCGTCCTCCTCGAGTGGCAGATCACGGCCACCCTCGGCGGCGAGCCTCTCGAATGGAAGGGCATGAGTCGCTTCACGTTGAACGGCGCGCTCGCGACCGAGGAAGCCGTCTACTTCGACACGCTGCCGCTCTGGGAGCGGCTCGACCCGGGCATGCGGCGCCCGGGACTGCTCGACGAGCCTCCGGCGGAGCCGGTGGAGTCCGAGGCCGAAAACCTGGCCGTGGTGAACCGCTACTACGATGACGTGTGGAATCAGGGCCGCCTAGTCGTTCTCGACGAGGTGGTGAGTCGCGATCTCGTCGGCCATGAAGCATCGCTGGGCGATTTCGGGTTCGCACGATTGCAGGACCTGGTCGTCGAGTTCCGCCGCGGCTTCCCGGACTTTCACGTGAAGGCCGAAGATATCGTCGCGCGCGGCGACCGCGTCGCGCTGCGCTTCCGGTCCGAGGGGACCTTCAGGGGTGAGTTCATGGGGATCGCTCCGACCGGGATTCGCATCGTGACGGTCGGTCTCGTCATGTACCGGCTGCGGGCGCGGAAGATCGTCGAAATCTGGATGGGCTGGGACCCCGATTCCCTGCGGCGTCAAGTCGGCATGGGCCTCGACGCGGCGGCGCATGCGGCGCCGTGACACCGACGATGATGCTATGACGGCGCGCGTGGATCTCGATCCGGCACGCTGCTATCGGGCGTTCGTCAGCCACGACCGCCGCTTCGACGGCCGCTTGTTCGGCGGCGTCGTAACGACCGGCATCTATTGCCGGCCGATCTGCCCGGTGCGCCCCGCAAAGCTCGAGAACAGTCGCTTCTTCGTGTGCGCCGCCGCGGCGGAGGCGGCGGGCTTTCGGCCGTGCCGCCGGTGCCGTCCCGAGACGTCGCCTGGAACGCCCGCATGGCTCGGCACCTCGGCGGTCGTGTCGCGGGCGTTCCGGCTCATCTCCGAGGGCGCGCTCGACGAGGAGGCCATCGAACGCTTTTCGGCTCGCGTCGGTCTCAGCGGCCGTCAGCTTCGACGGCTCTTCCAACGTCAGCTGGGCGCGTCACCGGCGCAGATCGCGCGGGCGCGGCGCATCCACTTCGCGCGCGGCCTGATCGACGAAACGCGGCTGCCGATGACGGCGGTCGCGCTGTCGGCCGGGTTCGGGAGCGTCCGGCAGTTCAACTACGCCGTCCGTCGGACCTTCGGTGAAGCGCCGAGCGCGCTCCGCCGCCGCCGACACGGAGCCCCCGCGAGTGACGGCTCCGGCTTGCTGCTACGGCTCCCGTACCGTCCGCCGCTCGCCTGGGGCTCTCTGCTCGCGTTCCTGCGCGCACGCGCGACACCGGGGGTCGAGGTCGTCGAGGACGACGCCTATCGCCGCACGATCGAGCTGATGGGTGTCGTCGGCACCATCGAGGTCCGAGCCGACGCGCACGAGCCGCATCTTCTCCTGCGAGTGCGCCTGCCGAGCTACGACGGCCTGATGCAGATCGTCGAGCGCGCCGGGCGCCTTTTCGATCTCGGTGCCGACCCCTACGAGATCGCGAGTCGCCTGCGGCGCAGCCCGTTCCTGCGGCCGCTGGCCGAGAGGACACCCGGCATGCGTGTGCCGGGTGCGTGGGATGCCTTCGAGCTCGCCGTCCGTGCCGCCCTCGGGGAGCAGATGACGGGGCGCGCGGCGACGACGCTCTGCGGCCGGCTGGTGCGGACGTTCGGCGAGGCCGTCGGCGGAAGCAATGACGGCCTCTCGCATCTCTTCCCGAACCCGGCGCGGCTCGCCGACGCCGATCTCGCACGTGTCGGCATTCCGCGTGCGCGCGCCGCGACCATCCGCGCGCTCGCGGCGGCGGTGACTCGTGGTGCTCCCGTACTCGACGCCGGGCGTGGACTCGACGATGCGCTCGCACGATTCACCGCTGTTCCGGGGCTCGACCCCGCGACCGCGCACTACATCGCGATGCGAGCCTTGGGGGAACCCGACGCGTTCCCCTCGACCGACCTCGGTCTGCGCCGCGCGGCGGGGAACGCGACACATCCGTCGTCGGCGGCGGCGCTGGAGCACATCGTCGAGCCGTGCCGACCATGGCGCGCGTACGCGGCGATGTATCTCGGCACCGTGGCGTCAGAGGGTACGGTGCGCTAAGGGGGACGCCGTGGTGCACGGCAGCTGCCTCTGTGGAGACGTCGCGTGGGAAATCGACGGCCCGCTGCAGCTGATGTCGCACTGCCACTGCTCGCGGTGTCGCAAGGCGCACGGCGCGCCGTTCGCGACCTACGTGGCGGCCGATGTCGGCGCCTTCCGGCTCGTGAGCGGCCGCGATCGCATCGCTCGCTGGGAGTCCTCCCCCGGTTTCTTCCGGTGCTTCTGCGGGCGCTGCGGATCCGTCGTTCCGAGCGACCCGTTCGGCTCCCTGGTGTTCGTGCCGGCGGGGTGTCTCGACGGCGACCTCGGCGTACGACCCGAGATGCACATCTTCACCGCGTCGAAAGCGCCGTGGGTGGAGCTGCGCGACGACCTGCCGCGCTTCGACACCTACCCGCCCGGCTTCGAGGCGCCCGGTGCGCTCGCCGATCTGCCCTTGCCCGTCGCGTACGCGGGAAAGCCGCGCGGGAGCTGCCTCTGCGGCGGGGTCGTCTACGTCGTCGAGGGTGCGCCGCTCCGGTGGTGGACGTGCCACTGCTCGCGCTGCCGCAAAGCGCGCGGCGCGGCTTGCGCGTCGAATCTGTTCACCTCCGCCGACGGCCTCAGCTTCCGGAAGGGCGAGGATCTCGCAGTGTCCTACAAGATCCCGGAGGCGAAGTATTTCATGCAGGTCTTCTGCCGCCGGTGCGGATCACCGATCCCGCGCATCGATCGCAGCCGGAACTTCGCGATCGTCCCGGCGGGCACGTTCGACGACGATCCCGGCACGCGTCCGCAGGCACACATCTTCGTCGGATCGAAGGCGCCATGGGATGCGATCGCCGACGACGTACCGCAGCACGCGGAGTATCCGCCCGCGTCCTAGTACGCGCATCGTAGGTACTGGCCGGAGTTGACCGCGCTCGGCGCGCAGTGGTCGGAATTCAGCGCGCGAGTGGTCGGATTCGAAACGTGCGCGGGCGGCAGCCGGAACCGCCGCCCGCAGTCATCGGCCTATCAGTTCGCCGCCTTCTGCTTCGCCTTGGCGACGATGGTGAGTTGCTTCATTGGACGCGAGCGCGTTGCGGGACGATTCAGCGGGCACACCGGACGCCAAGGTCGTCGGCGGAGTTCGACGGAACGACGCTGGCATTCACGAAGAAGACCCCGGTACTCGAACCGGCGGGCGGAGACCCGCTGCGGATCAACGCCGCCGGAAGAGCGTTGGAACCCGAAACACCGGTTCCCCCGAAGCAACTCAAGTCGCCGCCCGCGAGGCCAGCCGAGGTCGTCCAATCCGTGCAGTCGCTCGAGCTGTTGTTGTCGGCCCAGTCCTCGACCCACTCGGAGACGTTCCCCACCATATCGAAGACGCCCCAGCTCGATTTGCAATTGGAGCGCGAGCCGGTGTTCGCGGGCGCGAACGTGCCCCCAACGTGGCAGTCCGTTGTGCCGTTGTCCGTGCCGGGATCTGGTGTCCCGGCCGCGGCCCGCTGCCATTCGCCATTTCGCGCCAGTCGCTTGCCCGAGAGCGCACACGCTTGATTCGCCTGGAACCACGTCAGGCACGTGCTCGGGAGCACGCCGGGGATCGACACCGCGTAGACGCCCGGACTCGGCGGGACCGATCCAAGCACCGGGGTCCAGTTGCCGTCGTTCGGGAAGTTCGCCGGATACGCGGTCAGGCTGAACGGCGCACCGCTGCAGCCGAGTTGCACCGCACCGCCCGCGGTGAGAGCGGCGAGCGTCGCCTTCCCTTTCTGCACCAGCTTGAGGAGGGACCTGTTCGAGGGCGCGATCTGCCAGATGCTCGCCTCGTATTTGTCGATGCAGACGTTGCCCACCACGACGGAGTCAGCGGTGCACTTGAATGTTCCGGCCACAGCGGGCATGGCCGCAATGAGCGTGAGCGAGGCGGCGACGAGGGAGCGGGCAATGCGGAACATGCGGAATCCTCCTGCGGTCGGTTACGGCCCACGGGCGGCCGGGGTT
Organism: Binatia bacterium; assembly: GCA_041476145.1. Lineage (GTDB taxonomy): Bacteria > Desulfobacterota > Binatia > UTPRO1 > UTPRO1 > DP-19. The sequence continues at coordinate 36,080 of JBGOSW010000011.1, forward strand.
TGGTGCCGGGAAGGTCGCACGCTACGGGGGCAGTTGTCGAGCGCGTACTGTCCGTCTTGGGACACTCGCCCATCGTCGGGGGTGTAGACAATCCTCCGGGAAATGTGCGATGCAGAGCGACCTCCGGAACCGCCGTGACCATGTCGCTTCGCCTCCCCCTTGTTTTCCTCGCCACCGGGATCCTGCTCGCCGCCGCACCGCACGCCGGCGCTTTCGACCTCACCGGCACGTACAGCGGCAAGTACGCATGCAAGGGCGTGGTGACGAACGATCCGTCCGGGAAGAACTCGTACTCCAGCGACGGAACGCTGCGGGTCACGGAGACCGGCGCCGCGATCGGCCTGTTTCTCGACTTCACCGGCGGCATCACCTACCAGTACAGCGGCGCCGCCGTCCCCGACGTCAAGAAGCCGGACGCGAAGGGCGAGATCCCGATCGTCCTCTGCGGCACCAACGACGTGCTCGCCGGCGGAAGCCACGACGAGCTCGGGCGCCTCAAGGTCAGCGTCAAGCCCGGTGCACTTTCCGGAAAAATCACCGGCATGTCCGTTTACTCGGACCTCGACGCCGGAGCCTACACCTGCAAATGGTCGTTCAAGCGCACCGACGTGACCGACCCAGCGGTATCGATCGTGTGCCCATGAGCACGCATCGCCGTCGGGGTCCTGCCGCGTTTCTGGTAGCGGCCGTCCTCCTCGCCGGCGCACCCGCGGCGCGCGCGTTCGATCTGACCGGGACGTATACCGGCAAGTACGCGTGCAAGGGCGTCACGACGGGGCAGGCGCTCGGGAAGGTCTCGTTCAGCAACGACACGACCTTCGCCGTCAAGCAGAGCGGTTCGGCGATCAGTCTCCGCGCCAGCGGCGCCAGCAACCAGTACGTCGCCATAGCGATCCCCGATCCCAAGAAGCCCGACGCCAAGGGCGACATCGCCCTCGCGCTCTGCGGCACCAACGACAAGCTCGCGAGCGGCACCTTCTCCGAGATCGGACGCCTGAAGGTCAGCGCAAAACCGGGCGCGCTGGCTGCGAAGATGACCGGCTTTTCGATCAACTCCGATATCGTCGCCGGCGTCCTCACCTGCAAGTGGTCGTTCAAGCGCACCGACACCGTGGACCCCGCACAGACGACCGCCTGTCCCTGATCACGGCGCGCGGCTTGGGTCGATGACTTTGAGCCCAACGAAATAGTCGCGGTAGAATCCGCGGTCGCGCGTGAGCAGCGAGTCCGCCTGCACCTTGGCATGAGCGCCGATCAGGAAGTCGGCCATGACGCGCGGACGGCGCGCACCGCTTCGCGTACGGTGGGCTCGCCATAGTCTTCCGGCGAGCGTAGCCGCGTTCGCGGAGGTAGCGTCGAAGCGAACCCCCAAGAGCCCTAGCACCTCTCGGAAGTCGCTCTCCCGTGGAAAGTGCGCACGAACCTCCGCCCACACGACGTCGCAGGCGACGAGTGCGCCGGCTCGATAGGCGCCGCTCAGCGCGACCCGCGATCGCTCCCCATACTCGGGATCGGCACCAAGCACGTCGAGAAGGACCGAGGTGTCGACGGCGGTCTTCACCGCGCCTTCCGGCGGACTGGTTTCGGTCGCGCCGACTCGGGCCGAGGCCCGCGCATCTCGTCGATCAGGCCGTCAACGTCGCGATCGAGCTCGAGCCGTCCGTAGACGCGGTCGACGGGATCCGCCGCCCTGCGCTTCCGCAGCACCGCCTCCCCCTCGCGGACGACGAACTCGACCGCGGTCCCGGGCGCGAGGCCGAGCCGATCGCGGACTGCGACCGGCACCGTCACCTGCCCCTTGGAAGATATCCGGCTCTTCATACGAGTAAAGGATAGAATCCTTTACTCTGAAAGTAAAGAAACGCTCGTTCACGCGGCGAGCAGCCACGCATAGCCTCGGCGCAGCGCTTCGCGACCGCCTCGCTCCAGCACGTCGCCGTGCGCGACTACGACGCGGTCGAAGTCCCAGGCGAGTATGCGCTCCAAACTCTGCCGTGCCGCGCGGCGATCGCGGATCAGCAACGGATCGAGCTTCGAGGGTCCGAAGCGGCCGTAGCTCCGCAGCAGTCTCATGAGCAGGCGAGTGGGTGCCGCCGCCCGCGGACCGAAGTTGAAGGCGAGGTCGCACATGATGAGCGTGCGGCTCGCCCGGTGAAAGAAGACGACCTCGTTCTCGTACGGGCGTCCGCGGAAGAAGACCTGCTCCACCTCGTGCTTCCACTCGGCGGGCGCGTCGTCGTCGAGCACTGCGACGAACACCAAGTCCGGACGCTTGCGCTCGAGTCCCGGCGCGATCCACAGCCGCGCTTCCGGATACGCCTTCGCCACATCGCCCGCATAGAGGTGATGGACGCGATTCGGCGCGACGGTGAAGCGGACGCGACCGATCGCGTCGAGCTCACGCCGCAGCTCGGCGTCGAGCTCCACCGGCGAGTGCAGGAGCAGGCTCCCGTCGGCGAGGCGGATCACCGTCATGCGCGTGCCCACCTCGAGGCCGTAGAAGCGCTGGCGCCGCTCGACGATCCAGATGTTCTCAGCCAATTCGGAGAGCACGGCCCACCTGGGCGCGATGATCCACGGAGCCGGCGGAGATCGCAAGGGTTGCGCGCAGCGCGGCCGTAGAAGCGCCGGCGCTTCAGCGTCGCGCGAGACGCTCGAGCGTCTGGAACTCGTGGTGGATGCGATGGCGGAGCAGCGGACGGAGCACGCTGGCGCCGGGGAGACGAAGCGCCTCGAAATGCGCGAAGCGCGTCCGCTCCCCTTCGGGCACCGCGGCCATCCCGACCGAGAAAAGCGAGCCCTGCATGACGCACCAGCCGCGCCGGAGGACGGCCTGTGCCCGTAGGCGGAAGCCGAACGGCGAGCGGATCTCGACCTCGAGCCGTTCATCGTGGCGAGAAACGACGGCGAGCGCGGCGACGTTCTTTTCCCAGAGCGGCGTCCCGCGCTCGAGGTCGCTCGCGATCCGCCACACGTCCTCGAAGGGCGCGTCGAGCACCCGCTCGCGGTAAGCGGCGCGCGGCAGCGCCGCGACGAGAATGCGCATGCGACGCACCGGGTCCAGCTCCACCGATGGCCAGCGACCGACGATCGTACTCATGTGGCCCACTTCCTCCGAAAGAGCGCTCGGGCGCGATGCAGCCGTGACTTCACCGTCCCACGCGCGACGCCGAGGAGACCGGCGGCGGTCGCCTCGTCGATCCCGTGCAAGTCGCGAAGGACGAGGATGGCGCGGTGCTCGGGCGACAGGCGCTCGAGGACGCAGCGGATGTCGTCCCCCAACGTCGGATCGGCGTGCGGTGCGGGGATCGGGATGTCCCCCGTCGTCGCGGGCGGCGCTGCGCCACGCGCGGCGCGGAGGCCCTCGCGCACCGCGATCGTCCGCACCCAGCCGTAGAGGGCATCCGGATCGCGCAGCGAGCCGAGCCGGCGAAATACCGTGAGCAACGTCTCCTGCGCCGCGTCCTCTCCCGCGTCGAGGGCGATCGCCCCGCAGATGCGCCCGACGTAGGGCGCCAAGGCGTCGAGCAGCCGGGTCATCGCCATTGCGTCTCCCTGCTTCGCCCCACGGACGAGATCGGCCAGCTCCACACCTATGAGAGGCATGGAACCTCCCCCGGGGTTCCCGCCTCCTTAGGTAGGAGGCGACAACCATGAACACGTGGCAGTGCGCAGGTTGGGGCGACGAGGTAGCGGATCGTCCAGTCGGGCGAACGCTCCTCAACCGTCGTATCGTGATGTTCCGGGACGCGAACGGCACCGCGCACGCCGTGGGCGCCCGGTGTCCGCATCGCGGGGCCGATCTCGCGAGTGGCGCCGTCGTCGACGGCTGCATCGAGTGTCCCTTTCACGGCTGGCGCTTCGACGGCGACGGCCAGTGCGTGCGCGTCCCCTCGCAGCCCGCGACCGCGAAGATCCCGCCACAGGCGCGCGTTCCCGCGTTCCCGCTGCTCGAGCGCGACGGCGTCCTCTGGGTCCGGATGGACGCGGCCGAAATGCGACGCGACGAGCCCCCCGGGGCGCCACCGGCGACATCGGGGCCGAACGTCCGGCGCATCTTCTTTCCGCCACAACTCGTCGCCGCGCCGTTTCTCCGCACGCTCGAGAACGCGTTCGACGAGGCCCACCTGCCGTTCATCCATCGCAAGACGTTCGGGCCCGGTCGGGATCCGCTCGTCGCGCGGCAGCGTGTCACGGTGGATCCCGACGGTGGCGGTCTGATCGCGCAGGAGGACCCCGACTCCCCGTGGCACACCGCGCCCACGCTGCCTCGCGGCTGGGTCGGCGTGCTCGCCGCCCTGCTCGGGCTGCGCGCGCCGGTGGCGCGGTACGTTCGATTCGAGCTGCCGTGCGTCAACCACGTCTACCTCGAGTATCCGAACGGCACCTATGACCTCTTCGTCACCTACCTCACGCCTGCCGACGACGCACACACCTGGCTCTTCGTCTCATCCGCACGAACCCGCGCTACTCACGCGCTCGGCGACTGGATCCAGCGCCGAGTGCTCGCGAGAATCTTCGACGAAGGCAGCCGCGAAGCCAGCCTGATCCTCCCTGCCGGTCCCGACGATCCCCCGACCGCGGTCAGCGTGGAGTCCGATCGCGTGAGTCTCCGCGCACGGCAGCTGTTCGAACGATGGGAGCACGGGTCGATTGCCATGCAACCATCCTCCACTGGCCCATGCCCTTCACGTAGACGAGCGTGAACCGTACCGGGAAGCTGACCTCGTGCCCGTCAGCTCTCACCGTGAGCTGCGAGCGTCCCGTCAAAACGGCCGTGTCTCCGTAGAGTCCGACTCGCACGTCTTCGTGGTTCATTGCGACGTACGCGATTTCTCTCGAGCGGAGCGCGGCGAGGAGCTCGGCTTTACTCTGCGCTCGGCCGTTCGAGTGGGTGTAGGTCAGGTCGTCGGACAGGAGGCGATCGAGCTGCACGAAATCCTCTCCGGTAAGTGACTGCACCCGCCTGTTCTCCACCTCACGGACCTCTCGCTCGATCGCGTTGGGTTGGTGAGCGAGGCGGGCAGAACACGATGCCGAGATGAGAAGCGGCACGAGCAGGGCGATTCGCATGACCAACGCGGAGCTACCGTCCGATGCGCGCGTCGCGCGTCGGCGGTGATGGCGGCGGGGTCGCGGCGTCCGCGAGAAAGGCGTGGAGCGTCGCGACTACTTGGGCGCCCTCCCCGACCGCGGCGGCGACGCGCTTGGTCGAGCCGGCGCGGACGTCGCCGATCGCGAAGATGCCGGTGCGGCTCGTCTCCAGCGCCCGGTGGCCGTTGCCGAGGTCCGACCCCGTCCGCACGAAGCCCTTGTCGTCGAGCGCCACGTCGGACGCCGACAACCATGCGGTGTTCGGGTCCGCGCCGATGAAGAGAAACAGGTGGCGGATCGGCCGTCGCGTTTCTTCGCCCGACGGAAGACGGCGCCAGCGAATCGCCTCCAAGATGCCCCCCTGTCCTTCCAGGGCGGAGACTTCCGTCCGCACCAGGACCTCGACGTTGGGGAGCGCGGCGATGCGGTCGACGAGATAGCGCGACATCGTCGCCTCCAGGCCGGGACCGCGCACCAGGAGCCACACCTTGGAGGCCTGGCCCGCCAAGTACACCACCGCCTGGCCGGCGGAGTTGCCGGCGCCCACCAACGCCACCTCTTGCCGAGCGCACAGCGTCCCCTCCAATCGCGACGCCCAGTAGTGGACGGATGAGCCCTCGAACGCCGCGAGATTCGCGACGTCGAGGCGGCGGTATCGGGCGCCGCTCGCGAGCACGACGGTACGGGCGCTGACGTCTTGGTCATTTTCGAGACCGAGCTGAAATCGCGCGCCGTTCGCCGCCACGTGACACCGCAAGCGCGTGACTGTCTTTGGGATCGCGATCTCGGCGCCGAATTTCAGCGCCTGATTGTAGGCGCGGGCCGTCAGCGCCAGTCCGGAGATGCCGGTCGGAAAGCCGAGATAGTTCTCGATCCGAGATGACGCGCCCGCCTGGCCGCCGAAGGCGCGGCCATCGAGCACGATCACGGAAAGCCCCTCGGACGCGCCGTAGACCGCCGCCGCCAGACCGGCCGGCCCGGCACCGATGATCGCCACGTCATAGACCCTGGTCGGATCGATCGGTCGGACGAGGCCCATGCATCGCGCGAGCTCGACCTCGCTCGGATTGCGCAATAGCTGTCCGTTCGGGCAGAGCACGATCGGCAGTTGCGTCGGATCTACGTGGAAGCGCTCGAGCAGCGCTTTCGCGGAGTCGTCGGTGTCCGGGTCGAGCGCGTGGTGCGGATGGCCGTTGCGTGAGAGGAAGCCCGCGAGCCGCAGCACGTCGCCGTTATCTGCACGGCCGATGATCACCGGTCCGGCGATGCCAGCCTCGAGCAGGCCGACGCGGCGCAGGATGAGCGCGCGCATGACGCGCTCCCCCAGCTCCGCTTCCGCCACCATGACCTCTGGCAGCCGGCGCGTGGGAATGATGAGCGCCTCTACCGGCTTCGTCGCGTGCGCATCCACCAGCGAGGGCAGGCCCGAGAGCTGTGCCAGCTCGCCCATGAACCCGCCCGGCCCGTGTGTGACGATCGGCTGGTTACGTCCGAGTACGCTGTGCTGCGTGACGTCGACCTCGCCACTCAGAATGACGAACATGCCCGGACTGACTTCACCCGTCGCGACCAGCCGCTCGCCCGCGCCGTAGGTCCGCGTCTCGCCGAACCGTCGCAGTCGCTCGATCTCCGCGGGCTCCAGGGTGGGAAACATCTGGTCATACCGAGTGTCGATGGTTGAACGCGCGGCTACGGGCATGGTGGATTCCTCGAGGACCATACGCCTCTCGTACCAATGACACCATTCACCAGAGAAGAACTCATCTCAGCGCGAGGCGGAGCCCTCGAATAGGCTTTGCAGATCCTTCTTCAGGATCTTGCCGTTCGGATTCCGCGGCAACGTGTCGGGGAGGAACACGATCTTGACCGGCACTTTGAAGGCGGCGAGCTTTTGCGCGACGAAGTGGCGGAGCTCGTCCTCGCTCGCCGCGGCGCCCTCTTTCAAGTGTACGGCGGCGGCGGGCTCCTCGCCGAGGGTGCGATGCGGAAGACCGATCACTGCCGCGTCCATCACCGCGGGATGATCGTAGAGGGCATTCTCGACCTCGACGCAGTAGATGTTCTCGCCGCCGCGGATGAGCATGTCCTTGGCGCGATCGACGATGTAGACGAAGCCCTCCTCGTCGACGCGCGCCAGGTCGCCGGTCTTCACCCAGCCGTCGACGAAGGTCTCCGCCGTCGCCTGCGGATTGTTCCAGTAGCCGCGGACGACGATCGGCCCGCGGTAC
>JBGOSW010000012.1:0-42792 GCA_041476145.1 Binatia bacterium
AACCACGTTCACAGCGGAAACGCCTGCTTCCTTGAAGAGCCGCGCGACCGTCTCCGGTTCCGTAGTGCGATCCCATGGGCTGAACGCCGCCGGAAGATCCGGTCGCTCGGCACGGACGGCCTCGTTCCATCGGCTGTACATGGGTTCGAAGAGCCGTGCTCCCCAGGTCGTGATCGCGAGCGTGCCGCGCGGCTTCACCATCCGCCACAGCTCCGCGACCAGCGCCTTCATGTCGGGAACGAAGAACACCCCGAAGACACAGACGACGGCGTCGAAGTGCCGATCCGGATAGCCGAGCGCCGTCATGTCGCCGAGTCGGAACTCGATGTTGGTCAGGCCGAGCGCCGACGCTTTCAGGCGGCCGCGCTGCAGCATGTTTTCGGCGAGGTCGACCGCGACAACCCGCCCGTCCGATCCCACCACCTCAGCCGCCGCCAGCGCCGATGTTCCGGTCCCGCAGGCGACGTCGAGCACCCGGGCACCGCGACTGAGCTTCAGCCGAGCGACGGTGCGGCGACCGTAGTAATCCCAAAATCCGGCGTCGTACTTGTCCGCGGCGGCGTTGTAAGTCGTGGCGGCGCGTATCTTCGCTGGATCTGTTAGATCGATCACCGGGCGGTGGGTTTTGGCCGCGGCTACTTGTCTTTGGTCAAGAAGCCATGAACCGTGACTCCGAAGGTTGGCACCGGGTTCCCGATGCCTGAGGCGCAGAGGAGAGCACCCGACTTCACGATGACGCCGGCGGCGACCGATACGGTCCCGGAGGCGTTCCCACTGGCGTCCGTTATCGCGCTCCCCGCGCTCGCATTCACCCCTATTACTCCACTGCCGTTCACAATGGAGAGGGCAACTCCGGCAAGGCGGTTTGCTGCTCCTTGCGAGATGCTCCAATCAAAGCTCGTCAGCACGAACACTTGCTTGGGGGGAATGACGAACGGGCCGGCCGTACCATTGGACAGATTCCTGAACGCCAATATCTGATGCAGGGTTGCCAAGTTGCCGCACGCATCCGAGGTGGAATCGCCGCCCGCGATGACGACATCACTCGGCTTTGCGGGGGCTAACGTTCCAGCGTTTGCGGGCAAGGACCTGGCGCACGCAAGCGCCAACGCCGCGATGATGAACAGAGCAATGCGTGAGGACATGAGCGAGACCCTCCTTCGTTGTGGGGTGGGTCAGTCGTGCGATCGTCCAGTGGAATCCGCGAGATGCTCTTCCACTCGCCATACGGTGTCAAACGAGGCGCCGGTGCCTGTCACACGCGCGAGCGCCATGGCGCTCGCGGTCAGCGGTTGGGGCGAGCACGCGTCCGCTGCAGTCCGCGGCTCGATCCACGCGCGGGGCTGTACGTACTGAGTTCTTCCCGCACGACTTGCCGCACGACGTCGAGCGTCGAGCGTCGGTGGACGTGCTCGAGCAGCGCGTCATTGATCAGCGTCTGGTAGTTCCCACCGCCCGCCTTGTCGACCAGAGCCCGGAAGTACTCCAGCACGGTATTGTCCAGGCGAATGGAGATCTTCGTCTTCCCTGGCTCCACCTTCACGACAGGGCCGCGCTTGGCGCGGGAGAAATCGACGTGGCGGTACTTCTCAGCTGCGGTCTTTTTCATGTGATGGGTGATTTGGCGCGATCCGATGACTGCCGATGTTCTCTGAGTCGGGTCTCCGCAAGCTCGACATGGCTCGGCGGAACGGGGACCTCTTCAGGCCGACGCGAGATCCGATCCCAGAGCACCTGAAGATAGTGAATTTGGTCGGCCTTCGAGAGATCCGCGAAGCCTGGAGGTTCGGGCACCGAAATCTGCTCTCCGGGAGGGCGGCAAGCCTCGGGCGCTCGTGTTCAGTCGCCGCGCCGCTTCGGCGCGGTTGGCTGCAGACGTTTGCTAGCGGCGGTTCTCGGTAGCACCTTGCGCCGCATTTCCTCCAGCGAGAGGGTCTTGCCAGTGGCGATCTCGCCACGCGCTTGCTTGACGAGCTCGAGGAACTCCGGGTGGGAGCTCAGCGCCAGGGACTCCCGGTCCACGTTGGTGAGGGGCACGAGAGCCGCCACGGCTCGGTTGCCTTTCGTCACCACGACGATCTCATCCTCCAACTCAGTCGCGTATTCCCCTAGGGAGCGCGAGGCCTGTCCCAGGCTGACCTTCTTCATAGCTTGATCTCCTACCTTACCACACCGCAGGAAACCTCCTCAGCACAGGACCAGCCGATTGTCGGGCCGCTCGTCGTGTTCATCATGCGTCAGGCTCCCAGAGACGCTTGCGAAAGTAGTCGCGCCAGCTCTCCGGGAGGGCGGCGAGTTCGCTCGCGCGGCGGAGAGGCTCCTGCTCGGGCTCGTCCGCGACGTAGAGCCGAACGATCTCCGCGACCGTCACGTCGGATTGTTTCTCCGGGACCACCCGGATCGCGTCGCCGGTCGAGAGCACGCCCTCGCGAAGCACGGCGAGATAGAAGCCAGTGCGACCGCTTCGTTGGAAGAGCTTCACCATGTCCGGACGCCCGAATCGAATGCCGAGCTTGAAGCAAGGAAGGCGAGGTTGGGTGACGACGAACTCCGCCGAGCCGATGCTCACGCGGTCTCCGATGTGCAGCTCGCGTTCGCTCAACCCTTCGGTCGTGAGGTTCTCGCCGAAGGCCCCCCACGGGAGCGCGACGCCGGGAAGCTGCTCGCGCCAGTAGCCGTAGTGCTCGGAGGGATAGGCGTACACGGCCTTGTCGAGTCCGCCGTGGACAGAGAGATCAGCTTGCTCGTCGCCGGCCAGGTTGAGCTTCTGCACGCGGACGGGGCCGGCCACCGGGTCTTTGAAGATCGAGGTGCGCACCGTCTTGCCGCGCCACTCGACGTCGCGGGGGCGACCGACGTTGACCGAGACGAGCCTCATGACGTTCAACCCAGCTGATTCTCGCCTCTAGCCTCTTAGCAGATTACTGAAAAAGGAGGGCGGGACTCTCGATCGTCGAACGGGCGTTTCGGCGCCCTTTTGAGCAATCTTTTGAGCCGAATCGGCTCAGCACCATAGCGGCGGCCCATTTTCGCGCAGAGCGGGGCGTGTTCCAGCAGGCGGGTTCGAATGCGCGCGAACGGTACGTTCAAGACCTCGGAAACGTTCAGGAACGAGTACGGCCACTGTCGGTCGTCCGACGCGACCCAGCGTTGCGCGTGGCGGTAGAGCCGCTGCGCTTGAGATCCTTCGGCGCCGGCCCGGAACCTCTGAAGATCCTCGATCGCCCGCACGAGCACTGCCATCGCGAGCCGCACCTCGCCGGGAGATTCAGTCGTTCGGCTCCAAAGGTCCCGGAATTGCTCGGGACAAATGATACCCCCCGGGGGCTCACGCAGCGCGACGTCCGACAACGTGTGCGCAATCGTCATTCTGGTTCCGGTCACGACGATAAGCACGATTGAGGCAGATGCGACCGTCAGGAAGGTAATGAGCAGCCCGGAACCGACGCGGACGACTAATCGGCAGCTCTAACCCGGGGCGCGCTCGAACGTGGGCACGCCGGCGGGAACGTGATGGAAGCTCTGCTTGTCGATGGTGAAGATCACCATCTGCGGGCCGCCGAACACGCTCGGATCGTCGAGCGTCCCCACCTTGATGACCACGGCGCCGGGCAGCACCGACGCCCTCCCCAGAATGTGCGTGCCGCATTCGGGACAGAACTCGCGCGTCACCGGCTTCTCCAGATCGCTGCGCCGGAACTTCTTGGGCGATCCCTTGGTGTACGAAAAACCCGACTCGGGCATGGCCATGACGGCGTTCGGATGCCCGCCCGTGATGTACTGGCACTCCCGACAATGACACTGCCCCTTGAAGATGGGGTCGCCCTTGGCTTGGTAGCGAAGCCCGCCGCAGTAGCATCCGCCTTGGAGCTCCATGAGATGTTCCTCCTTGGGGTGAAGGTCGCATCTCCGCGTGGGTACGACAACCCTATCGCGGTTGGGTGCAGTGCCTGGTTCGGCCGATTGGTTGGCAGGATGCTCGCTAGCGTCGACTTCCCCAAGTGTCCCAGTGTGTACGGTCTCGCGCGGGGAGGCGCTTCGCGGGCTTGAAGTCTACTCCCGTGAAGTACGCGACGGGCAATAGCGCCACCTGCGTGACTGTCTCGGGAATACCGAGAATCTGCGCAGCCTCGCGCTCGAAGAATAGATGATCAGTCGTCCAGCACGCACCGATTCCCCGCGCACGCAGCGCGAGCATGAATGACCAGACTGCGGGGAGAATCGAGCCGTAGAGAGTTGCCTGCCAACACACACTGGCCGTTTCAAACCGCCCCTCGATACAGGGAATGACCAGCAGCGGTGCCTCGTGGAGGTGCTGGTAGAGGTGAGCGCCTGATTCGGCAAATCGGGGAAACTGCTGCGCCCGCAGATCGCCCGCTGGGAACGGCGAGTCGGCGTAAGTCGACACCAGCAGCTCCGCCCCCCGTTGGTAAAGCGCAGCGATTCGCCCGCGCTTCTCGGCGTCGGTGACCACGACGAAATGCCAACCCTGAGCGTTCGAACCCGTCGGGGCTTGGCAGGCAATCTCAATGCAACGCTCGACGGTTTCCAATTCCACAGGGCGCGTGAGATCGAGGCGCCTCCGAACCGAACGTGTGGTGGTCAGGAGATGATCCACTGTCGCGAGATCCATAGCAGCCATATCTCGGGCCTCCGGCTCTCTACTTGACGTTGAATCGTAAGGTTGTGATCACTCGTCTTCGCTAAGCCTGGTGGTTGCTCTTCTCTGATTCCTTCAGCTTCATTGGCCGCTTCAAGCGTTATGGGCAGTACGCGTAGGGTGGAGGTCCGACCTGGTTCGCCCGGTTCTGGAGGGCTAGGCGGTATTGCGCGAGGATCGCGTTTGAAGCCGCGTACGTCGGGTCGGTCCCGCCGCCATGCCAGAACTGATCGGCACCGGTAAGTGTCAGGGTCGCGCCCGGATCCCCTTGCACTCCCTTCCACGTAGCTTCCGACACCGGCGTCGTGAACAGCGACGGATCGATCACCATGCGCAGGGTCTGGAAGAACGTGGGGCCCCGGACGCACAGCGTGGGCGCGACATGCCATCCCCACTCGACGTAACACTGGGGGTTGTTCTTGGTGTTCACATGGAGCCAGTACCCAGTGCTGGAGTCGATCCACACCTTGCTCGGCGATAGCCCCATGTTGATCATCAGCCGGCACATCTCGTGCGCGCGTGCCCAGCAGCCATCGTCCGGATAGAGAAACGGGATGCATGGTGCCGGAACCGTGAGCGGAGCGCAGCTGGTGGCAGCCATCGCGTCGAAGACCTGCTGAGCCTTCGTCGTCGACAGGCAGCGGAACCACCACCACGGCCAGCAGATCCACCACCAGATCCAGTGCAGGAGCCACCAGATCCAGTTCAGTGGCCACGGATAGTGTGGCGGGGGCTTCGGCCTAGGAAGCGGGATTGGCGGAAAAGGGCCCGGTGGCCCGTCCGGGGCGGGCGTGAAGGCACGGATGTCGATGATGTTGTGCGCGTCGTCCTCGGTGACGATGACCGGCCGACCGCTACGCAAGGCCTCGCGCAACTGCCTCTCCAGATCGGCCGAGTCGGGCTCGCCGAGCCGCAGCACGTGGCGCGCGTGCGAGGGCTCCAACTCGACGTCGAGCGCGCCCTGGCTCGAGCTAATCCTGGCCACCCGGGCGACATGCGGGATGAGCAGCCGGGTGACCGCGTTGGTCGCGGGATCGATCTCCACGTAAACCGGCAGGCGCTGCTTGCTCAGCCCGTCCAGGATCTGTGCGAAGCCGGCCGAGCGAGGATTGACGGGGTCCAAGCGAACACGGCGCCCGCCCTCCAGTTCCACGGACAGACCGCGTTCGGTACGCAGTATCTCGGCGGGTGCGCGATCGAGCGGAGGATCGAGGCGTATGATACTTGAGACAACTGCATTGGGATTGGGCATTTCAACCTCCTGAACTCCGGTCCAAGGGTAAGAGTCTCAATGCTCATCGACCGCCGCATAACTATACTCAGATGGCGCTCAAGGCGTACGCTGCTTTGCTTGGTCTGCTGCCTCTGCGCTCACCGTCATGACACTCAAGGTCGCGACGTTCTCGGCCGCGATGTAGTTCTCGACGCGCTCCACGAGAGTGAGGAAGGCGGATTCGGAAGAAAGAGCCTTATAGGGGCCTACTTTCGCACGATACATGACCTCCTCGTGCCCAAGAGTCTGTTCGGTAGATCGATAGTTCTTCCATTGCTCTCGGTAGTGAAAGACACTTTCAAGAGAGACCGCGATAACAACGAGGAGGCTTATCGCGGTCACGGTGAGCTGCCCGAGAGGCCAGCCATAAGCGATCAGTTTATCCTGGACGTTTACAAGGACTGGAACTAAGCCTCCTCCAACCACCGAGAAGGCGCGCATCCGAAGGTATCGAGCCTTACAGGCGACCGCCTTCTTGTCGTACCAAGCTTGGTACGCCTTGAGCCGCTCGGAGATATAGCGCTCGGAGGTAAACTCTGTTGGGATCTCGGCCATGATGGCTTCTACTATTGCCGTCTAACGATCAGGGCATGAGCCGCCGGCACACGGTCGCTCGGCAGTGGCGTCGACGATCATGCTGGGCGGCTCCGTGCGCTTGTTAGCCGACGCCCTGCTCTCCTACGCACCGATCCAGTGTGCGCCCCAAACCCGACCCATCGCCGCATCCTCGACAAGAGCTGCCACAGAGCGGTGAACTTGCTGTGGTTCTCATTGGCGTTCGATGACTTGGTGACCTGCTCCATGAAGCTGAGCAGGTCGGCTAGAGACGGCGTCCGTAGGACCTCAAGGGGGTTCATGAGTCCGCGCTGTCTGATGGCGTCCGGATGTCTGGCAATCACGCGCAGCACTGCAATCATCCTCAGATTCGCTTGAATGAAGTTGATACTGCGTAGGCGACCTTCCAAATGTTCGTCGGTCATCGGCACGGCATATACGCTGAACGGATTGACGGCGACCTCGGGCCTGGTCTTATCGGTCTCGAACAAAGCAGCTGGTGCGTCAACCAGATTCGGGAGGTACCGGATCGCGCTGGGAACCACCAGCAAACCGTGCTTCATTTTGTTGAATGCTCGCAGCCCCTCCTTCTTCTGATTCCTAACGCAGTCCTCGAAGAAGAAATGAGCCGCAGTACGAAGGGCCTTCTCGAGATCCAGATCTGGAAATTCCTGCTGCCACTTGGCCGGAATCAGATCGCTCAATCCAAGCTTCACGTAAAGCTGGCCGGCTGTATCGATCTCGAATCGCTGCATTACCTTCGCCAAGGCGACCTGACCGACGCCGTAAGAGATGAGCGCCTCAAGGAGCGGGATCGTCTCATCCTGGCGATGTGTCAGGAGCGCGTCGAGCATGGCGCCGAGATCCTCGTACGCGCTGTATTCCTCTCGATAGACCGCAAGCAAGAACATCCTCCGGTGTAGGTCGTCCTTGTCCTTGACGAAGCGCTCCTCAAGGCTGCTTGTGACGTACTCTCGCATCGCGCCAGTGAAGAGCGCGTAATCCAATAGATAGTCTCCCTCAACACGGCGAAGCACCTCACGCTTGTCAACGACCATCGCTCGTCCCTAGCTCTACCGGCAGCTCGATACGATCAGCGATTCCGGACCGTTCGGCCCCCGATCGAGTCATCGGCCCGGCTAACTAAACTTGGACAGTTCCGTACAATCCCGCCGACACCGCGAGCGCTTGCAGCATATCGTGACGGGTCGCTGCGCTGGGGAAGCACGTCACTCACCGGAGCCCGCCGCCTTACCGCGTCGATCATCGCGCGCTCCGCGCGCTGTTAGACTGCGAGGAATTGCAGGGTATCGACGGTGTCGTGCGGCCGCCTGCATGGTGGCCGGAGTATAGAGGGCGATTTCTCGGCGCTACAAGGTGACGGCTACTCGTCTACTGCTTCATTTCGGATCAGATGCCTCGAGCCGCAACGCCACCGCGCGCGCGTGTGCGTCGAGGCCCTCGAGCTGGGCGAGGCGCACAACCGCGGATCCGAGCCTTCGCAGCGCGCGCGGGCTCGCCCCGATGACGCTCGATCGCTTGACGAAATCATAGACGCCGAGCGGCGACGAGAACCGCGCGCTTCCACCGGTCGGGAGCACGTGATTCGGCCCCGCGAGATAGTCGCCGAACGGCTCCGGCGCGTGCTCCCCGAGAAAAATGGCGCCGGCGTGGCGCACGGACGGCAGCCAGCGCTCCGGACGCGCGACCGCAAGCTCGAGGTGCTCCGGCGCGATCCGATTCGCGACCGCGATCGCCTCGGCGACGCTCGCGGTAACAATCGCGGTGCCGTGACGACGAAGCGCACGCCGCGCGATCGCGCGCCGTGGCAGCACCGCGAGCTGCGTCGCGAGCTGGGCTTGAACGGCACGCACCAACGCCGCCGACGGCGTGACGAGAATCGCCGCCGCCAGCGGGTCGTGCTCGGCCTGCGAGAGCAGATCGGCCGCGATCCACGCTGGCTTCGCGCGGCCGTCGGCGACGATCAGCACTTCGCTCGGGCCGGCGATCATGTCGATATCGACGGTACCGAATACCAACCGCTTCGCAGTCGCGACGTAGACATTGCCCGGCCCGCAGATCTTGTCGACATGCGGCACCAATCGTGTGCCGTAGGCGAGCGCGGCGATCGCCTGCGCGCCGCCGACCCGGAAGAGGCGATCGATGCCGGCGATGTGCGCCGCAGCGAGGACGGCCGGCGGCACGCCGCCGCGACCGGCAGGAGTCACACCGATCACTTCGCCGACGCCGGCGACTTTCGCAGGAATGACGTTCATCAGCACCGACGACGGGTACGCCGCGGTGCCGCCGGGAATGTACACACCGACGCGATCGAGCGCCCGCACCTGTTGTCCGAGCCGCACGCCGGTCGCATCGCGATAGCTCCACGACGCTTGGCGCTGGCGACGGTGGAAGTTGCGGATGCGACGCGCCGCGAGCTCGAGGTCGCGACGCACCGTCCGCGGCAACGCGGCAGCGGCGCGCGCCATCGCCGCCTGCGGCACCTCGATCGTCCGCGCCGTGAGCGCGACCCCGTCGAAGCGGCGGGTGTAGGCGAAGAGCGCGGCGTCGCCGCGACGGCGGACGTCGGCGAGGATGGCGCGTACCGTACGCTCGACGGCGCCGCTCACACGCTCGCCACGCGTCTCGAGAAGCGCGAGACGGCGCGCGAACGCGGCGCCTCGCCCCGGCACGACGGTGAGAAGCTCCGCCGCGGCCGGCACACGCCGCGCGCGTGTCGTGCTCACGCCCGCACCCGCGCGATATCCGCCCCGAGTGCCGAGAGCTTCTCTTCGAGGCGCTCGTAGCCGCGATCGAGATGATAGACGCGCAACACCTCGGTGGTGTTCTGCGCCGCGAGCCCCGCGAGCACCAGACAGACGCTGGCGCGAAGATCCGTCGCCATCACCGGCGCGCCGGAGAGCGCGGCGACGCCGCGCACGGCGGCGGTCTTGCCGTCGACGCGGATGTCGGCGCCCATGCGCACCAGCTCCTGCACGTGCATGAAGCGGTTCTCGAAGATCGTCTCGGTGATGACGCTCTGGCCCTTGCCGAGCGCCATGAGCGCCATGAACTGCGCTTGGAGATCGGTCGGGAAGCCGGGATAGGGGGAGGTGCGGATGTCGGCGGCGGCGAGCGGCGCGGCGCCGCGCACGGTGATGCCGTCGGCCCGGGCCTCGACGGTGACGCCCGCCTCCTCGAGCTTGGCGACGAGCGCGTCGAGGTGGTCGGCGCGCGCGCGCGCGACGTGGACCTCGCCGCCGGTGATCGCGCCCGCGAGGAGCAGGGTGCCGGCCTCGATGCGATCGGGAATGACCTCGTGGTCGAAGCCGCCGAGCTCGCGGACGCCGTCGATGCGGATCACCGAGGTGCCGGCGCCGCTGATCTTCGCGCCCATCTTGCAGAGCGCGGCGGCTAGGTCGTCGATCTCGGGCTCGCGCGCGGCGTTCTCGATGAGCGTCGTGCCGTCGGCGAGGGTCGCCGCCATCATGAGGTTTTCGGTGGCGCCGACCGACGGGAAGTCGAGGGTCACGCGCGCGCCGCGCAGGCGCGACGCTTCGGCTTCGACGTAGCCGTGCGTCTGGCGAATGCGCGCGCCGAGGCGATCGAGCCCGGCGAGGTGGATGTCGACGGGACGGCTGCCGATGGCGCACCCGCCCGGCGTCGAGACGCGCGCGTGGCCGGTGCGCGCGACCAGCGGTCCGAGCGCGAGAAACGAGGCGCGCATGGTGCGCACGAGCTCGTAGGGCGCCTCGCTCGAAGTGAGGTCCCGCGCCTCGACGAGGATCGTCGCGAACTCGCCGTCGCCGATGAGCGCGCCGAGGCCTTCGAGCAGCCGGAGCGTGGTGGTGATGTCGGCGACGTGCGGCAGGCCGCGGATCGTGCAGCGCTCGCGGGTGAGGAGCGAGGCGAAGAGGAGCGGCAACCCCGCGTTCTTCGAGCCGCTCACCGTCACAGTGCCACGGAGCGCCCGGCCGCCGCGAATCACGATCTTCTGCATCGTCCCCACCTCATACCGCCACCTCCGCTAGCGCCGGCGCGGCGGCGGTCGCGACGACGACGCGCGCCACGCCCGCGAGATCCGCGTGCCATGCGACATTTTCGAGACCGGCGGCGACGAAGATCGCCGCCACCGCTTCCGCTTGTCCCGCACCCACCTCGACGAGGAGCCGAGCGCCCGGCGCCAGCCGCGCGACGGCGTCCGGAACGAACGCGCGATAGGCTGTGAGCCCGTCGGCGCCGCCGTCGAGCGCGAGGGCCGGCTCGGCGCGCACCTCGGCGGCGAGCGTCGCGAGCTCGGCCGTCGGGACGTACGGCGGGTTGCTGACGACGACGTCGAAGCGCGCCGCCGGGTCGAGCGCCGACGTCCACGAGCCGACGACGACGGTCACACGGTCGGCGACACCGGCACGGCGCGCGTTGGCGGCGGCGACGGCGACGGCGGCTGGCGAGACGTCGACCGCGGTGACGATCGCCTGCGGCAGCTCGCGCGCGAGCGCGATCGCGAGTGCGCCGCTGCCGGTGCCGAGGTCGAGGATGCGGAGCGGTCGCGCGCCGCTCCCGACGTCGCTCGCGTCGGCGACGGCGACGAGCGCGAGCACGCGCTCCACCAGGAGCTCGGTCTCCGGCCGCGGAATCAGGACGTCGGGCGTCACCGCGAGCGCGATCGACCAGAACTCGCGCCGGCCGGTGAGGTACGCGACCGGCACGCCGCCGGCGCGGCGGCGGACGAGCTCGCGGTAGGCGTCGACCTCGCCCGGCGCGAGCGGCTGGTCGAAGCGCAGATACACGCCGACGCGATCGATCGCGAGCACCGACGCGAGCAACACCTCGGCGTCGAGGCGCGCGGTGGCGACGCCGCGCGCGGCGAGAAAGTCGGCGGCGCGCAGCAAGTACGCGAGCGTCGACCGCGGCTCCGTCGCGCCGCCCGGCGGCGTGGGTGCGTCGCTCATCTCGGACCGCCACCTTCCAGGAACGTGTCGCTCATCTCAATGCGCCGCCTTCAAAAGCTCGGCCTGGTAGTGGGTGACGAGGGCGTCGATCACCGGATCGAGCTCGCCCTCGAGCACCCGATCGAGCGAGTGCAGGGTGAGGTTGATGCGGTGGTCGGTCAACCGGCTCTGCGGAAAGTTGTAGGTCCGGATGCGCTCGGAGCGGTCGCCGGTGCCGACCATGCTGCGACGATTCGCCGCGATCTCGCTCTGCTGCGCCTCGATGGCGCGCTCGAGGAGCCGCGCGCGCAGGATCTTCAGCGCCTTCGCCTTGTTCTTGTGCTGCGACTTCTCGTCCTGGCAGGTGACGACGAGGTTCGTCGGCAGGTGCGTCACGCGCACCGCGGAGTCGGTGGTGTTGACGCTCTGGCCGCCCGGCCCCGACGAGCGAAAGACGTCGATCTTCAGATCCTTGTCGTCGATCGCGACGTCGACCTCGTCGGCCTCCGGCAGGACCGCCACCGTCACCGCCGAAGTGTGGATCCGTCCCGAGCCCTCGGTCTCGGGGACGCGCTGCACGCGGTGCACGCCGCCCTCGAACTTGAGGCGGCTGAACGCGCCCTGCCCTTCGATCGACGCGATGACCTCCTTGAAGCCGCCGAGACCGGTCGCGCTCGAGGTCAAGACGTCGACGCGCCAGCGTCGCATCTCGGCGTAGCGGCAGTACATGCGGAAGAGCTCCGCCGCGAAGAGGCTCGCCTCGTCGCCGCCGGTGCCGGCACGGATCTCGAGCACGACGTTGCGCTCGTCGTTCGGATCGCGCGGCAGGAGGAGCTGCTTCAAGCGCTCCTCGAGCGTCTCGTTGCGGGCGCGGAGCCCCGGCAGCTCCTCTTGCGCGAGCGCGCGCATCGCCTCGTCGGCGTCTTGGAGAAGCGACTTGCTGCCCTCGATCTGCGCCTGCACGTCCTTCCACTCCCGGAAGGTGCGCACGATCACCTCGATGCCGGAGCGCTCCTTGGCGAGCTTCGTGAACTCCTTGCGGTTCGCGATCACGTCCGGGGCGACGAGCAGATCTTCCAGCTCGACGTAGCGCCGCTCGACCGCCTCGAGCTTGTCGTACATTAGGACGTCGGCCCCGTGCGGCGCGCGCTACGCGCGCGTCCTCCGATGGGCGTGGCGTTACTGCTTGGTCGCGGTGGTGGCAGGAGTGCTGCCGTACTTGCGACGGAAGCGCTCGACGCGGCCGGCGGTGTCCACGAGCTTTTGCTTGCCCGTATAGAAAGGATGGCAGGCGGAGCAGATCTCGACGTGGAGTCCCGACACGGTCGAGCGCGTCTCGATGACGTTGCCGCACGCACAGGTGATCTTCTCCGGCTTGTACGCCGGGTGAATGCCTTCCTTCATGACTGCCGCTCCTTCGTGGTGGAAGGAGAGAGCTATATCAACGCCGTCCCGCGGCTTCAACTGCCGCCGGCGTTGTCACGGGCTCCGCAGACGCTCGTCGGCGATCAGGCGCACGAGATCGAGGGCGCTGATCACGCCGCGGACGCGACGTCCCTCGGTCACCAGCACGCGATGCAGGTGGCGGGCGAGGAGAAGTCGAGCGACCTCGGTGAGCGGCGTCTCGGGCGTGACGGTCAGGACCTCGGTCACCATGATGTCGCGGACGGTGCGCGCCTTGAGCGCGGGCGCGAGGCTCGCGAGCGAGGCGACGAGCGCCGGCTCGCTCGCGGGGGCGAACTCCGGCGGGTCGACGGCCTCGGCGGCGAGGCCGGCGAGCGAGCGCTCCAGGCTGCCGGCGCGCACGAGGTCGGAGCGCGACACGTGGCCGACGAGCTCACCCGCGGCGACGACCGGCACGCCGCTCACGCGCTCGCGGATGAGGAAGTCGGCGAGATCGATGAGCGAGAGCGTCGGCGCAACGGCGAGGACGTCCGTCTCCATGACGTCGCGAGCACGAAGGGTCATCGAGCGTCACCGCTGCGGACGCGCGCGACCGCGGCCTTCCAGCCGTCGTAGAGCGCGGCGCGGCGCTCGGCGGGCATCTTCGGCGTGAAGACGCGGTCGACGGCACGCACGCGCTCGAGCTCGGCTTGCGTCCACAGGCCGACGCCGAGGCCGGCGAGCATCGCGGCGCCGACCGCGGTGGTCTCGACGACCTTGGGGCGGTCGACCGTCGTCGCCAAGATGTCCGCCTGGAACTGCATCAGGAAGTCGTTGGCGGCGGCGCCGCCGTCGACGCGCAGGACGCGGATCGGCCGTCCCGCCTCCGACGCCATGGTGTCGACGACGTCGCGCGTCTGGTAGGCGAGCGCCTCGAGCGCGGCGCGCGCGACGTGGGCGCGCGTCACGCCGCGCGTGAGGCCGAGGATGGCGCCGCGCGCCTCCGGGTCCCAGTACGGCGCGCCGAGACCGACGAAGGCGGGGACCAAGTAAACGCCGAGCGTCGAGTCGACGCTGCGCGCGAGCCGTTCGCTCTCGGCGGCCTTGCGCAGGATCTGGAGGCCGTCGCGCAGCCACTGGATGGCGGCGCCGGCGATGAAGACCGAGCCCTCGAGCGCGTAGGTCGGCGTGCCGCCGGCGCCGCAGGCGACGGTCGTGAGCAGCCCGCGCGTGCTCGCCACCGCCTCGGCGCCGGTCTGCATGAGGACGAAGCAGCCCGTCCCGTAGGTGTTCTTCACCGTCCCGGGCTCGAAGCACGCTTGCCCGAAGAGGGC
The DNA here is from genome assembly GCA_041476145.1 of Binatia bacterium. GTDB lineage: Bacteria > Desulfobacterota > Binatia > UTPRO1 > UTPRO1 > DP-19. Next base: position 14,137 of record JBGOSW010000012.1, read on the forward strand.
GGCCTGCTGATCGCCGGCGACGCCGGCGATCGGCACCGCGGCGCCGAAGAGCGCCGGCTCGCTCTCGGCGATCACGCCGCTCGACGGCCGCACCTCCGGCAGCATGTCCGCCGGCACCCCGAGAAGGCGCTGCAGCTCGACGTCCCAGGCGCGGGCGTGGATGTCGTAGAGCAGCGTCCGCGACGCGTTCGTCGGATCGGTGGCGTGCACGCGTCCGCCGGTGAGCTTCCAGATGAGCCAGGCGTCGATGGTGCCGAAGACGAGGTCGCCGTGCTCGGCGCGCGCGCGCGCGTTCCGCACGTGATCGAGGATCCACGCCACCTTGGTGCCGGAGAAGTACGGATCGAGGACGAGACCGGTTTTGGCGCGCACGGCGGACTCGTGGCCGGCGGCCTTGAGCTCGGCACAGCGATCGGCGGTGCGCCGATCCTGCCAGACGATGGCGCGGCCGACGGGCTCACCCGTCCGCCGATCCCACACGACCGTCGTCTCGCGCTGGTTGGTGATGCCGAGCGCCGCGACCGCGGCGCCGCCGATGCCGGCGCGCCGCAGCGCCTGGCGTGCGACGCGCAAGGTGACGCGCCAGATTTCCTCCGCGTCGTGCTCCACCCAGCCGGGCTTCGGATAGTGCTGGTGGAATTCCGAGTAGCCGCGGCCGACGATCCGACCGCGGCGGTCGAAGACGAGCACGGTCGAGCCGGTCGTGCCCTGATCGATCGCCATCACGTGCGAGCGTTTGGTCGCCATCGGTCGTCCTCCGTCAACGCGGCGCGAGCGCGAAGATCGCCAGCACCAGCGCCTCGTTCACCTCGCCGATCGCCCCGAGCACATCGCCGGTGATGCCGCCGAGGCGCGCGTGCGCGAGGATGCGGCAGCCGATCGTCGTGAACGCGACGACGAGGATCGCCACCAGGCCGAGCGCGCCGCTGTTCGCCAGCATGATCCAGAGGGCACCGACGGTCGCAACGCCGAACTCGCGGAACGTGGTCGAGTGCACCATCGCGTGTCCGAGGCCGTCGGGACGCGCCGGCCGCGAGCCGAACCCGAGCACGACCATCGACCAGCGCGCCAGCATCGGCGCGTAGAGGAGCGCCGCCGTGCGCGTCGCCGGCGGCAACGCGTCGAGGCTGCGGAGCTTCAAGGCGAGCACGAGGACGACGGCGGCGGCGCCGAAAGCGCCGATCGCGCCCTCGCGCATGATCGCGAGCGCGCGGCTGCGGTCGCCGACGAAGAGGCCGTCGATGGCGTCGGCGAGGCCGTCGAGGTGGAGGCCGCCGGTGAGGAGCGCGAGCACGACGACGAGGAGGACGTCGCGGATCGCGAGCGGCACGATCGGCGCCGTCACGCGATCGACGAGCACGAGCGCGCCGCCGAGCGCGAGGCCGACGAGCGGAAAGAAGAGCGCGCTCTCGCCGACCGCGACCGTTTTCCCACGGACGGGGACGATGGTGAGAAAGCGCGCCGCGGTCGCGAGCTGCGCCAGCAGCGCCGCCGGCGCGTTCGCGGCGCGGCGACGCGCCCGCGCCGCGTCGGGGTCGGTGCCGCCGGCGTCCGTCGGATCGACCACGGCGGCCTCAGCGCTCGACGCGTCCATCCGCTCCGGCGTCGCGGCGCCCGGCGACGCCCGCCGACTCGAAGGTCGCCATCTCGTCGAGGACGCGGAGGCTGGTCTCGGCAAGCGCGATGCCGAGGCACGCACCGGTGCCCTCGCCGAGTCGCATCTCGAGATCGAGGAGCGGGCGCGCGTCCTAGGCGTCGAGGATCGCCGCGTGCCCGGGCTCGGGCGAGCAGTGCGCGAAGACGCAGTACGGCCGCGCCGCGGGCGCGAGCCGGAGGGCGACGAGCGCGCCGGCACCGGCGATGAAGCCGTCGACGACGACGAGACAGCCAGCCGCGGCGGCGCCGAGGCACGCACCGGCGATCGCCGCGATCTCGAACCCGCCGACCGCGGCGAGGACGTCGAGCGGGCGCGTCGCGTCGAGGTCGTGGCGCGCCAGCGCCGCCGTCACCACCTCTTGCTTGCGCGCGACGCCTGCGGCATCGAGACCGGTCCCCGGCCCGACGACGGTCGCGACCGGGACGCGCAAGAGCGCCGCCGTGATCGCCGCCGCCGCCGTCGTGTTGCCGATCCCCATCTCGCCGAGGGCAATCATGACGACGCCGCGCGCCGCCTCACGCTCGGCGATCGCGATCCCGACTTCGAGCGCGCGCCGCGCCTCCGCCGCCGTCATCGCCGGCTCGCGCAGCATGTTGCGCGTGCCGGGCGCGACGCGCGCCGCGACGACACCCGACGGCGGCGGCGCCGCCGTCGCAACGCCGACGTCGACGACGACGACGTCGATCCCGTGCTGGCGCGCGATGACGTTCACCGCGGCGCCGCCGGCGGCGAAGTTGGCGACCATCTGCGCGGTCACCTCCGGCGGATAGGCGCTCACGCCCTCGGCGGCGACGCCGTGATCCGCGGCGAAGACGAGGACGCTCTTCTTGCCGCGGCGGTCGCCGAGCACGGTGGCGGCGGTCGCGGCGAGCTCCTCGAGACGTCCGAGGCTCCGCCGCGGCTTCGTCAACGCGTCGAGCCTTGCCCAGGCCGCGGCGCGGCGCCGCTCATCGAGCGGTGCGATCGCTGCGAGCGTGGTGTCGAGGTTCCGCGTGGGCGTCGGCACGGCAGGCGCGATCCTTTAGCAGCTCACGCGCCGAGCGGCCACCCACGCGGTGCGCCTATCAAATACACGAAAAGATAAACAGAAACGTGTCCGTCAACTGACAAGTGAGACCGGGACAACACGCGGCCGGGGAGCCAAGACAAAAGGATCCGCTCGAAAGGCACACTGCGGAATCGGGCTCGTCGTCCAGGAGCTTAGTGAAGAGCTGGTCGACCTGGGTTTCGACGCCCGGCGCTTCGCCGGTCACTGCGCATCCGCCTTTCGTCCTCGCCTCCACTTTCGCAAACGCGTCGGCGAATTTCTGCTCGGCCTTGGCGAGACAGGTCGCATCGATCGGGACGCTTTTTTTCATGGCGTTGGTGTAGCATTTGAGCTTGCCCGCGAGCTTTGTCGTCGCGGCATTGAGCTTGGTGATCTTGCACTTCGTCTGCGGACTGGTTGCGATGGAGGGTGGGGCGAAGGTGAGCACGAGCGCGAACACGGCGGCGAGGGCGAGGGTCGAACGCAACATCGGTGGTTCCTCCTTCGTGATCGACGTTCCCTCCCTTCTACTCCTTAACGGCGCGGATTGCGCCCCCTCGAGCGCGTCCCTATCATCCGTCGCGCGATGCGGTGGCGGGCGGATCCGCGGGAAATCCTGGCTGAGGCGGCGGCCGAGCTCGCCGCCCTCGGCGGCGATGCGGTCAAAACACTCGTCGTCTACGGCAGCGCCGCCGGCGCCGGCTTTCGTCCCGCGCGATCGGATGTGAACCTCGCCGTCGTCCTCGAGCCGCTCGAGTTCGTGCACCTGCAGCGCATCGCGCAGTGGTGGACGCGCTGGCGGCGCCATCGCGTCGCCGCGCCGCTCGTGCTCTCGCTGACCGAGCTCGCGCGCTCGCGCGATATCTTCCCGCTCGAGCTCCTCGACATCCAAGCCCGGCACCGCACGCTCGCCGGCGCCGAGCTCTTCGCCGATCTCGTCGTCGATCCCGAGGCGGTGCGCGCCGAGTGCGAGCGCGAAGCGAAGGGCAAGCTGCTGCGATTGCGCGCGCTCTATCTCGAGCTCGCCGGCTCGGCGCGCGACCTGCACGCGCTCATGCTCGACTCGCGGAAGACTTTCCTGCACGTCATGCGCGGGCTCCTCCACCTACGCGGCGAGCCGTGGAGCGGCGACGGGGCGGAGGTCGTCCGTGCCTTCGAGCAGCACTTCGCCTGCGCCCTGCCCGTCCTCGCGGCGCTCGGCGAGCATGAGCTCACCGGCACGATCGCCGAGCGCTTCGCCGCCTATCTCGACGAGATCGAGCTGCTGGCGACGATCGCCGACCGCGCGGTGTCGGCGCCGGCATGAGCCTACGCACCACCGCGGCCGCGCGGCTGCTGCGACTCACGGCGCCGGCGGCGCTGCTGCGATTCACGGCGGCGGCGCTGCTGCTCGCGACCTCCGCGTTCGCGGCGCCGGCGCCGGTGCCGACGCCGCTCGGCTTCGTCTCGGACTACGCGCACGTGCTCGATGCCGCGACCGCGGCGGCGCTCACCACACGCATCGAGGAGCTGAAACGCAAGACCGGCGCCGAGATCGCCGTCGTCACCGTCACGACGACGGCGCCCGACACCGCGTTCGACTACGCCATGCGGCTCGCCGAGGCGTGGAAGCCCGGCGCCGCCGGCAAGGACAACGGCGTCGTCTTTCTCACCGCGGTCGCCGACCGCGATCTCTTCATCCTCACGGGCTATGGCATCGGGGGCGCGCTGCCCGACGGCCTCGTCGGCGAGATCCGCGACCGTGACATCGTGCCGCGCTTTCGCGCCGGCGACGTCGCCGGCGGCATCCGCGCCGGCGTCGAGCGCATGGCCGCGATCATCGCACGCGAGTATGGCGTCACGCTCTCCGGCGCGCCGCCCGCCTCCGAGCGGCGGCGAGAGCCGGCGGGAGTATCGATCAGCCCTGGCCTCTTGCTGCTCCTGCTTTTGCTGTTCTTCGTCGTGATGCCGATGCTGACGTCGGGAATCGGCGGGCGGCGACGCGGCGGCATGTGGATGCCGCCGATGTGGGGCCGCGGCTTCGGGGGCGGCGGCTTCGGCGGTCCGGGCGGCGGCTTCGGGGGCTTCGGCGGCGGCGGTTTCGGCGGCGGCGGCGCCGGCGGTAAATGGTGACGGCAACGCAGAGGAGGCGATCATGAGAGCTTCGCGACGGTTGACGATCGGAGTGGCGCTGCTGTCCACGGCGCTCGCGGGTTGCGGCTACAACCGCCTGGTGAGCCTGCACGAGGCGATCGACGGCGCCTGGGCGCAGGTCGAGGTGCAGCTGCAACGGCGGAACGATCTCGTCCCCAACCTCGTCGAGGTAACGAAGGGCTATGCCAAGCACGAGCGCGAGATCTTCGAGGCGGTCGCGAACGCGCGCGCCCGCATGCTCGCCGCCGGCGGCTCGCGCGACCAGACGATCGCGGCGGCGCAGGACATGTCGTCGGCGTTGTCGCGCCTGCTCGCGCTCTCGGAGCGTTACCCCGACTTGAAGGCCGACCAGCAGTTCGCGCGACTCTCCGACGAGCTCGCCGGCACCGAGAACCGCATCGCGACCGAACGCCGGCGCTACAACGACACCGTCCGCGAGTACAACACGCTGGTGCGGAGCTTCCCGACGATGCTGATCGCGCGCGCGACCGGCTTCACGGCGCAGAAGTACTTCGAGGCGCCCGAGGCGGCGCAGCAGGTGCCGGCGGTGAAGTTCGAGTGAGGCCGTGCGCATCCTGATCGCCGGGACGGGCGCCGTCGGCGGCTACTTCGGCGCCCGCCTCGCCGCCGCCGGGCACGACGTCGTCTTCCTCGCCCGCGGCCGCAACCTCGCCGCGCTCCGCGAGCGCGGCCTCACGGTGGAGAGCGTCGACGGCGACCTCCGCCTGCGGCGCGTCACCGCCACCGACACGCTCGCCGGCACCGCGCCCGTCGAGCTCGCCCTCGTCACCGTCAAGTCGTACGACACCGCCGCGGCCGCCGCCGCGATCGCCCCCGTGGTGACTCCCGCGACGATCGTCCTCTCGCTGCAGAACGGCGTCGAGAACGAGAGCCTGCTCGCGTCCGCCCTCGGCCTCCCGCCGCTCCTCGGCGCGATGACGCAGATCGGCGCCGAGCTCACCGCACCCGGCGTCGTCCGTCACATCGCCGAGGGCACGATCTTCTTCGGCGAGATGACCGGCCACGAGAGCCCGCGCACGCGGACGCTCGTCGAGGTCTTCACGGCCGCCGGAGTGCGCCACCACCTCTCCGCGAGCATCCTGCTGATGCTGTGGGACAAGCTCTCGTGGAACGCCGCCTTCAACGCCGTGACCGCGCTCACGCGCACGACCGCCGGCGAGGCGGCGCGCCTGCCGGCGACGGCGCGGCTGCTGCGCGAGACCATGCTCGAGGTCGTCGCGGTGGCGCGCGCGCAGGGCATCCTCCTCGACCCGGCGTACGTCGACGGCGTCGTCGCGCACGCCGCCGAGCACCTCGGGACGCTGCGCACGTCGATGCTGCAAGACGTCGAGCGCGGCGGCCGACTCGAGCACGACGCCATCAACGGCGCGGTGGTGCGCTTCGGCGACGCTGTCGGCGTGCCGACGCCGCTGAACGAGACCCTCGTCGCGTTGCTCTCCGCGCTCGATCCCGCGCGGGCACGGTAGAGCCCGCGCTCGCCGTGGTCAGGGACAGGTCGTGGCGACGACGGAATCCGTGGTGTCGGTGCGCGTCAAGCTCCATTTGCACGTCCCCAACGACGGCTGCGCGGCGCCGGGGTCGGAGAAGATCGTCGTCCCTTTGATCTTCGCCTTGACCTTGGTCGCCTTCGTCGACGCCTGCATGCGGCCGATGGAGTCGTACGTCGCGCCGTCGCCGACGATGTCGTTCGTCCCGCAGTGAATCATCGCGAACTCGCCCTTGTCGGGCTTGAGCGCGGGAAAATTGGCGAGGCCGGTGTAGTTGGTCGTATCGCCGCCCCCGAAATCGGCGAAGATTCCGATCGCGTTGCCGACCTGGGTGATGTGGAACGTCACCGGATCGGTGAACTTGTCCTTCCCGCCTTCAAATAGATCCTGGCATTTGCGAGTGCCGGTCCATGTGCCGGTGAGGGTGAATGCCGAGGCTTGCGACGCAAGCGCGGCGAGCATCAACAGAGTGAGTGTCGTCACACGAACACGGGTCATCGAAGATCTCCTTCCGAGATGGACTCGTTCACGAAGCGGTGAGCGCTCACAGACGGTAGCGTTCCTGGAGGATGCAGCTGCTGGTGAGCGCCAGCAGCATTGGAAAGACGCGATCGCGCGTCTCCCGGTCCTCGATGCCGGGCAGGCTGTCCAGGACCTCGACGACCGCCCGCTGGTCGAAGAACGGCGCGCTCGCGAGGGTGCGGCCCCGCAGCGTGTCCTGCACCAGCTCGTGCAGACCTCCCTTGAGCTCGATCGGCGCCATGAAGAAATGCTTCTGCCGCTGGTAGACCGTCTGGGTGAGATAGGGCTGCGCCGCTTCGCGCAGCACGTACTTCTCGGTCGTGGCGTGGACCTTCATGTCGACCGGCATCGCCACCACCGCCTCGACGAGATGGTGATCGAGGAACGGGGTGCGGCCCTCGATCGAGTGCGCCATCTCCATACGATCGCCGAGGTAGTTGAGCAGGATGTTCGGGAACTGGGTCTTCGACCACAGATACATGGCTTGATGAACGGCGGCACGTCCCCGCATCTGGCCGGTGACGTCGAGACGGTTCAGCAAGACGCGGTAGGGATCGCGGTCCGCGAACTCCGCGAGGAAGTCGGCGCTGAGAATCTGCCGAATACGGTGACCGCGCTCGCCGAAGGTCGCGAGGATCGAGGGCACGAAGCCGAGCGTCTGGGCGACGCCGTCGAGTGGCAGCGTTGGGCCGGCGGTTCCCCCTAACCCGCCGAACAGCTTGTTGGCCTCGCCGAGGGCGGCGAGGCGCTGCGCCGTCGTCGCGGCGTCGGTACCGGCGTCGTGCTGCAGCATGTCGCGGCGAAAAAATGGGTAGCCGGCGAGGATCTCGTCCGACCCCTCGCCCGTCATCACCACCTTGAAACCGAAGTCGCGGACGTGCCGGCTCAACAGGTACTTCGCAACGCAGTTGGCGTTGCCCGCGATCATCTCGCAGTGGGCGACCGCGTCGGGGTAGTGCTGCGCGAGCATCTCCTCGGGCATGCGGAAGCGGTGGAAGTTGGCGCCAACGTGTTTCGCCATCTCCGCCGCGATCGGGCCCTCGTCGAAGGGGCCCTCCTCGAACGCGATCGTGAAGGCCTCGATCGGATCGTCGCGGAGGTCGGCCGCGATCCCGAGAATGGCACACGAGTCGAGGCCGCCGCTCACGTAGCATCCGACCGGCACGTCGGCGCGGAGCCGGAGCCGGATGGCTTCGCGCAGCTCTTCGCGCATGCGCTCGACGTGCTCGGCCTCCGATCGCACCAGCGACGGCGCGTCGAGCGTCGGGTAGTTCAGGTCCCAGTAGCGCAGGACCTGTGTGTGGTGGCGGCTCGCGAGCACATAGTGTCCGGGCGGCACCTGGTAGACCCCGGCGAACAGCGAGCGGTCGCCGTCCATGACGCCTTGCAGCTGCTGGTAGACGCTCTCGTGGTCCCAGCGGGCCGGCACGCCCGCCGCGAAGAGCGCCTTCGCCTCCGAGGCGAAGTAGAGCGTGTCGCCGACGCGCGCGTAGTAGAGCGGCTTGATCCCGAAGCGATCGCGCGCCGCGAAGAGTAGGCCGTTGCGCTCGTCCCAGAGCACGAAAGCGAACTCGCCGCGCAAGTGCCGCAAGCAGTGCGTCCCCTCCTCTTCGTAGAGATGAAGGAGGATCTCGCTGTCCGAACGGGTGCGCAGCCGATGGCCGCGATCGGTGAGGGCACGCTGGTAGCGCTGGTAGTCGTAGAACTCGCCGTTCACGACGACGTGCAGCGTCTCGTCCTCGTTGGCGATCGGCTGGTCGCCGGTCGTGAGGTCGATGATGCTGAGGCGCGCGTGCCCGAGCCCGACCCGGCGGTGCGGCGCGATCCACTGCCGCTGGCCGTCCGGACCGCGATGGTGCAGCGCGGCGGTGGCGCGGGCGAGCGCGTCGGGAGAGACCGGCTGATCGTTCGAGAACATCGCGACGATACCGCACATGGTGACCGCCTCCTTTGAAGGGAGCGAAGGCTACTCTAGATGGGCTACGCGCGTGAAGACCCAGGCGAGCGCGGTGAGGACGATCATGGTGCTCCCCGCGAAGGCGCATGCGGCGGGCGCACCGACGAGGCCGGCGACCAGGCCGGCGCCGACATTGCTGAGGGGAGCCATTCCGAGCAACCCGAGGGAGTGTACGGACAGTACCCGCGCCCGATGACTCGCGGGCGCCATCTCCTGGAAGAGCGTCCGACTCGTATTGAAGAAGAACGAATGGCCGATCCCCCACGTGAAGAGCAGAGCCACGAAGCCGGCGAACGGCGGGCGGAGCGCGAGCGCGAGCAGCGAGGATGCGACGGTGAAGAGCGCGAGGAGGAAGGCGCGGCCCTTGTGCCGGACGCCGCCGCGCCAGAGCACGAAGCTCGAGCCGACCATGGTGCCGATCGTGAGCGCCATCATCGCGAGCGAGAACCGTCCGACGTCTCCTTGGTAGAGGTCGCGCACGAGGAGCGGGCAGAGAACCAGATACGGCCCCATGAAGAAGAGCCCGTCGGCGGCGACCAGCAGCGCGATCGGGCGGATCGGCGACCGCCACACCTCGCGCAAACCCTCGCGAATGGCCACGACGGGGTGCGCCCTTGGCTCCGTCCGCGGCGTGCGCGGTGCGCGTGGCAGCAGGGCGATCGGCAGCGCGCTCGCGAGCGTCACCGCGGCGAGCAACGCGAGTGCCCCGCCGTTACCGACCCGGCCGGCGATCCCCGCGAGACGCGTCCCGAGCGTCTGCCCGGTGAATTGCGCGAGCGTCACGCCCGTCACGGCGCGCAGCATGTCGGTGCCGGCGACTTCGGAGAGCAGCGCGTCGCGGGCGGGAAGCGCGAAGGTCCAGATCGTCCCCCAGACGAGCGCGTAGGTCACGACCACGCGCAGGCTCAAGTGCCCTGAGGCCGTCGCAATCGCCAGCGTGAGCGCGGCGCCGGCCGCCGCGGCGTGCAGCGCCAAGAGGAGCCGGCGGCGGTCGAGGCGGTCGGCGGCCACACCGCCGACCAGCAGGAAGAGGAACGACGGCAGCATCTGGAACATCTGCGCCGTGCCGATCCACGCCGGCGCCTCGCGCAGCACCCCGACGACGAGCCAGGCGAACAGCACCTGGTGGAGGCCGGCGGCGAGCGCCCAGCCGGCGACACCGCCGACGAACAGCGCGTAGAGGCGCGACATGGCGCGCGATCATCCCGGATTCACCGCACTGCTGCCAGGTTCGTGGGCGCGACGCGTCCCGCGAGCGCCGGCGGCGCTCAGGGCTGCGAGAGAAAGCTCAGGCGCGCGACCTCGAGCCAGAGTGCGGGGAAGACGCCGATCAGCACCGTCACCACCGCCGAGAAGACGATCGATGTGTAGAGGTAGGGGCGGCGGCCGGCGCGCACGACCTCGACCGTACCCGGCGTCATGAACATCACCACCAGCACGCGGACGTAGTAGCCGGCGGAGACGACGCTGTTCAGCACGCCGATGACGGCGAGCGCAACGTAGCCCTCGCGCACCGCCGCGGTGAAGACGTAGATCTTGCCGGCGAAGCCCGCGAGCGGCGGGATGCCGGTCAGCGACAGCATGAAGATCGCCATCGCCGTGCCGAGGAGCGGCGAGCGGAAGCCGAGGCCGGCGTAGTCGTCGATCTCCTCGTGCGCCTCGCCGTGCCGGCCGAGCGCGAGGACGACGCCGAAGGCGCCGAGGTTCATGCCGGCGTAGGTGAGCAGGTAGAAGAGCGCCGCGGCGCCGCCGACCGCACCGCCGGCGGTGAGCGCGACCAGGATGTAGCCGGCGTGCGCGATGCTCGAGTAGGCGAGCATGCGCTTGATGTTGTGCTGCGCGAGCGCGAGGACGTTGCCGACGGTCATGGTCGCGACCGCGAGCGCCCAGAGGAGCATCGACCACTCGCCGTGCAGGCCCATGAAGCCGCGCAGGAAGACGCGGATGAAGGCGGCGAAGCCGGCGCTCTTCACGGCGACGGCCATGAGCGCCGTGACGGACGTCGGCGCGCCCTCGTAGACGTCGGGCGTCCACATGTGGAACGGCACCGCCGCCACCTTGAACCCGAAGCCGACGAGGAGCATGGCGACGCCGGCGAGGAGCACGCGGCGATCGAGGACGGTGTCGATCTTCTCCGCCACGAGGTCGAGACGCGTCGCGCCGGTGGTGCCGTACACCAGCGCGATGCCGTAGAGCAGGAAGCCGGTCGCGAAGGCGCCGAGGATGAAGTACTTCATCGCCGCCTCGTTCGACCGCGCCTGCGTCCGCCACGCGCCGGCGAGGATGTAGACGCTGATCGACATCACCTCGAGGCCGAGGAAGATCAGGATGAGATCCATCGACGAGGCCATGACGATCATGCCGGCGATCGCGAACAGCACGAGCGCGTAGTACTCGCCGGCGCCGACGCCGGTCTCCTCGACGTAGCTCATCGACATCAGCACCACGAGGATGCCGACGGCGAGGATCAAGAGATCGAAGAAGCAGGCATAGCCGTCGAGGACGAAGGTGCCGTTGAAGGCGCTGGCGCGCCGGCCGATCGTGAGCGCGGTCGCGATGAGCGTGACCGCGAGCCCGACGAGGGCGCCCCAGCCGAGCACCTCGTCGTCGTCGACGAAGAGCCCGGCACCGAGGCAGACGAAGCCGAGCCCGCTCACCAAGAGGAGCGGCAGGAGCGCGATCCAATCGATCGCCGGCAGGGTCATCGGCCGACGTCCGTGCGCGCGGCGACGCGCGGCGGGGTCGCCGTCGCGGCGATGGCCTTGTGGTGCCCTTCCATGCGGGCGACGAGCGCCTTCACCGAGGGCTCCATCGTGCGCAGGAACGGACCCGGATACACGCCCATGACGACGATCATCACCACCACCGGCGTCAGGACGGCGATCTCGCGCCGGGTGAGGTCCTGGAGGTGCGCGTTCTCCTCGTGACGGATCGGGCCGAAGACGACGCGCTGGAACATCCACAGCATGTAGACGGCGCCGATGACGAGGCCGGCGCTGGCGCACGCGGTGGCGGCGCGGTTGACGCCGAAGGAGCCGAGCAGAATGAGGAACTCGCCGACGAAGCCGTTCAGGCCGGGGAGTCCGATCGACGAGAACATCACCACCAGGAAGACCGCCGCGAAGCGCGGCACCGGCCGCCACAGACCGCCGAAGTCGGCGATCGCGCGCGTGTGCCGGCGCCCATAAATGATGCCGACGAGGAGGAAGAGCGCCCCCGTCGAGAGGCCGTGGTTCAGCATCTGGTAGATCGCGCCCTCGACGCCGACGGTGTTCACCGCGAAGAGGCCGAGCATCACGAAGCCGAGGTGCGACACCGACGAGTAGGCGACGAGCTTCTTCAGATCCGGTTGCACCATGGCGACCGCCGCGCCGTAGAGAATCCCGATCACGGCGAGCGCCAGGATGAGCGGCGTCGCCGCCCGCATGGCGTCGGGAAAGAGCGGCATCGCGAAACGCAGGAACCCGTAGGTTCCCATCTTCAGCATCACGCCGGCGAGGATCACCGAGCCGCCCGTCGGCGCCTCGACGTGAGCGTCGGGGAGCCAGGTGTGCAGCGGAAACATCGGCACCTTCACCGCGAACGCGAGCGCGAACGCGGCGAAGAGCCAGAGCTGCTCGGTCGGTCCGAGCGCGGTGCCGTAGAGTTGACGGACGTCGAAGGTGACCGCCCCCGTCCGCGCGTGCACGCCGACGAGATAGAGGATCGCGACCAGCATCAGCAGGCTCGCCGTCAACGTGTAGATGAGGAACTTGAGCGAGGCGTAGATGCGGCGCGCGCCGCCCCAGACGCCGATGATGAAATACATCGGCACCAGCATCAGCTCCCAGAAGACGTAGAAGAGGAAGAGGTCGAGCGCGAGGAAGGCGCCGAGCATCCCGGTCTCGAGCATCAGAAGGAAGAAGAAGTACTCCTTCACGCGCGTGGTGATGTCGCCGAAGGAGAACAGCACCACGATCGGGGTGAGAAAGGTGGTGAGGAGCACGAGGAAGAGGCTGATGCCGTCGACGCCGAGGACGTACTGGATGCCGAAGCTCGGCACCCAGACGTCCTGCTCGACCCACTGGAAGTTCGCGGTGTCGGTACGGAATCCCGCCCACAGCGCCAAGGAGAGCAGCAAGGTGAGAACCGAGAAGGCGAGCGCGGCGCGGCGGGCGCCCTCGGGCTGATCGCGCGGCACCAGCAACACGAGAAGCGCGCCGACGAGCGGCGTCCAGACGATCAAGCTCAGTAGGATGTTGTCCATCGGCCGCTCGTCACCGCACCAGGTAGTAGGAGACCAGCGCGACCGCGCCGCCGAGGAAGATGAGCGCGTAGTGCTGGACGTTGCCGTCCTGCGCGTAGCGCCAGAGCTGGCCGTTCGCGACGACGGTGGTGGCGACGCCGTTCACCACCCCGTCGATGACCGTCTGATCGACGACGCGCCAGAGGACGTTCGACAGCGCGATGTACGGGCGCACGACGACCGCATCGTAGAGCTCGTCCACCCAGTACTTGCCGACGAGAAGCTCGTAGAGGGGCGCGAGACGCGACGCCAGGGTCTGCGGCAGCTCGGGGCGCCGCACGTAGAAGACGTAGGCGAGGGTGGCGCCGCCGGCCGCGAGGAGCGTCGTCACCACCATGAGCGTCGTCTCGACGCCGGCGCCGTGCTCGGCGAGGTGCGGGTGCCCGGTGACGGGGGCGAGGAAGCGGCCGAACGCCGGTCCCCAGAGCCAGCCCTCCGGCAAGCCGACCCAGCCGCCGACGATCGACAGCACGGCGAGGACGACGAGCGGTAGGATCATCACCGCCGGCGATTCGTGCACGTGGTGCGCGACCTCGGGTCGGGCGCGCGGCGCGCCCGTGAAGGTGAGGAAGAGGAGGCGGAACATGTAGAAGGCGGTGAGCGCGGCGGTGAGCGCGCCGACCGCCCAGAGCACGTGGTGCCCCGTCCCCCAGGCGTGGGCGAGGATCTCGTCCTTGCTGAAGAAGCCGGCGAAACCCGGCGCGCCGGCGATCGCGAGCGTGCCGACGAGAAACGTCCACCACGTGACCGGCATCTGCCGGCGCAACCCACCCATCTCGCGGACGTCCTGCTCGCCGCTCATCCCGTGGATGACGCTGCCGGCGCCGAGGAAGAGGAGCGCCTTGAAGAAGGCGTGCGTCATCAGGTGGAAGATCGCGGTCGCGAAGGCGCCGACACCGAGCGCCAGGACCATGAAGCCGAGCTGGCTCACCGTCGAGTACGCCAGCACCTTCTTGATGTCGGTCTGCACGAGCGCGATCGTCGCCGCGAAGAGCGCCGTCGCGGCGCCGAGGATCGCCACCACCTCGAGCGCGATCGGGCTCGCGAGGAACACCACGTGCAGGCGGGCGATCATGTAGATGCCGGCGGTCACCATCGTCGCCGCGTGGATGAGCGCCGAGACCGGCGTCGGGCCGGCCATCGCGTCGGGGAGCCAGACGTAGAGCGGCAACTGCGCCGACTTGCCGGCGGCGCCGACCAGGAGGAGCAGTGCGATCGCGGTCGCGACGTCGGGCGCGAGCGTCTGCGCGTGCTCCTCGACGTGGGCGATGTCGAGGCTGAGCGTGCCGTTCGCCGCCGTGCTCCACGCCAAGAGCAGCAGGCCGAGCACGAACCCCATGTCGCCGATGCGGTTGACGATGAACGCCTTCTTGCCGGCGGCGGCGTTCTCGTCCTTCTCGTACCAGAAGCCGATGAGCAGATAGGAGCACAGGCCGACGCCCTCCCAGCCGACGAAGAGCACGAGGAGATTGTCGGCGAGGACGAGGAGGAGCATCGCGAACATGAAGAGGTTCAGATAGGCGAAGAAGCGCGGCAGACTCTCGTCGTGCGCCATGTAGCCGACGGAGTAGACGTGGATGAGAAATCCGACGCCGGTGACGATCAGCACCATCACCGCGGAGAGCGCGTCGACGCGAAACGCGACGTCGGCGTGGAAGGCACCGGCGGTGATCCACGGATAGACGTGATCGACGAGCCGCGCGCCCTCGGGCGCGCGCGCCAACGCGAGGACGGCGGCGAGCGCCAGGGCAAAAGCGGCGCCGACGGCGAGCGGCGCGGCGATCGTGACCAGGCGGCGGGCGCGCCCACAGACGACGGCGAGCCCGAAGCCGGCGAGCGGCAGCGCCGGGATCAGCCACAAGGTCGACGTCGGGATGGATGCACCGGGCATCGGCCTACCAGCGCAGAACCGCGAGTTCGTCCGCGTTCACCGTCGGATGGTTGCGGAAGGCGGCGATGATGATGGCGAGACCGACGGCGGCCTCGGCCGCGGCGACGGTCATCACGAAGAACACGATCACCTGCCCGTCGACCGTGCCGAGCTGGCGGGCGAAGGCGACGAAGGTGAGGTTCACGGCGTTCAGCATGAGCTCGATCGCCATGAAGACGACGATGACGTTGCGACGTACCAGGACGCCGATCGCGCCGATCGCGAACAGGACCGCCGAGAGCGCGAGGTACCAGCTCGTCGGGACCATCAGGCCGCCCGCCGCTGCGCGAGGACGACCGCGCCGACGACCGCGACCAGGAGCAGGATCGAGGTGAGCTCGAAGGGCAGCAGGAAGTCGGTGAAGAGCGAAATGGCAACGGCCTCGGCGCCGCCGTACCCCGCGGGTGCCGCGGCCGCGGCCGGGAAGGGCACGCGGAGGAAGAGCGTCGCGAGCTCGCCGGCGAGCACGCCGCCCCCAACCCAGGCGCCGAGCCGGAAGAGCACCCGCCCGCGAGAGCGCGTCTCGTCGCCGTCGTCCGAGAGGTTGAGCAGCATGATGACGAAGAGAAAGAGCACCATGATCGCGCCGGCGTAGACGATGACCTGGAGCGCGGCGATCATGTGCGCGCCGAGGAATACGAAGACGACCGCGAGCAGGAAGAGCGTGGTCACGAGCGCCATGGCGCTCTTCACCGGGCTCGGATGGACGACGACCGTCAGCGCCGAGACGACGAGCGCGAGCGCGAGGACGGCGAAGGTGATCGGCCCCATCGCTCAGCCCACGAGCACGATGACCACCGCGGTGACCAGCACGTTCAGCAGCGCCAGCGGCAGGAGCCGCTTCCAGCCGAGGTCCATGAGCTGATCGTAGCGGTAGCGCGGCAGACTCCAGCGCACCAGGATCTGAAAGCAGCAGAGGACGAGGACCTTGAGGAGAAAGCTCGCGATCTGCGCCACGACGACGACGAGCTGCGGCAGCGCGAACGCGAAGCCGCCGGGGAAGTGGAAGCCGTCGCGCCCGAGGTACGGCACCTGCCACGCCCCGAAGAAGAGCGTCGTCGCGAGCGCCGACACGACGACGATCTCGGCGAAGTCGCTCAGCATGAAGGTCGCCTGCTTGCTGCCCGAGTACTCGGTGAAGTAGCCGCTGGTGAGCTCCGACTCGCCCTCCGGCAGGTCGAACGGCACACGCTTGGTCTCGGCGATGCCGGCGACGAGGAAAATCAGGAACCCGAGCGGCTGATAGAGGACGCCCCACGCCGGCAGGACGCCCCAGATGTTGGCGCCCTGGGCACGGGCGATCGCCTGCAGATCGAGCGTGCCGTAGGTCAGGATCGCGCCGATCAGCCCCAGCCCCATCGCGATCTCGTACGAGATCATCTGCGCCGAGCCGCGGATGGCGCCGAGCAGCGACCAGCGGCTGTTCGACGCCCAGCCGCCGAGGACCATGCCGTACACGGAGAGGCCCGACATCGCGAGTACGTAGAGGATGCCGACGTTCAGATCGGCGACCTGGAGATTGATCGTCCGCTCGCCGACCACCAGCACGTCACCGAAGGGCACGGCCGCGAGCGTCACCAGCACCGGAAACACCGCGAGGAAAGGTCCGAGGAAGTGCAGGAGCTTGTCGGCGCCCGCCGGGATCACGTCCTCTTTGGTGAACATCTTGATCGGGTCGGCGATCAGCGTGTTCACGATGCCGAGATTGAACGGCAGCAAGCCGCCGAAGATGTTGGCGCGATTGGCACCGACGCGGTCTTGGATGAGGGCGCTGCCCTTGCGCTCGACCCACAGCAGTACGACGCTCAAGTTGAGCGCCAAGAGCAGCATCACCAGCGACTTGACGGCCGCTATCCCCGCGTCAGCCCACACCCGTCCGATACCTCTGCGCTCGATCGCGCTCCGCTCAGTCCCAGGCGAGCGCGCCCTTCTTCCATACGTACCCGAGGCCCCCGGCAAGCACGGCGATGAAGAGCGTCATCTCGATCAGACCCGGCACGCCGAGCCGCCGGAAGACGATCGCCCAGGGATACATGAAGACGACCTCGACGTCGAAAACGATGAAGAGAATGGCGACGAGGTAGAAGCGCACCGAGAACCGCCCGCGTGCCGGGCCGGTCGGCGGATTGCCGCACTCGAAAACCTGCTCCTTCACGGCGTCCATGTGATGCGGGCCGAGCAGCCTGCTGGCGGCGCACATCACGCCGACGATGATGGCGGCGAAGCCGAAGGTGAAGACGACGCCGAGATATTGGTCTAGCATTGTGGAGGAACGCGACGGTTGCCGCCGAGAAACGCGTGTCGATTATGCCAGCGATCTCCGCAAGTCAAGGTGAACGCCGCGTCCAGCGATGCGCGCGGCGTGCTGTTTTGACAAGGATTTGCAGGCTCTGATAGCGCCGGTGCGACGAGGAGCGGCGGGGGATGACGAGTGCGATGAACGATCCCGTACTGCCGGCCGTCGCGGCGCTCGTCGCGCGCCGCTGGCGGGGCGCCGCGGTGACCGGGCTCGCGCACCTCGCCGGTGACTTCTCGGCGCGCCGCTACCTGCGGGCGCGCACCGCGGGCGGCGGCGCGCCACCGGCCCTGGTCGTCATGGTCCTCGCCGGCAGCGGGCTGCCGCTCAGCTCCGAGGAGCTCTGCATCTTTCCCGAGCCGCCGCGCGAGCTGCCGTTCCTCGACGTCCATCGCCTGCTGACGTCGATCGGCGCGGCCGTGCCGCAGGTCTACGCCGACGACCTCGAGGCCGGCATCCTCCTCCTCGAGGACGGCGGCGACGTACTCTTGTGGGACCGCGTCGTCGCCGAGCCGGAGGCCGCGGAATCGCTCTACCGGCGCGCGCTCGCGGCGCTCGTCGTCCTCCACGAGCGCGGCACCGCCAGCCGCGACCGTCGCAGCATCGCCTTCACGCAACGGTTCGACGCGCGGCTCTATCGCTGGGAGCTCGAGCATTTTCTCGAGTGGGGCGTCGAGCGCCGCCTCGGCGCGGCGCTCGCACCGAGCGCCCGCGCCGGCTTCGAGGCGAGCTTCGCCGCGCTCGCCGACGAGCTCGCCGGCGCCGAGCTCGTGCTCAGCCACCGCGACTACCACAGTTGGAACATCCTGATGCGCGGCGACGCGCCGCTCCTCATCGACTTCCAGGACGCCCTCCTCGCGCCGCCCGAATACGACGTGGCCTCGCTCCTCACCGACCGCATCACCCCGCGGGTGGTGTCGCCGGCGATGGAGGCCCGCCTGCGCACCTACTATTGGAGCCTGCGCGGCGGCACCGAGGACGGCGGATCGCGCCGCCGGTACGGCCTCGTCGCGCTGCAGCGCGCCCTCAAGGTCATCGGCCGTATCCACTACGTCGCGCTCGCGAAGGAGAAGGCGGCACCGTTGGCGTTCCTTCCCGAGGTCGTCGCGACCGCCCGCCGTTTCATCGCCGAGACGCCGCTTCGAGGCGGCCTCGCCGAGCAGTTCGCAGCCCTGCCGTGGCCGGCCGTGTCGGGAGCCACGACGCCGTGAAGGCGATGGTGCTCGCGGCGGGACTCGGGACCCGGCTCCGGCCGCTCACGCTCGACCGACCGAAGCCGCTCGTCGAGGTCCGCGGTCGTCCGTTGATCGCCTACAACCTCCTCCTGCTGCGCCGCTACGGCGTCACCGAGGTCATCATCAACCTGCACCATCACGGCGCGGCGCTACGCGCCGCGCTCGGCGACGGCGCCGCGTTCGGCGTCCGCATCGTGTACTCGCCCGAGGATCCGCTGCTGGACACCGGCGGCGCCATCAAGAACGCCGCGGCGCTCCTCGCCGGCGACGATTTCTTGGTGCTGAACGGCGACACGATCATCGATCTGCCGCTCGACGCGCTCCTCGCCGCGCATCGCGCCCACGGCGCGGCGGCGACGCTCGTCCTCCGTCGCGATGCCGAACAGGAACGCTACGGGCTGGTCGAGATCGACGCCGATCAGCGCATTCGGCGCTTCCTCGGGCGGCCCGCCGAGGATTCGACGGCGCTCACCGCCTACATGTTCGCCGGCGTGCACATCCTCTCGCCGCGCGTCTTCGACTACATGCCGGCGGCGCGCGCGTTCAGCATCACGCGCGAGACCTATCCGGCGATGCTCGCCGCCGCTGCGCCGCTCTATGGATTCCCGTTTGCGGGATTTTGGCGCGTCATCGATACCGCTGCCGACCTCGAACGTGCGAACGCGGCCCTCGAAAGGCACCCTCCGCTGCACTTTCTTTGACGGCCGAATCGCGCAGCCGCGCCCGCTCGGGAGGGGCTCGGGCGGCTCTGCAAAAGACGGCGGACGATCGCGGACAGTCTCACGCTCTTGACGCTCGCACTTGCTGTACGTTACGGAGCGGTGAGCTCTCGGTTATGACTCGAGTCTGACCGGTTTCCATGTGAGCACGGGAATGTGGCGGATGGCGGTAGTGGCACGGTGCTTGCTGCTGCGGGGTGGTGTGACGCATGGCTCGTGGAGCGGGGTTGGACGATCCGGAAGGCGGTCGTCAGCTCGGAGGAGGATGGCACCAGAACGATTCCGACGTCGGACACCTACTACGGCTGACGCAACGGTACCCCGACCTCGCGACCGACGTTCAACGGCTGATCGGACTGGCGCGCCAGGAGCGGCGGCTGCGAAACGCCTGCGCATCGGCATCGATGCGCGAGACGACACGCCAGCGCACCGTATGGAAGGCTAACATGGGGATCACGATCGTCCAGAAGAGCGACCTCACCGTCCGCAAGCGCAACCCGCGTACCGCCCTCGTACTCGCGGGAGGCGCGATCAGCGGCGGCGGTTTCAAGCTCGGCGGCTTGAAGGCGCTCGACGACTTCCTCGTCAACCGCAAGACGACCGACTTCGACATGTACGTCGGTCTCTCCGCGGGCGCGTTCCTCGCGGCACCGCTCGCGAGCGGCGTCACACCACCGGTGATGATGCGCAGCCTCGAGGGCAGCTCCGAGGAGTTCACCCAGTTCAGTCTGTTCGACTTCTATCAACCCAACTATCAGGAGTTCGTCGAGAAGCCGCTGCGCTACGTGCTCGATATCGCCGCCTTCCTGCCGGGCTCGCTGATCGACCTGGTGGCGAAGAGTCCGGCGCTCGCCGAGCGCATCACGGAGCCGATGCAGGCGTTTCTCCGCGACCGCTCGCTCGCCAACCTGCGCGAGATCTTGCTGCCGATCGGCGACGCGCTCCTCACGACGCGTCCCTTTCCGTTTCCCCTCGACTATCTGCCCTCCGGGATCTTCGACAACTCGTCGATCGAACGTTATCTGCGGCACAACCTCGAGCTCGGGCACATGCCGAACAGTTTCAAGGCGCTCTTCCAGGCGCGCAAGCGCGAACTCTACATCGTCGCGATGAACCTCGACTCCGCCGAGCGCGTCGTCTTCGGGCACGACGAGGACAGCTCGCTCACCATCTCGGAGTCGGTGCAGGCGTCGACGGCGCTGCCCGGCTTCTACCGCCCGGCGCGCATCCGCGGCATCGACTACGTCGACGGCGGCGTCCGCCGCACCGCCAACATCGACGTCGCGATCGAGCACGGCGCCGATCTCATCATCTGTTACAACCCCTTCCGCCCGTTCTCGAACCGCGTCGTCCGCAAGTACGATCCGCAGTCCGACGACTACGTCGCCGAGAGCATGCAGCTCGCCGACCGCGGCATGCTGGTGATCCTCAACCAGGTGCTGCGCACCCTGCTGCACTCGCGGTTGCAGCTCGGTCTCCGCCAGTATCAGGACGATCCGAACTTCAAGGGCGACATCATCCTCATCGAGCCCACCGAGACCGACATCGATTTCTTCCAGATGACGCCGCTCGCGTTCTGGGAGCGCCGGCGCGCGGCGCAGCACGGCTACGCGTCGGTCACGCAATCGATCGATACGCACTACGAGATGGTGCGTCGCATCCTCGAGAGCTACGGCATCCTGCTGACGCGGAAGACCGTCACCGAGGGCATGCAGCGCATGCAGAGCGCGGGAACGCCCGAGGAGGCCTCGGACTTCCTCATGCGCGAGATCCCGAAGCGCGACCTCTCCGTCGCCAAGGCCTGAGACGAGCGCGCGCCCGGCCCGGCGCCGGAGCGCGCTCGCAATCTTCTTGCGACAGGGGAGTCATGGCGGTACATAAGGGGCGCACGTTCGCTTCTACCCCTGGAGACCACCAATGGCGCTCGAAGCAAAGGCAATCCCGGCGCTCGCCGCGGAGTACGCCGGTCGTGATCCACGTGAGATCCTCGGCGTCGCTCTGCGCGAATACGCGCCGGACCTCGCGATCTCGTTCAGCGGCGCGGAGGACGTCGTCCTCGTGGACATGGCGTCCAAGATCGGCGGCCGCTTCAAGGTGTTCTCGCTCGACACCGGACGCCTGCATCCGGAGACCTACCAGTTCCTCGAGCGCGTCCGCGGTCACTACGGCATCGAGATCGAGACGTTCTTCCCGCAGCCCGAGGCGGTGCAGAAGCTGGTGCGCGAGAAAGGCCTCTTTTCCTTCTACCAGGACGGCCACAAGGAATGCTGCGGCGTCCGCAAGGTCGAGCCGCTGGTACGCGCGCTGCGGCCGCTCGCCGCGTGGGTGACCGGTCAGCGCCGGGATCAGAGCCCCGGCACGCGTGCCGAGGTGCCGGTCGTGCAGCTCGATCCGACCTTCGGCACCCCCGAGCGTCCACTCGTCAAGTTCAATCCGATCGCCAACTGGACCTCGAAGCAGGTGTGGGCCTACGTCCGGGAGCACGACGTCCCGTACAACGCGCTCCACGATCGCGGCTTCGTCTCCATCGGCTGCGAGCCCTGTACGCGTCCCGTCAATCCCGGCCAGCACGAGCGCGAGGGCCGCTGGTGGTGGGAGGAGGAGACGATGAAAGAGTGCGGCCTACACGCGGGAAACGTGCAGAAGTAGCTAAATCCCGCCGACGTCGTCGGGATCGACGTCGCGAGCGCGGTCCACGGTGCTGACGTTCTGGCCGAGACGCTGCGCGAGCTGGAGCACGCTCGTGTAGACGATCTCGCCGGCATCGTCGCGCACGACGAAGAAGGGCGCGCGCTCGACGCCGAGGCGCTCGCCCAAGATCATGCCGGGGCTTTCGGCATTTCCCTCCTCGGCCCAGATCACCTCGTCGATGCGCTCCCAGAGCCCGCGACCGCGGAGGTATTCGGTTACCTCCTCGCACTTCCGGCAGTCGCTGCCGTCGCGGAGCTTCTTCTTCACCATCGTGATGCGCATGTCCTCGTCTTAGCCACGACCCTGCGATGCGGCAAGGCGGCGTCCGCGCCCGCGCACCGGCGTGGGCGCGTCCGGGCGCGGCGTACCCACGGCGACCGGGCCGGTCAGGGTCACGCTCGCGTAGTTCGCGCCCGGGACGATTTTCCCGAGGACGAGCGCGCGGGCGGCACCGGTCGCGGCCGGGACGTTGCTCGCCATGCCCCAGACGGCCGCAGCGGCGAGGACCGCGAACGCCACCGCCTCGACCGCCTGCGCCGGGACGCCGAGCGCGGCGGTCGTGCGCACCGACGCGAACGGCAGCGCGGCGCGAAGCATGCCGACGAGCGTCGGATTGTCGGCACCGCCGCCGCAGAGCACCACCTCGTCGATCGGCCCGTGCGGGAGGAGAAAGCGGCGATAGGCGTCGGCGCAACTCGCCGCGGTGAGCGCGGTGGCGGTCGCGACGAGGTCGTCGTCGGAGAGTCGACGGCGCCGACCGGCGGTGACGAGCGCGTCGACGTACGCCTCGCCGAAGAGCTCGCGGCCGGTCGACTTCGGCGGCTCGAGGCGGAACACCTCGTGGCGGAGCAGGCGCGCGACCAGGGCATCGTCGACACGGCCGCGCGCCGCGCACACGCCGCCACGATCGAGCCAATGCCGGCCGTGCGAGAGGCGGCGCACGAGACCATCGATCACGATGTTGCCGGGACCGGTGTCGAAGGCCCGTACGTCCGCGACGCCGCGACCGGGCGGAAGGTAGGTGACGTTGCCGATGCCGCCGAGATTCTGCACCGCGCGGGCGCGCCTAGTGTCGCGGAAGAGCGCGGCGTGCACGAACGGCACGAGCGGCGCGCCTTGGCCGCCGGCCGCGACGTCGGCGGGACGGAAGTCGGCGACGGTGGTGAGACCGGTGCGGACGGCGACGATCGCCGCTTCGCCGAGCTGCAACGTGACGCGCGCACCCGTCGGATCGTGGTGCACGGTGTGCCCGTGACAACCGACGAGGTCGATGGACCGCGCGCGCGCGCGCCGGCGGAGAGCCGAGACCGCCGCCGCGAAGCGCTCGCCGAGCGCGCCCGCGAGGGCGGCGATCTCCGCCGCGGGCACCGCCGCGCCGCCGGCGACGCGCAGCAGGCGGCGGCGCATCGCCGGCGTGTACGGCGTGGTCGCGAACGTCTCGAGCGTCGCGCGCAGCGCGGTCCCATGCCGGCGCACGCGCACCACCGCCGCGTCGACGCCGTCGCACGACGTACCCGACATCAACCCGATCACCCGTAGACGCGTCCGCACTTCCGCTCCCGCTCGTCGCCACGGCCCGCAACGTTGCCGCTCTCGGGCACGTATGTTACAGCCTCGGTGGATGCATCAACCGACCGCCGCCGGTCCCGATCTCCCGACGCTGTCCCGTCACTTCGAAGACATTCCCCCGTTGGACATTCTGCGCTGGACGGTCGCGACGTACGCGCCCGATGCGGTGCTGACCTGCTCGTTTCAGCATGAAGGCGTCGCCCTCGCGCACATGTTGCAGGACGTCGATCCGACGACGCCCATCGTTTTCATCAATACCGGCTATCATTTTCCGGAGACGTTGGCCTATCGCGATCTGCTGGTGGAGCGCTACGGGTGGAATCTCGTCGAGGCCGGTCCCGAGCCGACGGCCGCCGCAGTCGAAGCGCAGCACGGCGGCCCCGAGCTCTATCGACGCGATCCCGATCGCTGCTGCGAGATCAACAAGGTCGAGCCGCTGCGGCGCGCGCTCGCGGGTGTCCGTGCCTGGATCAACGGGCGTCGCCGCGACCAGGCGAACACGCGACGCGCCTTGCCGATCCTCGAAACCTTGGCGAGCGGGCTCGTGAAGGTGAATCCGCTCGCGCGCTGGAGCTCGAAGGACACCTATTACTACTTGAAGCGGCACGACCTGCCCTTCCATCCGCTCTTCGAGCAAGGCTACACGAGCATCGGCTGCGCGCCGTGCACGCGCTCCGTCCTCGCCGGCGAGGACGAGCGCGCCGGGCGCTGGGCGGGACGCGACAAGGTCGAGTGCGGCATCCACACTGCGCTCGACGGCATTCCCGTCACGCGCTGATCCGTCCGCGCGCGACGCCGGGCAAAAGAAAGGGGAGCCCGTTCGTCGAACGTGGCTCCCCGCGATGAATCGTCGTCCGCGCGCTCAGCTCATCGGGAAGAGCTGCGCCATCTTCATCGCCAACCCCATGTCGCCGGCGATCTTGAGCTTGCCGCTCATGAACGCCATCTGGGGGTTCAGCTTGCCGTTCACCATGTCGAGGTAATCGGCGGCAGCCATGGTGATGGTGATGTTCGGCGACGCGTGCGCGCCGTCGGCAACGGCGAGCTTGCCGTCGTCGATCGCGAGATTGTACTTGCCGCCGCCGTCACCAGTGAGATCGAACTGATAGACGGCCTTCATGCCCTTTGCCGCGCCCGCGTTGAAGCGGTCGGGCATCCCTTTGAACACATCTGGAACGTTCGTGGCCTGCGGACGGTCTGCCATTGGGGCTCCCTCCCTTTGGGGGTGTGGTGGTGGATTTTCTTCGGGGGTGCATATCTAACGCGTTCCATAGTGTCAAAGGGGGTCCGGGTCGTCGTCATCGAGGAGGGCGAGAAGCTCGGCGCCGACCGTCTGTACGACCCAGCGATGCACGTCGTCGGCGAGCGCCTCCCATCCGGGCTCGAGGATCGCGAAGTGGCCACGCCCGGGATATGCGCGCCGCGTCCAGCCGAAGCGCGCCGCGAGCGCCCCCAGCGCCGCGTCAGGCGCGATCGCGTCGCGCTCGCCGCCGAGGACGAGCCCGGGCACGTCGAGCCGTGCCGGCAAGCGCGTGCGCCCCGACGCGATCGCACGAAACGTCGCGCCCGAATCGGCGCGGAGCCGATTCCGCACCGCCAGCGCCCCGCCGAGAAACGCGCGCGCGCCGGCGCCGCGCGGCGGGGATACGCGCGCCCCCGCGAGGCGAGCGCGCCAGAACTGCGGCCAGGCGAAGATCCCCCGCCCCGAGGCGGTCTCCGACGGCGGCGCCACCGGCGCGATCGCCACGATCGCCGGAACCGTCCCGCGCTGCGCGCAGGAGGCCGCGGCGAGGATGCCGACGTCGTGGGCGACGATCACCGGCGCCGCGGGCAACGCGCGCATGACGTCGTCGAGCGCATGCGCGGCCGCGCTGGCGGGCACCGTCGTCAGGGACGGCGCCCACGACTCCCAGCCGCGGTGGGCGAGGTAGGCGGCGAACGGCTCCCAAATCCAGCTGTCCGTCCACAACCCGTGCAGCAGCAGCAACGGATGGTGGAACTTCGCCGACTCCGGCCTGGTGATCTCGACGGGGAGCCCGCCGACGTGAGTGCGCATGGGCGTGCGGAATAAAAAAGGCCCTTCAACGAGAACGTCAAAGGGCCTTTTTCGTTAGAGCCCGGGGGCTCTACATCTCGCCTGAGTATCGGAGCTACAAGCTACGAACTCTTTCGATGAGTCGTGATCGAAACGAAACTACTTCTTCTTCTTGGCTCCGCCCTTCTTGGCGGGAGCTTTCTTCTTGCTCTTCGATGCTTTCTTCTTGGCTGCCATAGGCACCTCCCTCAACGGCTACTGTTCACTGCGTTCTGGTTTGGTTTCGCTCAGGCGAGCGCTCCCCCAACCCACTCTTCCTCCACCACCCCTCAACGCCGCGCATCATAGGGAACACCCGTTAGAGCTGTCAAGAGAAAAATCACATTCTGCTTCTGTTTTCGCGAGAAGAATCAGGGTGATGCCTACCTGGTTCGAGCTTCTAAAATGCCGTTCACCGTGATCGCCCGGAAAGAGTAGCAGGCCGTTCTAAACCGCGACTGGCGCGGTTTTGCGCGCTCTTCGCCGTCGCGCGCGGGCGCGAAAAAACCGCGCTTCCAAGGTAACGCGCACGCCGTCCGAGATGTTCCTCGATGCGCAGGAGCTGATTGTATTTTGCGGTGCGTTCGCCGCGGCAGGGGCTGCCCGTCTTGATTTGCCCGGCGTTCACCGCGACCGCGAGATCGGCGATCGTCGCGTCCTCGGTCTCGCCGGAGCGGTGCGAGATGACCGTGGTGTAGCCGGCGGCGCGCGCGGTCGCGATCGCGTCGAGCGTCTCCGTCAGCGTTCCGATCTGATTCACCTTGATGAGAATCGAGTTGCCGGCGCCGAGTTCGATGCCGTGGCGCAGCCGCTCGCGATTGGTGACGAAAAGGTCGTCGCCGACGAGCTGCACGCGCCGTCCGAGACGACGCGTCAGGCCCGTCCATCCCTCCCAGTCGTTCTCGGCCAGGCCGTCCTCGATGGAGGCGATCGGATAGCGCTCGAGCCAGGACGCGTAGAGCTCCGCCATCTCGGAGCTGGTCCGCGGCGGCGCCCCCGACTTCCGGAACACGTAGCGGCCGTTCTCCCAGAGCTCGCTCGCCGCCGCGTCGATCGCGATACGCACCTGGCTTCCAGGCCGGTAGCCCGCGGTGGTGATCGCCTCCATGATCGCCTGCAGCGCCTGCTCGTCGGAGGCGAGATTGGGCGCGAAGCCACCCTCGTCGCCGACGGCGGTCGAAAGGCCGCGGCCGCGCAGCACGGCGCGCAGCGCGTGGAAAATCTCGGCGCCCATCCGCAGCGCGTCCACGAAGCACCGTGCGCCGACGGGCATCACCATGAACTCCTGCAGATCGACCGTGTTGTCGGCGTGCGCGCCGCCGTTCAGGATGTTGAACATCGGGACCGGCAGCACCTGCGCCTTCTTTCCGCCCAGGTACGCGTAGAGGGGAAGCTTCATCGCGGCGGCGGCCGCGTGCGCGACCGCGAGCGAGACGCCGAGAATGGCGTTCGCCCCCAGGCGGCTCTTGTTGGGGGTGCCGTCGAGCTCGATCATCAGCCGGTCGATCTCGGCCTGGCGGCGCGGATCGCGACCCACGAGTCGCCGCGCCAGCACGCGGTTGACGTTCGCGACCGCCTGCTCCACGCCCTTCCCACCGTAGCGCTTGGCCTTCGCATCGCGCAGCTCGACCGCTTCATGCTCGCCCGTCGACGCACCCGACGGCACTGCGGCGCGTCCGCAGACGCCGTGCTCGAGCATGACGTCGACCTCGACCGTGGGGTTGCCGCGGGAGTCCAGGATCTCCCGGGCATGGATTTTCCGAATCTTCACGACTCGACTCCTTCCTCGCGCGCCGCTGCCGGCGCGCGCCATCGCATGCTGCGCGCGGTGGTGGAACGCTTGTCTTCCGCCCGGCGCGTCGTGTAGCGTCCGCGTCCGTGCGTCAGCCGCCCTCGCGTCGTCGAATGCTGCGGCAACGGCTCGCGATCGTCGCGGCGGCGGGTGTATCCGTCACCCTCGTCGCGGCCATCTTGTTCGGCAGCCGCGGTCTCCTGCACCTGCGCGCGCTCACGAGCGAGGAGGCGGCGATCAAGCAGCGGATCGGCGGCCTGTTGCTGGAGAACCAACGGCTGCGGACGCAGTTGCACGCGCTTCGCACCGACGATCGCTATCTCGAGCGCTTGGCGCGCGAGCAGCTCGGGTTCGTGCGGCCCGGGGAGGTCGTCTATCGCTTTCCGGGCTCGAGCCGTCCTGCGGCGGAAGCTCCTCTTCAGTGAAGCCGCGCGCCGGTGAGCGGCGCGCGGGATCCGCGACCGGCTCGGCGGCGCCGCTCCCACCGCTCAGCAGCGGGACGAAACGCACCTCGGCGACCTCTTTGGCGCGCAGCTTGATGCCGCGCTTCACGCCGCGAATCAGCACCTGACGGCCGTCGGGCTCACCGAGCGGCATCACCAACACGCCGCCCTCGCGCAGCTGATCGACGAGGGCGCGCGGCACGCTCGGCGCCGCCGCCGTCACCACGACCGCGTCGTACGGTCCATACTCGCGCCAGCCGAGGGTGCCGTCGCCCTGCTTCACGTGCACGTTGCGATAGCCGACGCGTGTCAGCCGGAGACGAGCGCCGCGCGCGAGCGCGGACACGAGTTCCACCGAGTAGACCTCGCGCGCCAGCACCGCCAGGATCGCCGCCCCGTAGCCCGAGCCGGTGCCGATCTCGAGTACGCGCTCGTTGCCTCGGAGGCCGAGCTCCTCGGTCATGAGGGCGACGAGGTACGGCGGCGGCATCGTCCGACCGTGGCCGATGTCGAGCGGCACGTCGTCGTACGCGCGCGCGCGCACGGCGGCGGGCACGAACTCGTCCCGCGGCACGCGGCGCATCGACTCGAGCACGCGCTCGTTGCGGATGCCGCGCATCTGGAGCTGGTGAACGAGCTCCTCGGCGGAGGATCCGGCGCCGGACGACGCCGGGAGGAACGTGAGGAGCGCGAGAAGGGCGAGAAGCGCGGGACCTCGCCCGCCGCTCACGCCTCCTCCTCGCCGGAGATCAGCGCATCGTACTCGTCCGCGTCCAAGAGCGTGTCGAGCTCCGTGTCGTCGTTGAGCTCGATCTCGA